>DATDFT010000074.1:0-5308 GCA_036522475.1 Pyrinomonadaceae bacterium | reverse complement strand
ATGGGAAAAGCGATCGGAATCGATTTAGGGACGACCAACTGCTGCGTCGCCGTGCTCGAAGGCGGCGCGGTGCAGATTGTTCCGAACAAAGAAGGCGGACGGACGACGCCCACGGTTGTCGGTTTCACTGACAAAGGCGAGCGGCTCGTTGGTCAGATCGCTAAACGCCAGGCGGTCACAAACGCGTCGAACACGGTCTACGCAGTCAAGCGTCTCATCGGCAGAAAATTTGGCTCGTCAGAAGTGTTGAAGATGCGCGAGACATCGCCGTTCGAGATCGTCGATTCGCCCAACGGCGACGCGCGCATCCGCGTGCAGGGTCGCAACTACAGCCCGCCGGAATTGTCCGGAATCGTTTTGCAGCGTCTCAAAGCCGCGGCTGAAGATTTTCTCGGCGAGTCGGTAACCGACGCCATCATCACCGTACCTGCGTACTTCGACGACACGCAGCGGCAGGCGACCAAGGATGCCGGCAAGATCGCGGGTCTGAAAATCGAGCGCATCATCAACGAGCCGACGGCGGCGGCGCTGGCTTACGGACTCGGAAAGTCGAACGTCGAGCGCATCGCCGTCTACGACCTTGGCGGCGGCACGTTTGATATCTCGATTCTCGAAATGAACGACGGCGTCTTCGACGTGCTTTCCACGTCGGGAAACACTTTTCTCGGCGGCGAGGATTTTGACGAGCGGATCATGAGCTGGATGGCAGGCCAGTTTCTCGCAGACACCGGAATCGACCTGCGACAGGATCGTCTGGCCCTCCAGCGTTTGAAGGAAGTTGCGGAACGCGCGAAGTGCGATCTTTCCAACACGACTGAAACGACGATCAACCTTCCATTCATCGCTGCCGACGCCACCGGTCCGAAACACTTCAACAAGACCCTGACGCGGGAACAGTTCGAAACGCTCGTTAAAGACCTTGTCGAGCAGACTGTTGAGCCGTGCCAGACGGCGCTCAAAGACGCCGAATTGCAAGCGACCGACATTCACAAGGTGATCCTCGTCGGGGGCCAAACCAGATCGCCGATCGTCGAACGTACAGTCGAGAAGATCTTTGGACGAAAGCCTTCGAGCGAGATCAATCCGGACGAAGTGGTCGCGATGGGCGCGGCGATCCAGGGCGGCGTCCTGAGTGGTGAAGTGAAAGACATCGTGTTGCTCGACGTGTTGCCGCTGAGCCTGGGCCTCGAAACTCGCGGCGGGCTATTCACCAAGATCATCGAGCGCAACTCTACGATTCCGCTGCGCGAGAGTCGGACGTTTACTACGGTTGTCGATAACCAGTCGTCGGTTGAGATTCACGTGCTTCAGGGTGAACGCGAGGTCGCGCAGGGCAATCGTTCGCTTGGCAAGTTTGAGCTTGTCGGCATCCCGCCGAATCCGCGTGGAGTGCCGCAGATTGAAGTCTCGTTTGAAGTGGATGCGAATGGCATCGTGTCAGTCTCCGCGCAGGACAAGACGTCAGGTCGCGAACAGCAGATGCGCATCACGCCGACTTCAGGACTCGCGCCCGAGGAGATCGATCGTTTAATAAAGGAAGCGGATGATTTTGCCGATACCGACCGCACGGCCAAAGGCGTTGTTTTGGCGAGACACAAGTTGGATTCGTTGTTGAAGAACACCCGAAAGTCGTTTTTGAAGTTTGGTGGTTTAATGTCGAAGGAAGATCAGGCGAATGCCGAGTCCATTTTTATCGAGGCGGAAGCGGCGGGCAAGAGCGACAAGCTCGACGACATCAGCCGGGCTATGATGAGGTTGGAACGCGTGGCGATGCAGCTCACAGCGGCGATGTTGAATGCCTCGGATACTGTTAGTAGTGAATCGTAAAGACCTATCAAATAGGTCCGATAGTTCATATAGGACCTATATTTAATTTAGACGTGAGAGTTTCATGAACAAGCGTGATTATTACGAAGTCCTGGGCGTTAGCCGCACCGCGACGGACCAGGAAATCAAGAGCGCCTACCGGCGTCTCGCAGTCAAATATCATCCCGACAAAAACCCTAACGACGCTGCGGCCGAAGAAAAATTCAAAGAGGCGGCCGAGGCATACAGCGTTTTATCAAACGACGAACAGCGCAAACGTTACGATCGTTTTGGACACGCTGGTGTTTCCAGCAGCGCGGGCGCCGGCGCGTGGGGCGCACCCGGATTTGGCGGGATCGAAGATATCCTCGGCGACCTGTTTGGATTTGGCGACGTGTTTGGTGGCGGTCGCGGCGGTCGTCGAACCTCCGCACAACGCGGTGCGGATCTTCGTTACGACCTGGAGATCACACTCGAAGAAGCCGCAAACGGCATGACGGCGCAACTCCGCATTCCGCGTCTCGAGCAGTGCGATACCTGTAAAGGTTCGGGCGCAGCGGCGGGAAGTCAGCCGGAGAACTGTGCGACATGTAGCGGCACCGGCCAGGTTCGTTACCAACAGGGATTTTTCTCGGTGGCGAGGACGTGCCACGTTTGTCGGGGCGCGGGTCGGGTCATCAAGAATCCGTGCGCTGATTGTAAAGGCTCAGGGAGAGTCGAACGCGAAAAACAGATGGAGGTAAAGATCCCGGCGGGGGTCGAAACTGGCTCGCGTTTACGCGTTACAGGTGAAGGGGAAGCCGGGAAGCAGGGGGGCGCGCCCGGTGACCTCTACGTTGTTATCCACGTAGCCGAACATGACCAATTTGAGCGACAAGGTAATAACCTTTACGAGGCGGTGCCGATAACTTTCGCCCAAGCCGCGTTGGGTGCCGAGATTATGGTTCAAACGCTCGATGAGGATGAGAAGCTGAAAATTCCGATGGGCACACAGACTGGTACGGTGTTTCGTCTCAGAGGAAAAGGGATGCCGATTCTTGGCGGTCGCGGGCGTGGAGATCTGTTTGTTTCTGTGACAGTCATAACTCCTACCACGTTAACCCGCGAACAAAAACGTCTGCTCGAGCAATTGGCCGAAGTTGAGAACAAGGACCTGGAGAACAAAGGACTGGTTGATAAAGTTCGAGATATCTTCGGTTGAAAATTTTCTCCGCGTTAATCTGCGGCTAAGAAAGGCTTTCAATGAGAAGCTTGGTCCTAATCGCACTCTTAAGTTTCATGTCCATCACTGCGTTCGCGCAGGACACGATGGATGCCCTGAAGGGTCTGGACTTCGGTAAGACTTCCATCAAGCAAGTCCAGGCGCAAAAGTTGGAGATGTTTGATCTGAAGTTGCTGCGCGGCATCATCTTCGGGCGTCACGGCCGCGTCTTCAAAGACTACGACATCAAGAGCTATCTCGAAGAGCAGCCGTGGTACAAGTCCAATCCCGATTTTAACAACTCGATGCTCAACGACGTCGAGCGCCGTAATCTCGACGTGATTCGCATTGCTGAGGCATCCAAGCACGACACCATCCAACCCGGCGACATGCGTTACTGGCGCGACCGCCCGATCCCCCCGCGAAAACTCGGTAAGCACAGCGGTGCGGAATGGAAAGTCCTGCTTGCTGAAGTCGAGGCAATTCACGGCAAACGATTCGATGGCGAGCCGTGGTTGCAGCAATATTTCGAAGAGCGTTACTGGTATTTTCCGGATGACAAGTACGACGCGAAAAAGCTCTCCGCAATCGAGCAAAAGAATCTTGCGATTCTGAGCGATGCGCAGAAGAAGCAGCGCAAAGTCGCCTTGTTGCCGGGCGACATGGAGTACTTCGAAAACAAGACGGTTACCGAACAGATGCTGCACGGGCTGAGCCTGCACGAACTGCGTTTGCTGCGTAACGAGATTTATGCACGGCACGGGCGCATGTTCCATGCGGACTGGCTGCAGCAGTATTTTTCGTTTCAACCCTGGTACGCAGCGGATGAAAACTTCAAAGATGAAGAGCTATCGGGTAATGACAAGGTCAATGTTGAGACGATCGTTAAGTACGAGAATCAGATTCACCAGGATCTGAGCACGAAGCCGATCACGCGCACGCTGCTCGAAGGCTTGTTCCTCGAAGATGCCCGCCAGATGCGACAGGAGATTTACGCGCGTCACGGCAAGGTATTTAAAGAGGCGTGGTTGCAGAAGTACTTTTCGAGTTTCGACTGGTACAAGGCGGATCCAAACTTCACTGACGCGGCGCTGACGGACGTTGAAAAGAAGAACATCGACACCATTGCGGCTTACGAAAAGAGGGCCGTAACGGCGATGAGCACGATAGAGGGTTGATAAGGCCCGCCTAGCTCTCGCGTGACGAGAGCCACCAAACAGATAAGCCGCAGATAAACGCAAATGAACGCTGATCTAATCAGCGTTCATTTGCGTTTATCTGCGGCTTATAAAAGCTCAGGGCAGAGTCGCCTTGCTTAATCACGCGCGTTCGCTCCAGATTTCCTGGAGCATCAGGCAGTTTGTTCTTGTGATGATGTTCGACAATTAGAAGATCGCGCAGACGTGGGGCGACTAATTCCAACGTCTTCAGATAGTTATTCTCATACGGCGGATCGAAATAGATAATGTCCCACTGTGAAGCTGTTTGTTTGAGAAACTCATTCACTTCCGAGCAGTAAATCTCCCATTGTTCCTCGGGAACTCGGCACAACGTCAGATTTGATTCAATTAATTTACAGCTGCGCCGAGAGCGATCCACGAACGTCGCATAACTTGCACCCCGCGACAGCGCCTCAATCCCAACCGCGCCCGACCCGGCGCAAAGATCCAGGAAGCGAACCTCCTCAATCCGTGGCGCAATCACGTTAAAAAGCGTTTCGCGCAACCGGTCAGACGTCGGCCGCACCTCCAGCGACGGCGGACTCTTTAAATTTCGACCCTTGTAAGCTCCCGCAATGATTCTCATGTTTCATCCGACGTCCGCGAGGCCGAAGCGTGGATCCTGTTTGACGCGCTCGACCATCCTGGTAGTCACTGCCGACTTCTCCTTACTGAGATAGAGTTCAGCCTCGATCTTCGCCTGTTCGAGCAGCGGTTGGTCGCGCACGATGTTGCCGATGCGAAACTCCGGCAGTCCCGATTGCTTTGTTCCCAACAACTCCCCCGGCCCGCGCAACTCGAGATCCTTCTCGGCGATGACGAACCCGTTACTCGTTTGCGCCATGATGCCGAGCCGCTCTTCGGCCACGGCCGTGCGCTTGTCGCTCGTCAACAGTATGCAGTAGCTCTTCTCCGCGCCGCGACCGACACGCCCGCGCAACTGATGAAGCTGCGACAGACCAAAGCGCTCAGCATGCTCGACGATCATCACGGACGCATTCGGCACGTCCACGCCGACTTCGATTACGGTCGTTGAGACCAGAATCTTGATCTCACCGCTCACGAACGCGCTCATCACTTT
>DATDFT010000073.1:0-18228 GCA_036522475.1 Pyrinomonadaceae bacterium | reverse complement strand
GGCCTGCAACCGGTTCCCGACGACGATCTCGCAGGCTTGATGTATCGATGGATGCTGGACCACGCCTCTGAAGCTGGTTACGAGCACTATGAGATCTCGAATCTCTGCCAGCCCGGCTTTCATTCGCGACACAATGTGAAGTATTGGAGTGCTGATCCGTATTTTGGTTTTGGCTGCTCGGCCCACTCTTACGATGGGCGAACGCGGCGTTGGTCAAATCATCGTGACGTGTTGAAGTACGTGGAGTTGATCGAGAATGGTATGGCTCCGATAGTCGAGGAGCAGGAGTTGACCGAGACTGACGTGCGTGCGGAAGCGCTGTTTCTCGGCATGCGGCTGATGCGGGGTATCGATGTTCGTCGCTATCAGGAGTCGTTTGGCGTCGATCTGCGCGAGCAGCACGGCGCGGATCTGGATCGTTTTCGCAAGGCCGGACTGCTTGAGTTTGACGGCGATCTGATTAGACTGACGCGCACCGGCGCTCTCTTATCCAATGAAGTGTTCGCGGCGTTTGTGTAGATGATCATCGCAATCGACGGTCCATCAGGCTCCGGCAAAACAACCCTGGGCCGCATGCTGGCGCATGCGCTGAAACTTTTGTACCTCGACACGGGCTCGATGTATCGCGCCGTCGCGCTCGCCGTTATCGAAGCCGGCATGGATCCGAACGACAAAGCGTCTGTGACCGCGTTGGCAAATCGGATCGACATCGATCTCGAAGGCAATCCCGACTGCTTGTGCGTCTTACTCGACGGCCGCGACGTCACCGAGCAGATTCGAACGGAAAGCGTGACGGACATGTCGTCGATCGTTTCAACCATTCCCGGCGTGAGGCGCGCGATGGTCGAGCGACAACGCGCGATGGGCAAACGCGGAGCGGTGCTGAACGGACGCGACATCGGCACGGTTGTTTTTCCGGACGCGGACATCAAATTCTTTCTCACCGCCGCGCCCGAGGAACGCGCCGAGCGTCGTTATAAAGAAGATCACATAACTGCGCTCTCGAGCGTGTCATACGCGGAGACGCTTGCGGACATGATCGAGCGTGACCGTCGTGACTCGACCCGCGCTGATTCGCCGCTGAAAATTGCTGATGACGCTGTCGTGATCGACTCGACAGGCAAGAATATCGACGAAGTATTTGCAGAGATGATGACTTATGTTCACCGGCATAATTGAAGAGCTGGGCAGCGTGCGAAGCATCGAAGAACGCGGTGAGAATGCGCGGCTCGTTATCAGTGCGCGTGTTGTTACCGAGGGAACGAACCACGGCGACTCGATCTCAGTGAATGGTGTTTGTCTGACGGCGCTGGACATTGAACCGGATTCGTTTGCTGCTGACGTCTCGCGCGAAACGTTACAACGCTCGACACTCGGCAGTTTGAAACGCGGCGCGCCGGTGAATCTCGAACGCGCCGTGACTCCGGCGACGCGGCTCGGCGGTCACATCGTTCAGGGTCACGTCGATGCGCGTGGGCAATTTCTCGGCGTTGAGAATCATGGCGAGTCGTGGACCTTGAGAATCGCTTATCCGAACGAGATCGCGCGGTATCTCGTTTTCAAGGGTTCGGTCGCTGTCGAAGGAATCAGTCTGACAATTGCGGGACTGACGGACGATCACTTCGAGATCGCGATCATCCCAAAGACTTGGGAAGTCACCAACCTCTCCCACCTGAAACCCGGTGACGCAGTCAACATTGAGGTCGACGTCATCGGAAAATACGTCGAGAAACTACTGTCATCTGTGGCTGAAAATCCTCCTTTTCGGTTAACATGACGCCGTGGCTCTAGCGACCATTGAAGAGGCCGCCGCCGACATCCGGGACGGTCGCATGATCATCATTGTCGACGACGAAGATCGCGAGAACGAGGGCGATCTGGTCTGCGCTGCCGAGAAGGTCACACCGGAGATTATTAACTTCATGGCCCGGCATGCGCGCGGATTGATCTGCCTGCCACTCACCGAGGAGCATTGCGACGAGCTCCACCTGACCACGCAAGTCGCCGACAACACCTCATACCTCGGCACTGCCTTCACAGTTTCGATCGATGCGCGTCGCGGTATCACGACCGGAATCTCGGCTGCCGATCGGGCCACAACGATTCTGGTAGCGGTCGATCCACAGTCGCGTCCGCAGGACCTCGCGCGTCCGGGTCACATCTTTCCCTTGCGCGCAAAGAGCGGCGGCGTTCTGGTCCGTGCCGGACAGACCGAAGCGAGCGTTGACATGGCGCGAATCGCAGGCCTGTATCCGGCCGGAGTGATCTGCGAGATCATGAACGAAGACGGCACGATGTCGCGTCTGCCTCAGCTTGAAAAGTTCGCCGAGCAACATGGTCTGAAGACGATCAGCGTCGCGGAGTTGGTCAGGTATCGCATTCGCAAAGAGACGCTGGTGCGCCGCGTTGTCGAAACCGACCTGCCGACGGTCTACGGTCGCTTTCGCGCGATTGCGTACGAGAACGTCATCAACGGCGACGTGCATCTCGCAATGGTGATGGGCAACGTCAGGACCGACGAACCCGTGCTCGTTCGCGTTCATACTGAGAACGTGACCTGCGACATGTTTGGATCGTTGATCGACGACACGGGTTTTCAACTTCACACAGCCCTCGAGAAGATTGCCGCGGCGGCGCAGGGTGTGGTCCTATACTTGCGACAGCGCGAGCACAGTCTGGATCTGGTGAACCAATTGCGTACTTATAACGTCATGCAGGAGCGTGGTCTTAATAAACGAGATGCGAGTTTGGAGACAGGTTACGGAATCGATCGCGACTACGGCGTCGGGGCGCAGATTCTCCACGACCTTGGGTTGCGCAAAATATTACTTCTTTCGAATCATCCCCCCAAAGTAGCAGCGCTTGAAGGTTTTGAACTCTCGGTTGTCGGCAATGTTCCATTGGGCCAACCGCGAAACCTTGATGAGGTTTGTCAAGAATAGGCCAGGAGACCACAGGAAGAACTTTGTGACTCCTGTTGCCTTTTTGTGGCCCTTTCATCTCCCCTCTAGAATTCATCGTTCCCCGAGTCGCACCGCGGCTGTAAGGTTATGAGTGCAGAGAAGAAGCCTGCATTAACAAAACGTTGGCGTTATTTCACGCGTCGCCATGCGATCCTGGCTGCCATGATCGCCGGCGGCGTCGCGCTGGTACTGATAGTGCTGGCCTTCTTTCTATTTCGGCTCGGCTTTGTGGACCGGTATGTCGCAGGCCAGATCAAGGAGACCTTCGCGAACTACGGCATTCGCGCTGAGATTGGAGAGTTTCACGCCACTTTCTTTCCACCTCGAATCGTAGAGATGTCCGGGGTCGAGCTGTACGACGCGCAGACAAGCGACAGGATCGGCAAGATCGATCGGCTTTACGCCACCATCAAGATCGAGGACCTGTATGCATTGAATCTCCAACGCAACATCAATCTCGAAGACTTGAAGATGCAAGGTCTCGAGATCTGGGTACAGTTTGATAACGAAGGGCGTTCAAACTTCCGCAATATCCATATTCCGCCACCGGAACCAAACCGGCGCATCCTCTTTGCTTACTCGGCCGCTACGATCGAAATTGAAAAAGGCCTGGTCCACTATGGTGACGTGCAGCACGAGATCTCCGGTGACGCACGAAATCTCGAGGTGAAAATCCAACCCGACCAGACCGGTGCGCCGATTGGCGTCCGCATGACCACGGTTGCATTGGGACTCTCCAATTCGGCTTTCATTTATGACGGTCGAAGTTTCAACGACATCGACATCCAGGCGCGCGGTCGTTTTAATCAGGAGCGTGCTGAGATCCAGGAGTTGACGTTGAAGTCACCGGTTGCTGAAGCGCATCTGGACGGTGTGATGGACGACTGGCGCGCGCTTCATTACACGTTGAACGTCAATTCGAATGTTGATCTCACACAACTCTCCGACACGTTACAGTCAAAGCCGGCTCTTCGTGGCGATGGCCGTTTCAGCGGCACGCTTACGGGCGCGGGAGATCAGTTCAAACTCAACGGCGAGATCAAGTCGGACGCTCTTGCCGCCGACAATCTTCGTTTGGAGGGACTGAACGTCAGTGCGAACGGTTCAGTTAACGGCAAGAGTTACGAGATCAACGGAAAGGCAGTCGCCGATCTGCTCAACGCCGGCGACTTTCATATCGATTCACTGCAACTCGCCGGCAACGTGATGGGTACGGGAACAAACTTCCGTTGGGTCGGCGAGTTGCGCGCAGTCGCTGAAAAAAGTTACGGCACCACGTTGACTGGCCTGATTCTTCATGACGCGCGCGCAGAGATGAACGACGGCGTCTTGACCGCGTCGTCGAACCAGTTCACTGCGAACGGCCTCACCGCATCCGGCGCGAAAGTTAACGGCATCACTGCTTCAAACCTGCGACTCCGCAATCAAAACGACGTCACGACGGGCTCGATTGCGAGCGTCAAAGCGGGAACGGTCACGGCTTCGGGCGCTGAAGTCAAAGGAGTCACCGCAAACGACATCCAGATCGACAGTCGCGGCGGCGTCTCCAGCGTTGTCGTGAAAAACGTGCAGGTTGGGGCGACGAATGCGGCAGGCGCGGAGATCGGAAGTCTGAACATCGCCGGCGTGCGACTGTCCGTGCGCAACCGGCGCATCGAGGGTTCGACCGCCGATATTGACGCGGGAACCGTGAAGTTTGCTGACGGCCAGGCGAATAACGTCAAACTCGCGAAGCCGGTGTTTGTAGTTGAGCCATCGGGCAGCTATCGCGCCTCGGCTGATCTGAGCATCGGCGGCGGCGTGTTGGGAAGCATGAACATGGGCCAGGCGCGCGCGCAGGTCGTTGCGACCAATCGCGAGGTCCAGCTCAACAACTTTACGGCAGACATTTTCAACGGTCGCGCGAGCGGAAACGCGCGTGTCGCGATTGGCAAAGGCGGCTCGTCGCAAGTAGCTGCTGATTTCAGTGACGTCGAGATTTCTGGTCCACTGACCGCACTCGCCGGCAGCGCGGTGCCGCTCGCAGGCCGTGCGACGGGCAGAGTCGATCTGACGTTCCCAGGAACGGACTTCAAACTTGCATCAGGCACAGTGACGACGCACCTGGCCGCGGAAGCAGGCGAGGTTGACAGAATTCCAATCAACGGCGAAGTCGCGATGCGAGCCAATCGCGGTACGTTCGATATTCAACAAGTCAACCTGCAAACACCGGCGACGAGGTTAACAGCCACCGGCCAGTTCTCTTTCGAAAACGACTCAAATCTTCAAGTCGATCTGAATTCATCTGACGCTGCCGAACTGCAAACAGTGCTCATCTCTTCCGGCCTGTTGCCCGAAGTCGAAGAGCAGATGCGCACTTACCGCATCGGACTCGCGGGCCAGCTTGCCTTCAACGGCAACATACGCGGGCGCTTGAACTCGCCGAATCTTAACGGCAGAGTTTCGATCGGATCGTTGCTTGTAGACGGCAATGAGCTTGGCTCGTTATCCGCATCGGTTGCGATGAACGATGCTGAGATTCGGGTGCCCGACGGAAACCTGGCGCAGCGAAATGGTGGCGGCGTTCGCTTCTCGCTGGTGAAGCCGCGCGTCGGTGACAACAACACATCCATCGAAGCGACGCTCGATCGTTTCAATTCTCAAAATCTGCTGGCGCTTTCGTCGTTCATCGGTAACAAGCAGTTCATTGCGGACACGCAATCGGATCTTTCCGGCCAGGTAAAAATCACGGGAATTCCAGATGCGATGAGTGGGAGCGCGGATCTTCGTTTTGGACCAGGCAAGCTCGGCGGTGAACCACTCGAAGGGGCGACCGCGCGAGCCTCCTTCAACGGCGCTGACGTAAACGTCGAGAGCGTCGATGTTCGTTTGGTGGCTGGTCACATCGTCGCCAGCGGCAACTTCAACACAAAGAGCAAGTCATTCGACTTCCAGGGGAACGCGCAGGGAATTCAACTGGCGCGGCTGACCACGTTCGCGAACCGGCCCGGACTTCCGGCCGTCACCGGTGTTGCCGATTTTACAGCGCACGTTATCGGCAACATGACTGACTTCTCTGCGTATCAGATTACCTTCGACGGTGAAGGTCGTGACGTAACGATCAACGGTCGTCCTGCCGGCACGGTCGCACTCACGGGACGCACGCAGAACAAGCAACTTGACATCAAGTTGACGACCGGATTGCTGGGCGCGCCGCAGGAAATCCTGGCGCGAGTGGATCTATCCAACGAGCGTTTGCCGGCCAGCATCAGGACCACACTAACGAATGCGGATCTCGCGAACCTGTTTCAGATCGCGATGCCCGGAGCCGGCGTGACGATTGCAGGTCGTGCCAACGGAACGATCGAAGCTGCCGGTAACCTGATCGATGACGACGACAACTTCTCCCTCGCAGGACTCTCCGGCAAAGCCGACTTCACCGAACTCAGCTTCCGCGTTGAAGATGTTCAACTGAGTGCGACCACGCCTTTGTCCGTTCGCTTCACTCCAAACGAGCTCACGCTCGACGAAGCAAGGTTTACCGGACCGGGCACAAACATCGTTCTCAACGGCACGCTCGCGACTGCAAGTGGCGGCAAACAGAATCTGAACATCAACGGCGACTTGAATATGCGCGTGCTCAACGGCGTGTCGCCTGATTTCTTCTCATCGGGCACGGCCGACGTTGCAGTTCGCATCAATGGCAGCTTTGAACAGCCGCGCGTCATCGGTACCGCGGCTTTGAACAATGCATCAGTCTCAGTGCTGCTCGGAAACGATCGTTGGACCGTCGCAAATTTGAAGGCGGCGTTGAGATTTACTGCTAATCAGGCACAGATCGATTCGCTCGAAGGCACCCTTGGCGGCGGTCGAGTTTCTGCGACGGGCGGTGCGTTACTCGAAGGATTCACGGTCTCTGCATTTCGGATCAACCTTCATGGTGACAGTGTAACCGTTCCATTCCCGCAGGACTTTCGTTCGACGCTCGACGCGGACGTTGAGATTCGCGGCTCTTCGCGCGAGCAGGTGATCAGCGGGCTCGTGAATCTGCGTCGCGCCGAATACACGCAGGACATCGAGCTCGCGGACCTGATAAATACGCGGCGTGGCGAGTCGATTGAAGAAGGCGCTGAGAATGAGCTCACGCGTACGGCGTTGTTTGGCGGTTTGCGTGTCGAAGGACGAAACGCGCTCGTCGTGCGAAACAATCTGGCTGACCTGGTTGGTTCCGTTTCGTTGCAGTTGGATGGACCAGTTAACGATCCGACGATCTCCGGCCGAATCACCGCTACCAGCGGCACGCTGAATTTCCGAAACGATCGCTACGACATCACGCGCGCTCTAGTGGATCTGCCGCCGAGCCGCAACGCTGACCCGATTCTCAACATTCAGGGCGAGTCGCAGATCCGCGGTTATCGCGTGATCGTTGGTCTGAATGGTCCACTTTCGCAGCCGCAGGCTACAGTGCGTTCCGAACCGGCGTTGCCGCAGGCGGACGTCGTTTCACTGATCACGACCGGGCAGCTTTCATCGGGCGACACCAGCTCGTCGATCCTGTCGCAGTCGGAGGTGGGGGCCGCGACCAGTCTGTTGACGGATGCGTTGATCAACGCGCCGGCGCAACGAGCGACGAGCAAGCTTTTTGGTCTGACGCGTTTTGAGATCAGTCCGGTGATTGGTGGTACGACAGGATCGACGCCGTCGGCGCGACTCACTCTTGGACGTCGCATCAGCAAGGAATTGACGGTTACTTATTCAACCAACGTCACTTCCGATCCCAACCAGATTCTGGCGCTCGAGTATCGCGTTTCCGATCGACTTTCGTTCTTCGCGCAGTATGAGCAAGCTTCCACCCGACGGCTGAGCGCTCGCACCAACAATTTCAGTTTTGAGATTCGCTTTAGGAAGAGATTCTGAGCACGGGTAGGTAAGTTGGGATTGTTTTGTAGGCCACAAAAAGGCACAAAAGGCGGAAAAGCTTTCATTAATCCATTTGCGGTTGTTGTGCCGTTTTGTGTCTTGGTGGCTTGTTTCTTCACTTCGAGTGTTCTGTCAAAAGATGGACGCAACACGCGCATCGAGGATTACGAGGGCCGGCAGATCAGTGCGGTCGAGCTTGTCTTCGAAGGCGCCGCCGCTGCCACGCCAAACGCTCAGGCTGAATTCCTCGCCATGCTCAAGGTCGCACCCAACACACAGTTTTCGGCAGTGCGCGTGCGCGACTCGCTCCAGTCGTTGTTCGATTCCGGACGCGTCGCGAATGCGCGCGTGGAAGTGATTGAGGAAGGAACGCCGAAGACTGGACCAGTCAGACTGCGGTTCGTCGTTCAACGACAGGTTCAAATCGGTGACGTGCGCATTGAGTTGACAACACCAGTTGCCGGTTCGCCGATCTCGACCGATGAGATTCGTGCGCGCATGAACTTTGTGCAATCGGGGAACCGTCTCACCCATCAAATCATCCTGCGCAACGCCGATGAGGTTCAGGTCTACTTGCGCGACCTGGGTTACTTCAACGCGACAGTTGAGCCAGTCGAGCAAGTCGGGCCGCGTGGTCTGCGCGCCAACGTGACGTACAAAATCACACCGGGCGAACAGGCGAAGGTTGAGTCTTTCGATATTCAGATCGCCGGTTTCGACGCCGCACCTGTGCGTCAAACGCTCAAGCTCCAGCCTTCGGCGCCATTCACTCGCGATGCTTTGAGTGACGACGTTAAGAAAGTTCGTGATGCGCTGATTGCCCAGGGTTACCTGGCGCCGGTGCTCGAGGACCCGAGAGTCGAAAGAGATGCCGAAAAGAATTCGATGAGGATTTTTCTGAACGGCGCCGTCGGTCCAAAGGTGAGCGTTGTCATCAAGAATTATGAAATAAGCGAGAAGACTCAGCGCGACTTGTTGCCGGTGAAGCGTGAAGGAAACATTGACTATTCCGCGATAGTCGAAGGCGCACGTCGCATTCGCAACAAGTTGCAGGAGGATGGTTACTTCTTTGCCGACGTGACGCCGTCGTGTACGGTGAGCAATCCGCCCGCGGATCTCGGAGCAAATAGTACTGAGGAGACGTGTGAAAATCTTAATCCGGTACCGTTAACCGGCCACAACATTACTATCCAGTACGAGGTCGAGCAGGGCCGGCGCTTTCATCTGAGTGACATTCGCATCACCGGCACCAACAAGTTGACGTACGCTGACGTCGAGTCGAGCCTCAAGACTCAGAAGTCGAATCCGATTGGTTTGATTCCCTGGCTTGGCTATGGCCGTGGCTACACGAGCCTGACCTTGCTCGAACAGGACCGTCGCACGGTCGAGTCTTTCATGCGCGATCTCGGTTATCGCAAAGCGGCGGTCACAGTTTTGCAGGGTGTCTCGATCAACGGCGATAGTCTGATCATCACTTTCAACGTCACTGAGGGTCCTCTCACTCGCATCGCGGGTGTCGAAGTAAAAGGAAACAAGATCTACACGGATGACAGGATCCGGCAGGAGTTGCATACCGTGATTGGCGCGCCGTATTCGCGCTCGCAGGCGAGAGTCGACGGCGATCGTGTTGCAGCGCTTTACTCGCGCGAAGGTTACGTCGATACGCGCGTCGATTTTTCGATTGTTGAGTTGCCGATGAAGAACGGCGAAGAGCAGGTCAGGCTCGTCTACGCGATTAACGCCGAAGGCGACAAGGTGTTCATCAATCAGATCATCATCAACGGCGTTACAGGTACCACGAATGTTCGCCGCACTAAACGCCAGGCCATCAGACGAGCGATTCCGATCCGCGAGGGTGACGTGCTGCGCGCGGATCGAATTTCTGACGCTGAGCGAGAGTTGTATCTGACTGACGCGTACCGGCAAGTAGTTATTCACACAGAGCCGGCGGGTGAAACTGCTTCGGGTTACAAACAGCGAGACGTGGTCATCGACGTCGAGGAGAAGAAGCCGCGTGTTATGGACTACGGCGGCGGCGCCTCT
This sequence comes from Pyrinomonadaceae bacterium, assembly GCA_036522475.1. GTDB lineage: Bacteria > Acidobacteriota > Blastocatellia > Pyrinomonadales > Pyrinomonadaceae > PSRF01. The sequence continues at coordinate 8,323 of DATDFT010000073.1, read as the reverse complement.
ACTGACGCCGGCGCGCTCGGATTGTTTGAACTCAGCAACGTCAATCTCATGAACAAGCTGCGACAGGGAGCGATGCGGATTCGTGCCAGCAGCCGCCAGCAACTTGTGCGACTCGAGTATCTCGATCCGCGTTTCGCTCGTTACAACCAGACCCAATTCGCGCCGCTGGCTGCTTCGGTTGAGTATCAGCGCGACTCGACAATCACGCGTTTCTTCCGTTCCGCGATCGACCGCGGCACGCAGGGCATCGTGCAGAGGCTCGACGAGAAGGGGAATCCGATAGACATTTTCGGCGTCGGAGTTAAGGAGCCGACGATCAATCGTTTCACCGCAGCACTTGAGACGCAGCGTGTTCTCGATCGCAAAACACGCACGATCGTCTTCGGGCGGGTGAGTTATGAAGACGTGAGGCTTTTTAATCTCGAGAGTCTGGTAGTGAGACCGATTCTCGAGCCGGATCGTAAAGTCAGACTCGCGCGCATCGGCGCTTCTTTCGTGAGAGACACCCGTGAGCGCTGCGAGAAGGGATTGCTGGGAAGCAATCTGAACGAGGATGAAGAACCTGGCGCGCCCGGCGAGGTTTGTCGATACAACCAATTGGACGCGACGCGCGGTGAGTTTCTGAGTGTCGATTACGCAGTGGCGTTGCGGCAGCTCGGCGGCAACATCTCTTTCAATCGATTTCAGGCGACGTACCGTCGTTACCACAAAGTGCGGGCCCTGAGAGACACGGTGCTGGCCGCCAACATGACGCTCGGTCTCGCGAATTTATTTAATCCGCGCGACCGCGACGGCAATGGAACTATCGACGAGATCGATTTGACGTTGCCGATCAGCGAACGTTTCTTCTCGGGCGGCTCGACGACGTTGCGCGGCTTTGGTTTCGAAGAAGCTGGTCCAAGACAGGTTGTGATACCTGAAGGTCCTTTTCGAGATTCGAAAAAGAACATCGTCTTTCTAAATCCGTTCACAGTGCCAGTTGGCGGCAACGCGCTTGCCGTGCTGAATCTCGAAGCGCGTATTCCGTTGACGAGATCGGTGCAGGCAGTTCCGTTTTACGACGGCGGCAACGTGTTTCGGCGGATTGGCGATCTGTTTGGCAAAGAGGACACGACGCCGGTTCCGCCTGGCGATATTCTGGCGGCAATCAATAAGGCGAACCTGCGCGCGCATTGGTCCAACACGGTGGGTCTTGGCTTCCGTTTTCAAACTCCGTTTGGTGGTGCGCTCGCGATTGACTACGGCGTGTTACTGAATCCGCCGGAGTTTTTGATTCCGCAGCGTGCGCCGAACGGTATCGATTTCACGGACACTCCGGCGATCTTCCGGTTGCAGCGTGGGAATCTGCACTTCAGGATCACGCAGACGTTCTAGAGGTGAGAGGGATGAAAAGAAAAAATCTGGCCGCGGATTATACGGATTGTTTACGGATGGGTCTTGTTATCGCAGTGGTCTTTGTTTTTTCTTCGCAGTGCGTGGCGCAGCAGGTCGTCGACAAGATGATCGCCACTGTGAACGCGGGCGTCAAAACAGATCTGATCACCTACTCCGATCTTCTCTGGCAGCTAGCGTTGCAGCCTCGCACCGTGCTCGATAACCCAACTTCCGAAGACTTGAATCGCGCCCTGCGCCTCTTGATAGACCAGCGTCTCATCCTTCAGGAAGCCGAAAAGCTGCCCACCATCGTGCCCACGCAAAAAGAAGTCAGTGACGCGCGCGATGAACTGGCGCGAAATTTTCCTTCGCAGGTTGAGTTTCAGCAGCGGCTCCAACGTGTCGGGCTGACCAGTGAAAAACTGGACGAAATCATCGAGCAGCGCCTCAAGATCGAAAAATATCTGGACTTTCGCTTTCGAAATTTCGTAGTGATCAGCGATAAGGAGATTGCCGACTACTACCGCGACACTTATGTACCTCGGTTTCACACTCGTTCTCCGGGGCGAATCGTTCCCACGCTGGAGCAAAGCCGCAATGAGATCGAGCGAACGCTGATGGAGGCAAAGATTGAATCTGACACGGACGCCTTTCTTGACACGGCCCGTGAGCGTGCGGAGATCGTGATGTTGAATGCTATCTGAGAACTCAGTCTATCCAAGAATCGGACTCGCACTCGGCGGTGGCGCTGCCCGCGGTATGGCCCACGTTGGCGTGTTGCGAGCGTTGATAGAGAACGATATTCGCATCGCCTGCATCGCCGGCACCTCAGCCGGTTCGATCGTCGGAGGCGCGTTTGCGTCTGGTCTATCCATCGAGAAGATTGCGGATTTTGGTCGCGAGCTGCGCTGGCGCGATATTGGCCGCGTAACGATGTCGAAGCTCGGAGTGCAGAGCAACGAGCGTCTTGAACAATACATGCGGGCACGTTTGCCGGTCTCGCGGTTTGAACAGTTGCGGATTCCTTTCGCGGCAGTTGCGACGGAGCTAAAAACAGGCGCGGCCGTGGTGATGCGCGACGTGGGTGATGTACCGTTTGCGATCCGCGCGAGTTGTGCGATTCCCGGATGGTACGTGCCCGTCGTAGATCCACATGGACGGCAACTCGTTGATGGTGGTCTGGTCGCAGTCGTGCCGTCAACGATGACTCGTTCACTCGGCGCAGATATCGTGATTGCCGTAGACGTCAACACTGAAGGCGCGACTTTCCTTGGACCAACTAGTTCGGTGATTGGCGTGTTATTGCAGTCGATGATGGTGGTGCAGAAGACGGCCTCACACTATCAACGCAAGATGGCGGACGTCGTGATCAGTCCAAAGGTGGGCCACATTCGTTGGGATGAAATGGGTCGAGTCAATGAATTGATGGCTGCCGGTTACAACGCGGGACTGAAAATGATTCCGGAGATTCGTGCGCTCATCGATTCCGTCCACGATAAAACGCAGATATTAGCGTGAACTCACTTTCTGAATTCCTCACCCATTCGACGTTTATAAAAATCACAGGATATTGAGAAGCACTGAAGGAACGCAGGGCAAAGACTGCCCCAAACGCGCCCATGTTCATCGAGGTTAAATCCGTGCCTGAGCCTCGACGGCCGATTTTGCAAAGCCGTTGTGTTCGGGCCGGTTTTGTTCTGTTTGTAATTGCTTCAGCGATCGGTCTCGGCGCCCTCGCCCGTTCTTACCGTTACTATGCACAGATTATCGATGCACGGCTTGCAAGTGGTTATCTGACCAGCAGGCCCGGACTCTACGCAGCGCCACGCGTCTTGCGACCGGGTCAAAAACTCTCGCGCGAAAAGCTCATCACTATCTTGCGCCGTGCCGGTTATCTCGAATCAACAGCCAGCGACGTGTGGAGTGGCAGTTTCACTGTTGCTGATTCAACGATCGATATTCGACCGGGGCGCGCGAGCAAAAAGGAATTCGAGCTCGTGCGCGTGAGTTTTTCCGGAGACCAGATCACTGAGTTGCATGGCGACGGTATCGCGCTCGATTCATTTACTCTCGAGCCGGAGGTCTTGTCGAACGACTTGTCTTTGAAGAGTGGGAAGCGCGAGTTGCTGAGTTATCAAGAGATACCGCCGGTGCTGGTCCATGCGATTCTGGCCATCGAAGATCGTCGCTTCTTCGAGCACTCGGGTGTGGACCTGGACGGGCTCGGCCGGGCGCTGTTGAGAAATGCGGTTGATGATGAGTTGGGCCAGGGCGGCTCGACGATCACTCAGCAACTGGTCAAGAACACCTATCTTTCTCCCGAGAGGACGCTGCGCAGAAAGTATGCTGAAGCGATGCTTGCAATCGCGCTGGAGCGTCGACTTTCCAAGAACGATATCTTAGCGCTCTACTGCAACGAGATTTATTTGGGTCAACGCGGTGCAGTTGCGGTGCGTGGAGTTAAAGAAGCAGCGAAGATTTTCTTCGGCAAGGAGCTGAAGGATCTCACGCTCGCAGAAGCTGCGACACTCGCCGGAATGATTCAAAGTCCGGCGCATTACTCGCCGCTGCGAAATCCTGACGCAGCTCGGTCACGCAGAAACGCCGTGCTCGCCGCCATGCAGCAGAATGGTGGGATCACGGCGGAACAAAAAGCGACTGCGAGTGCCGAAGCGATTTCCGTTGCGCCTGCGCCTGCAATCGATAACTCACTCGCGCCTTATTTTGTTGATTACGTAAATCGTCTCGCTGAATCGCAGTTTGAAACGTCGGGTGCGTCACAACGAATCTACACCACTATCGATCTCGAGTTGCAGCAGTCAGCGGAAGCGGCTTTGAAGCGACAGTTAGATCGGCTGGATATGCTGTACGCGGATCGCGGTCTCAAACCGCAGGCAGCGCTCGTTGCACTCGATCCACACACGGGCGACGTGCTCGCGATGGTTGGCGGTCGCAACTACGCGGAGTCGCAACTCAATCGCGCTACGGATGCGATGCGCCAACCGGGCTCGACTTTCAAGCCGTTCGTGTACGCGGCTGCGCTCGAAGATGGAATGTCGCCGGTGCAGTTGTTTATGGATGCGCCGCGGGAGTTTGTCTACGACCGCAATCGGACGTACCGGCCGGCGAATTACGGCGGTGGTTATTCGATGCGTGAAGTGCCGATGCGCACCGGGCTCGTGAAGTCGTTGAATGTTGTCACTGTCGACGTGGCGTTGCAAACCGGACTGGCGCGCACTGCGAACCTTGCCGCGCGATTCGGTTTGCCGAAGCCGGAGCGTTATCCGGCGATGGCTTTGGGGACCGAGGAAGTCACGCCGCTGCAACTCGCTTCCGCGTACGCGGCTTTTGTGAACGACGGGCGGCGCGTGGATGCGCGAGTCATAACGAATGTAGGCGAGCCACCCGCGGCACATGCACGCGAGCTGGTGATGGACCAGGTTGTCAGTCCGACTACAGCGTACATGATTACAAACATGCTGGCGGCTGTTATCGACCACGGCACGGCGCGTAAAGCGCGTGGCGCGGTGCCGGGCACGGCGATCGCGGGCAAGACCGGAACATCGCGCGATGGATGGTTCGTTGGTTACTCGCCGAATCTCGTGTGTGCAGTGTGGATCGGGTTTGATGACAACAAACAACTCGGGCTGACAGGTGCTGAAGCAGCGTTGCCGGCGTGGGTTGAGTTCATGAATGAAGCGATTGCAGTGCGCCCGGATCTGGGTGGTGAGAATTTTGAATGTCCGGAAGGGATCAAGTTCGTCGAGATCGATTCGCTGACTGGGCTGCGTTCGACGCTGGGATGTCCGCTGCGCGAGTTGATTGCCGTAACGGAACGATTACAGCCGAACATGGAGTGTTACCTGCACGGCAATCTGCCGGTGCAGAGTAGTCCGTTTGCGGAGGAGAGTGAATCGCGGACTGAAACAACGATCGCGAAGAAAGAAACTCCGCCGCCTCTGCGCTATGGAGGTACGCACGTCGATGTTGATACGAATGGCCGTCGCACATTAGTCAATGACATGCGTTAACCGCAGATGACACGGATGAAATCCGGATTTCTTTCCGCGTTTATCCGCGTTCCAAAATCACCTGCGCGATGGCGTGCTCGCTCGTGTGTGAGATGGAGAGATGAGTTGTGGAGGCGCGGAAGTTCTGAAAAATACTCAGCACCTGCCCCGTGAAGATCAAATAAGGCGCACCACTCTCACGTGCCGCCACTTCAACGTCCTGCCAACTGATCCCGCCGCGCCAGCCGGTTTGCAACGCTTTCAACGCCGCTTCTTTTGCCGCGAAGCGCGCTGCATAATGTTGCGCTGCCACGACGCCACGCGCGTCGCAGTATTCGCGCTCAGCGCGCGTGAAGACGCGTTCGGCAAAGCGCGGCGTGCGCAACAGCACTTCGCGAATTCGCGCAACTTCGATAATGTCTATACCAATGGAAATGATCACGAGCGACGATCAAGTAAACGAAGCAGGTTTTTACTGGCGCGAGATCGACGGAGTCCGCGCTCTCATCTGCGCCCCACTTGAACAAGACGGTTTTGTTAACGGCTTCTCGACGCGTCTCGGCGGCGTCAGCGCGATGCCGTCCGGCGCGCTGAGTCTCGCCGGCTTTAACGACGACGCCGCGGAGAACATTCTGGAGAATCGGCGCCGGTTTCTCAAGCTTTTTCCTGGTGACTGGGCGCTCGCCGGTTGCTGGCAGGTTCACGGCGCCGACGTGCGACTGGTCCAAACGAAGGAGGAAGCGAGGCCGGCTGAGAACGAACGTGGCGACACGATCTTTTGCGATGTGATCGTCAGTAATGCGCGAGGTGTGCTCGCCGGAGTCAAAACAGCGGATTGCGTTCCGATTCTGCTTGGCGATCCGGTGACTGGTGCTTTTGCAGCCGTGCACGCTGGTTGGCGTGGGACTCTGGCCACGGCAGTGCTCGCCGGTGTCGAGCGTTTAGCGCGCGGATACGACGCGAAACCTGAGAACCTGCGCGTAGCGATTGGCGCTTCTGCTGGTCCATGTTGTTACGAGGTCGGCACGGAAGTTATCGAAGCGTTTACGAGTCGATTCGAATACGGAGAAACACTGTTCACGCCAACCCGTCCGGGTCATGCGATGGTAGATTTGCTGCAAGCAAATCGAGCGCAACTCGAATCCGCCGGAGTGCTTTCGGAACGAATTCACACTGCGCCGATTTGCACGATGGATCGAACAGATCTCTTCTTCTCGTATCGGAGAGAGAAGAGTCTGCACGGGAAAGTCGGGCGCTTGATGGCGGTCGTCGGAAGGAAGTGATCACTCCACGTTAAGCCACATTTTTACTTCGCGCGTGACGGGCGGAAAGCAGGACTCATCGTTGCACGCCTGAAATCTGAGCTTGCCTTTGATCTCACCGGAGCCGCCGGAGTAGTTTGCGGGCACAGTCACGTTAAAACGAATCGCGGTCCGGCCTTCGTACACAGCCACATTGTTTTTCGAAAACTTCAGCTTCCGTGTCAACGCGCGCGGGTACGAAATTGGACCAACGTTCATGCCTGACGGCGTCTCGACGTCCAGCTTTGTAGGCACAAGAAACTTATCGAGCGGCCTGTTTGACTGCACGTGCAATCCGGAAGGGATGTCGATCACGACGGTCGCACGAGCTATGCGGCCTTTCTTTAATTTGTCCGGAGCGATCGAGCCGCTGACGTTCACGTCAGCCGATGATTGCGGCGCGGGTTTGGAGTAAAAAGTCGCGGGCAACAAAAGGATGATGGTCAGTGAGAACAGGCGAATAACGGTTGAATATCTGGTCATTTATTTTAGGCTCCGACTAAAGTTTCGTCATTAAGTGTTACCTGGCGCGCTGCCAGTTGCCCGCACGCCGCAAAAATGTCTCTTCCGCGCGGCCGCCGCACGTAAGTGAGAATCCCTTTCGACTCGAGAATATTCTTGAAGCGTTCCACTGTTTCGTCTGTTGACGGTCGATACGGGAGCGGGTCCGCAGGATTGTGGGGTATCAGGTTCACTTTCGACTTGATGTTGTGGCGGTTCAGCAGATTCGCGAGTTGGCGCGCCTGTTCGTCTGAATCATTCACACCATCGAGCATCACGTATTCGAACGTGAGCCGCTCGTCTGGCTTCAGAGTCTTTTCGAAGACTTTACAGGCGCTCAGTAATTTATCGATGGGCCAACGCTTGTTGATGGGCATCAGTTCGTTGCGCAGCTCGTCCGTTGGCGCTGCGAGAGAGATTGCGAGATGCGGACGATCGTGGGTCTTCGCCAGCTCCAGAATGCGCGGAACGATGCCTGCGGTCGAAACCGTCACGCGGTTCGGGACGATGTGCATGCCTTGCGGGTCAGCCATTACGCGCAAGGCTTTCAATAACTCATCGAGATTCAGCAGCGGCTCGCCCGCGCCCATCGCTACGAGATTTGTTCCGCGTGGTGGTTTGACGCCGGTTCCGTAAGCATCGTTCAACGCGATCTGGATCTGTTCGACGATCTCGCCGGCCGTGAGTGAACGTAACAGGCCGAGTTGGGCCGTCAGGCAGAAGGTGCATTGCAGCGGACAGCCTGATTGCGATGAAAAACAGATCGTGTCGCGGCGTTCTTCGGGGATGAAGACGGTTTCAACGGGCAGGTTGTCGTGGGTCTTCATCAAGTAGCGGCGCGTGCCGTCGTCGGATATATAGCGCGACTCGGCTTTGAGCGTAGCGGCGCGGGCGATCTCGCTCAAACGTGCGCGTAAATCTTTTGGCAGGTCGGTGATTTCGTCGAAATCGCGCAGTCGACGATGTTGCAGCGCTCCGAAGAGTTGCCGCCCGCGATACGCCGGTTCACCCAGCGTTTGGACGAATGACACCAGTTCCGGCTGGCTGAGCCCGGTCAGTTGAACTGCTTTGTCCATGCGGAATCGATTCTAACAGGTTCGTTGGACTACTCGGAACGAACTGTAGGGGCGGCCCTCC
>DATDFT010000072.1:0-4500 GCA_036522475.1 Pyrinomonadaceae bacterium | reverse complement strand
CACTCCGCCAAGTTTCAGAACGAGAAAGACACCGAAAACATCCGGCACATCATTCTTCGTTACGAGATCGAACACCCCGTTTACAACGACTCGGAATACGCGGTCTGGCAAAGCTACGGCGTACGCGCGTGGCCAACGCAGGTGCTCATCGATCCGGCTGGTTACATCATTGGGGGCGTCTCCGGCGAGGGTAATTACGACATCATCGATCAGGCGATAGCCAAGACAGTCGCGGATTTTCGCGCGAAAGGCGAGTTGAACGAAGAGCCGCTCAAACTCGTACTCGAACGCGCAAAAGTCGGCGAACTGCCGCTCGCCTTTCCTGGCAAGATTCTCGCCGACGCAAAAACTGATCGTCTCTTCATCGCCGATTCAAATCACAATCGCATCGTTGTTACTAAACTCGACGGCACACTCGTAGACACCATTGGCACCGGCGACATCGGCGCCACTGACGGCGCTTTTGACAAAGCGACGTTTTATCGCCCGCAGGGTTTGGCGCTCAACGGCGATAATCTATACGTCGCGGATACTGAAAACCATCTCATTCGCCGCATCGATTTGAAGTCGCGGACAGTCGAAACAATTGCGGGCACGGGCCAGCAAACCCACGACTACTTCAAAGTTGGACCAGCCAGGTCGGTGGCGCTGAGCTCGCCCTGGGATCTGCAACTGGTCGGTCACGTTCTCTACATCGCGATGGCCGGTCCACACCAGATCTGGATGCTCGATCTCGATAAGAATGAGGTTTCGACTTTCGCAGGCTCGGGTCGCGAAGCACGACTCGATGGTCCACTTAAGGAAGCCGGTTTTGCGCAACCTTCTGGCATGGCGACGGACGGCAAAACGCTTTACGTCGCCGATAGCGAGTCGAACATCATTCGCGCGATCGATATCGCAGGCGGCTCAGTTAAGACTCTGGTTGGCGGCGATCTGTTTGAGTTCGGCGACGTCGATGGAACTGGCGACGACGTGCGTTTGCAACACCCGCTCGGGCTGCTGACTTACGGCGACAAACTCCTGATTGCCGACACGTACAATCACAAGATCAAGGAGCTTGATCCGAAGCAGGACAAAGTCACGTCGCTGTTCGGAACCGGAAAGCCAGGCCAGGCGGATGGACCGGCGCCTTCGTTTTACGAACCGGGCGGATTGGCCCTCGCGAATGGAAACCTCTACGTTGCAGACACAAACAATCACGCCATTCGCGTGATCGATCTGAAAACCAAACGCGCTACGACACTCAAGATCGACGGTCTTACTCCGCCCGCGAAGAATGTGCAAGCACTCGAAACCGCGTCTGGACCGAACGCTGAAGAGATCAAGGTGCCGTCGCAACGTCTTCGTGCCGGCGCGAGTGGCACGCTTCAAATCGACGTGGAATTGCCGGCCGGCTACCATCTCAACCCACTCGCGCCGCAGCGTTACAAGATCTCGACTGAAGGCAAGAGTGTCGCCATCGACGACAAGCTCGCGGCGAGCGCGACAAAGGATCTGAAACTTCCGCTGCGCATCCCTTTAAATGCCACTGCGAATGGTCCAACAAGTCTGCGCGCGCAGGTCACGCTCTTTTATTGTCGCGAAGACAACACCGGAACTTGCCGCATTCGAACGCTCGTTTGGCAAGTACCGGTTGAAGTTACAAACGATGCGAATGCTCCGACGGAATTAAAATTACAGGGTAAGGTTGCGGCCACCGATTGAAGGGGCTAATATCGTCGCACCCCAAAATTCATCGAACAAGGAGTGAGGCCGTGGCTGATAAACCATTTCTCACTGATATAAAGACTTTGCGCGAACGCGCGCGACAACACATCGAGAATGGCGCCGTGACCGAGGGCTACAGCGCCGACCGAGAGACAGTGATCAAGCTTTTGAACGAAGCATTGGCGACGGAGATAGTTTGTACGTTGCGATACAGGCGTCATTATTTTATGGCCGCCGGCATCAATGCCGAGAGTGTGGCCGCCGAGTTTCTGCAACACGCCAACGAAGAACAAGGCCACGCGGATCAGATTGCGCAACGTATCGTACAGCTCAAAGGCGAACCAAACTTCAATCCGGAAGGACTGCTGATGCGCAGCCATGCGGAATACGTCGAAGGCACTTCGTTGCTGGATATGATCAAGGAAGATCTCGTGGCCGAGCGCATCGCAATCGACAGTTACCGCGAGATGATTACGTACTTCGGCAACGACGATCCGACGTCACGACGCATGATGGAAGGCATCCTCGCAGTCGAGGAGGAACATGCTGACGACCTCCAGAACATGCTGGAGAAGATGGGCTGACGCAGCAATCAAGTTATCCGGATATGGGTCCTATAGACATATAGGACCTATATTTATTGGTCTCGCAGGGAGTATTCTTCCGCTGATTGTCCGAACGCAAGTCAAACCAAACTAGCCCCGGCCGGCCAACGATGTGCCGTAGTTGCGGGGCAATCGTCGGCGCAGGTCAAACTCAATGCGCCGTCTGTGGAGCGCCAACCTCAGCGCAACCGCCCACAGACGCAAGGCAACATCCGACGGCGGACAAGGAAACAATCAGGTTCGCGCGCGCGGTACTCAATCGTCCTTACAAATTCACTATCGTACTGCTGATTGCAAATATCTTCGTCTTCCTCCTGATGTGGGAATCGAGCGGGTTATCGCTCGCGGCTCTGCAAAGGGGCTTTCCGGAGTCCGTGCTAATCGCGTACGGCGCCAAGGTCAATTACCTCATCAATGCTCCGTCTCATCAGTGGTGGCGATTCGTGACACCGATGTTCGTACACATCGATATTCTTCACCTGCTGATGAACATGTTCAGCCTGCTGATACTCGGACCGTTTGTCGAGAAGCTTTACGGGTCAGCCAAATTCGTCGTGTTCTGGGTGGTTACCGGCATTGCCGGCACGGTTGGCAGTTACTTGACGATTCGTCCGAGCCTTGCTCATGGAGCACTTGGCAGTTTTATCTTCCACGCTACCGACGTTCCTTCAGCGGGGGCTTCAGGGGCACTGTTCGGGTTGGTGGGTGTGCTCTTTGTTTTTGGTATCAAGTTTCGCCGTGAACTGCCCGAGGGTTTCAAGCGGGTGTTCGGCACAGGACTGCTGCCGATCATCTTCATTAATTTATTCATCGGCTTTATCGGACGCAGCTTCATCGGCAACTCGGCGCATCTTGCCGGGCTTTTTTCAGGCGCGGCACTCGCGGCGTTTGTTGATTATCGGCGACCGGGCGTGCGCGCGAGTATCACAACCATCTGGCGCGTGTTGCAGGTGATGTCGCTGGCGGTGTTAATCGTCGCTGGTTATAAAATCGTCAGAAACTTCAACCGACCCGTGCTTGCTCGGACCGTACCTACACCTGCAAACAATACGACCTTTCGGGACTATGTGCGGGCGATGAATGAAGTTCAGGAAAAAGTTACGGCTGTGATTCATAACGACGATGTGACCGATGTGCCGGGCGTGACGCAGCGAGCGATGCAGGCGCCGATTCCCGATGCGAAGGCCGGGGAACTGCGGAGTCGTTTGTTGATCATTCTTTCGAATCTTACGAATGCCGCGGCTGCGGCGAGTCCCACAGACGGGCCGCGGCGGCCGCCGAAGTTGGACCAGAAAATAGTTGATGAGTTTAGCCAGTGGCGCAAAGAATATGAGGACTGGTTGAAGATAGCGGCAAAGCTCTACGCTAATGAACAAGTCAGGAGAAATTATGGAAATCAGGAAAGTCGGTATTTTAGGATGTGGATTGATGGGTTCGGGTATTGCCCAGGTTGCGGCGACCGCCGGGTTTGAGACGGTCGTAAAAGAAGTTTCAGATGATCTGATCGCGCGCGGGTTCAGCGGTATTGAAAAGTCATTGGCGAAGTTTGCCGAAAAGGGGACGATAACGCCCGATCAGCAGAAGGAGATTCGCGGGCGTCTGTCGGGCACCACGTCGTTCAACGAGCTTGCGAATTGTGACATCATCATCGAAGCGATCATTGAGAACCTTGACGAGAAACGCAGCACCTATCGCAAGTTGGATGAGCTTTGCAAACCGGAGACTATCTTCGCGTCGAACACTTCGTCGTTATCGATTACCGAAATGATGACAGCGACATCCGCCGAGCGGCAGCGGCGTTTCATCGGCATGCACTTCTTCAATCCAGTGCCGCTGATGAAGCTGGTCGAAGTCGTGAAGACGATATTGACTGACGACGATGTTTACGAGCAGGCGGTGCAGTTCAGCAAGAACCTCGGCAAGGTTCCGGTGCGAGCCGGCGACAAGACTGGTTTCATCGTCAACCGGCTGCTGGTGCCCTATATGCTCGATTCGATTCGCGCGCTCGAGGAAGGTGTCGGATCGATCGTTGACATCGATAATGCGATGAAACTCGGCTGTGGATATCCGATGGGTCCGTTCACGCTCGGCGATTTCGTCGGGCTCGACACGACCTACTACATCGCCGAGATCATGTTCAACGAATTCCGCGAGAAGCGGTTCGCCCCACCGCCGCTACTGAAGCGCA
>DATDFT010000071.1:0-42299 GCA_036522475.1 Pyrinomonadaceae bacterium | reverse complement strand
CGATTTTATCCACGGCATCTCGCAGGATCGACTCCTCAACCTGCCCTGCGGCGGCAATGCGGCGCGCGGCAGCGTCCGCCGCTTCCTGAAGCAAATGACCCGCGTGTCCGCGAGTCCATTCCCAGTGAACCTTGTGATTGGTGACCGCGCGATCGAGTCGCTGCCACCAGGGAAGATTCGTTTTGCGTCGAAAACGGCCATTCATCGTCTCGACGACGTAGCGTGAATCAGTGAACACATTGACCTGGCATGGCTGAGTCAACGATTCGAGTCCAACAGCAGCCGCAACGATCTCGGCCTGTTGATTCGTCGCCGTGCCCAAATATTCGCCGACTGCGCGCCAGTATCCTTTGTAACCGAGCAGCGCGACGGCCGCGGCACGGCTCCCTTGCTTGCCGTTGCCAAGGCTTGACCCGTCGCAGAAGATCGACACCTGCTTGAGCGTGGTGGTTTGTGTGTTGTCGTTTCGCACAGTTGAGATTTGAACTGTTGCGACGTAGCCTATCACGCAATCAAAGGAAATTGTAGAATCGGCATTACCGGAGGAAATAAAACGATGATACCGCAGGAACAACGATCCATTACGGAAGTGGATCGCATTCGCGATCAGTTTCGTCGCGCGTTTGAGGGAGAAGCGTGGCATGGACCATCGGTGCTCGCGCTGCTGGAAGGAGTGACGGCGGGGCAGGCCGCCGCGCATCCGATTCCGGGCGCGCACTCGATCTGGGAGTTGTCGTTGCACATCGCGGCGTGGGAAAGCGCTTGCTTGCGACGTCTTAACGGCGATCCCGCGCGACTCAGTGACGAAGAAGACTGGCGGCCCATCTACGATACGAGCGAGGAAGCGTGGGAGAACACGAAGAAGTATTTGCTCGACACTCATCGCGAACTGTTGAACGCGATCGCAAACCTCGATGAAGCTCGACTGAACGAGCCGATCATCGTAGATTCGAGCACACCGTTTTCGACTGTTTACGTGACTCTGCATGGCGGCGTGCAGCACGATCTTTATCACGCGGGTCAGATTGCAATGTTGAAGAAGGCGCTGGAGAACTTATGAGCGGACTATCACTAAAAGAATGTGTGCCGTGTCGCGGTGGTGTGCCGCCGCTGACCGGAGAAGAGATTGCGAAACTGTTGCCGGAGTTGCAGGGCTGGGAAGTGGTGAACGAGCACCACTTGAAGAAGAGTTATCGCTTTTCAGACTTTCGCGAAGCGCAAACCTTTGTGAACCGAGTGGGCGATCTGGCGGAAGAGCAGGGACATCATCCAGACATCTGTTTTGGTTGGGGACAGGCGGAGATCTCGATCTGGACGCACAAGATCAATGGCCTCACGGAGAGTGATTTCATCCTCGCGGCCAAAATCGACAAGTTGTAAGCCCCAGATTTACGCAGAAAAACGCAGATAAAATTCTATCTGCGGTCATTTGCATTAATCTGCGGTATAAATTTTCTCGATCTCATCAACCATTCGCTTCAAGCTGAACCTCGCGTTCGCAGCCTCGCGTGCGCGCGCTCCCATGTCGCGACGATTGTAATCACCCAACACCGCCGTCACTGCTGCCGCAATCGCATTCACGTCGCCGATTGGCACCAGAATCCCTGTCTTTCCATCTTCAATCACTTCCTTTGCCCCTTCAGTCTCCGTCGCGACGACGACCGTGCCCGCAGCCATCGCCTCCGCAATGACTAACCCAAACGACTCCGTCTCCGAAGACGACACAAACACATCGAGCGAGCATAGCAACTTTTCTACTTCGTCGACCCAGCCCAGAAAGTGAAAACGATCCTGAAGGCGTAACTCAACCACTAACTCTTCGAGCTGCTTGCGAGTCTCGCCTATCCCGGCGAGCACAAAATGAGCGTCAGGGATCTTTGCCGCCGCGCGTATGAAATCATCGTGACGCTTCAGTGTTCTCAACTCGCCGATACTTCCAACCAGCAAACAATCAGGCGGCAATCCCACGCTGTGCAAGTATTGAAATCGATCGAAACCCGCGAGCGCGCGACTAAAACGATCGACATCGACGCCATTCGGAATTACCACGATCTGCTTATCACTCAGAATGCGCTGCGATCGGAGTTCGCGACCGACTGCCGCTGAGACTGCGATCACGCGTGTCGCTCGTGCGAGCGTGTGCCGGTGCAGTCGATTCAGTTGGAACAAGACGTGACGAGTGGCGACGAATTTTGTTTCGCGATTGCGACGCGCGGCGTAAGCGGCGAGTGAGTAGTCGCGCGCCATGTGCGCATGAAGAACTTCGATCCCTCGTCGCCGCACGTATCGATCGAGCTCGTGCGCGCTTTGCACGTCGAGTGCATTTCGCAACGGCAGGGTCAGTATTTTTTCCGGCGGTAACTGCAAGTGTCGGGGCAGCGGCGACTGCGGCCGCACCGCGAGATAAAGATCGTGTCCGCGCGCGATCAAACTCTTGGTTAGATCGACAACATAACGCTCGCCGCCGCCGAAAGATGAGGCTGAACTGATTTGCAGAATCTTCAATCGTCGAATCCGTACGAAAGCCGTCCACGGTGTCGCAGATGACATGAAAATCTATGGATGTGTGGATGGCACACGTGTTGCCGACTGCAATCTCTTAGAACAACTGTTTGTTGGGAGGATTGTATGGCCAAGGCAAAATTAGTGACAGGACTTTTTAAGAGCAAAGTAGCAGCGGAGTCCGCCGTCGATGCGATCCTGAAGCGCGGTTTCTCACGCGACGACATCAGCGTGATGATGTCGGACGCGACGCGATCCAAAGAATTTGCATTACAGACACGCTCTCACGCAGCCGATGGCGCGGGAATCGGCGGCGCCGTGGGTGGCGCGGTAGGCGCGGTGCTCGCAGCCATCGCAGCGGTGGGCACCACCCTGTTTTTGCCGGGAATTAACCTTGTGATTGCTGGACCAATCGCGGCCGCACTCGCCGGCGCAGGCGCAGGTGGTGCAACGGGTGGCGTGATTGGCGCTTTGATCGGCGCGGGAATTCCGGAGTATCGCGCGAAGGTCTATGAGGCCGGAATCAAGGGGGGAGGCATCCTGATCGGCGTTGAAGCACGTACGGATGAAGAGGTTGAAGTGCTTGAAGACATGCTTACCGATCTTGGAGGCGAACACGTTCGCACTGAATAACAACGAAAGAGGGGGTTAGCAATGAGTTTACCGAATAGGGATGAAATCGAAGGAAAATTTGATCAAGTAAAAGGCAAAACCAAGGAAGGCATTGGCCGCGCTCTCGACGATCCAGAACTCGAGGACGAGGGTCGTGCTGAACACACCGGTGGCCACGTCCAGGAAGGCTTCGGGAAAGCTCGAAGGAAAGTTGGAGACGCGATTGAAGACGTTGGCGATGCGATAAAACGCTAACGCAAGGGAGCAGGAGCAGCATGCAGGAGCAGGAAGAAACCTGCCCCTGAATACTGCTCCTATTCCTATTTACCCTGCTTGCCTCGCTTACAACCTCTCTCTCTTGTGCTTCCTTTGTGCGTTTTGTGCCTTTTTGTGGCAAGATCTCTTCCGACGATGGCTCAACAATCCCCTGAACAATCCACTAAAACCAGAATCGAAACCGACTCGATGGGGCCCATCGAGGTAGCTGCCGACCGTTACTGGGGCGCGCAGACGGAGCGGTCGTTACATCACTTCAATATAGGCGACGACCGCATGCCGCGCGAGATGATTCGCGCGTTCGGGATTCTCAAAAAAGCCGGCGCGCTCGTGAACGAAGAGCTCGGCAAACTGTCGCCGGACAAAGCGAAGTTGATCGTGCAGGCGTGCGACGAAGTGATCGAAGGACGTTTGGACGAACATTTCCCGCTGCGCGTTTGGCAGACGGGCAGTGGCACCCAAACCAACATGAACGCCAACGAAGTGATCTCGAATCGTGCGATCGAGATCGCGGGCGGCGACATGGGAAGCAAGACGCCGATTCATCCGAACGATGACGTCAACATGTCGCAGTCGTCAAACGACACGTTTCCGACAGCGATGTATATCGCGGCGGCTGAGCAGTTGAATTCGCTCATCCCGCGCGTGCAGGAACTCCACGACGCGATCGCCGCGAAGGCGAAGGAGTTTACGGGCGTCGTTAAGATCGGACGAACTCACCTTCAGGATGCGACACCGTTGACGGTCGATCAGGAAATGGGCGGCTGGGCCAGCCTCGTCGAACGTGACGGCGAACGTTTGAAACTGGTGCTGCCCGGATTACTCGATCTCGCGATTGGCGGTACGGCTGTGGGCACCGGCCTGAACTCTCATCCCGAATTCGGCGAGCGCGCCGCGAAGAAGATCGCCGAGTTGACTGGTTTGCCTTTCCGATCGCACGCGAACAAGTTTGCCGCGCTCTCGGCACACGACGAGCTCGTGTTTGCGAGTGGCGCGTTGAAGACGCTCGCGGTGTCGTTGATGAAGGTCGCGAACGACGTGCGCTGGCTCGCCTCCGGTCCACGCTCCGGGCTCGGCGAACTCGTCTTGCCGGAGAACGAACCCGGGTCCTCGATCATGCCCGGCAAAGTCAACCCGACGCAGAGCGAAGCGCTCACGATGGTTGCTGTGCAGGTGTTTGGCAACGATCTCGCGACCACCTTTGCCGGCTCGCAAGGCAACTTCGAGCTTAACGTTTACAAGCCGGTGATGATTCACAACTTTCTGCACTCGGTGCGATTGCTGCGCGATGCGATTCCGAGTTTTGTGGAGTTTTGTATCGCGGGAATTCAGATCAATCGCGAACAGATCGACAAGCACTTGAAACACTCCCTGATGCTCGTGACCGCGTTGAACCCTCACATCGGTTACGACAAGGCAGCCCAGGTTGCGAAGAATGCTCACAAAAAGAACATCAGTTTGCGGCAATCGGCCGTGGAGCTCGGGTATCTAACTGAGGAACAGTTTGACAAGCTCGTGATCCCGGAAGAGATGACGCATCCCTGACGTGAATCTGTCGTGCCTGACAAAAACGAAAAAGTAAAAGAGAACGTTTGCGGTTCTTATTATGTGGATGCGTCGTGCATCGACTGCGACGTCTGCCGCGACACTGCGCCCGACAATTTCATGCGGTGCGATGATAAGAACTATTCATTCGTCTACAAGCAACCGGAAAATGATGAAGAGAAGGCGCTCTGTGATGAGGCAATGACTTGTTGTCCGGTTGAGGCGATTGGGAATGATGGTTAATGTTTTAGCCGCAGATTTTCGCGGATAAAACATTAACCGTCACAACATTGTCCTTTACGCACACCTCGTAAGTCTTAATTCGTTCCTTCACAGTCAAACACTCTCCACTCCGCACATCAAACTGCCACCCGTGCAATCCACACTCAACAACGTGTCCGCACATCGTTCCTTCTGACAGCGGTGCGCCCTGGTGCGGGCAGAAGTTTTCGGTGGCATAGAATTCGCCATTCACATTGTAGATAGCAAGCTCGCTGCCATCAGGCAGCTCAAAACTAACGCAGGCACTCGGAGGGAAGTCTTCAATTCTGCCCACGATAAAGGTTTGCTTAGTATCGAATGATTGCATGGCTGGATGGTAACAAAACACGTTTTGCGGAACCAGAATCACAACGCGCCAGCAAGTTTTCGTCTCTCACTCGTTCTCTATCTTCAATGCCGGTTTCCACTCTCCCTCGGCTGTGAGATTCTAGGACCAGAAGAGGAGAGACTATGAAACGATTAATTTTACTCATGGCGCTCGTGCTGGGAGCCGCCACCATCCTGCAAGCTAAAGAGATCACCGTTCGCGGCAAACTACAGAAAACCGTCGAATCAGGAGGCTGGTTAATCGTCGCGAGCGATACCAAGTACCTGATCCTCAACCCCGGCAATTTTCAAAAAAACCCGTGGTTCAAGGAGTCGACTAACGTCGAAGCCGTCGGCGAAGTGAAGGAAGTTATGACTACCTTCATGGAAGGCACTCCGTTTGAAGTGAAAACGATGCAGCCGGCTGATCAAGCGACGGCGACGCCCAGTGACAACAGGCGAGTGACGCGCGTGATGATTACCGGCGACTCAATCGTCCAGGCGCAGCCTGACACTGCGATCCTGACGATTTCAGTAGTCACACAAAACCGCACCGCAATCCAGGCGCAACAGGATAACGCGACGAAGACTGACGCAGTCGTGCGCGCGTTGAAAGCCGCAGCGGGCACCGGCGCGGAAGTGAAGACGAGCGGTTACAGCGTGCAACCGCAACGCGTTTACAAAGAAAATCAGCCACCGACGATCACCGGGTACGAAGTACGCAACACCGTGACAGTGACTACGAGTGACCTTAACAAGGTCGGCGCGATCATCGATGCGGCAGCGCAAGCCGGCTCGAACGACATTTCCGGGATCGCGTTCACCTTGCGGCAGGACAGGCAGGCACGCGACCGCGCGCTGAGTGAAGCAACTCTGGAAGCGGTCGGCAAGGCTCGCATGATTGCGACCGCGTTGGGTGGTCGAGTGGTGCGGATTGTTGAAGTGCAGGAGGAAGGGTTTCAGCAAAGGCCCCCGGTTCCGATCTATCAGACCGAAACTTTTTTGGCTGGGCAGGCGGCCAAAGTAGCGACGCCGATCGAAGTTGGATCATTGGAGATTACTTCGCGAGTGCAAGTGATCGCTGAAGTGGAAAGCAATTTATGAAGCCGCGTTGATCCGCGGCAAATTAAGGAGGGGAATCAATGGCCAGATACAGAAACGAGATGGATGACGACAGAGACTACTACGCACGCGACGAGAATCTGCGGCGCGAAAATTTCGGCACGAACGAAGAGCCGTACCGTGGTAACCGTCGTCAATTCGACACTGGGCGGCGACCGGATTTCAGCGGCGGGAGATTTGGTGAACGTGCCGAGTACAACTATGACGAACCACGCTACGCCGACTATGGACGTGGCGAACGTTTTCGCGATGACATGCGACGTGGTTCTCTTTACGAGAATCGTGGAGATATGTCGTCCGAAAACTGGAGAGATCGCGACTATCAACATCCTGGGCAATATTCTGGGCAGCAGTACGGTCACCAATACAATCAGGAGCGTTCGCGCCTGCGCTGCCGCGACATCATGACTCGTGACCTCGCGGTCGCAACACGCGACACCACGTTGCCCGAAGTCGCGCTGATGATGAAACAGGAAGACACCGGTGTGATCCCGGTTGTCGAGTACGACACGCCAGGCAACGGCAGAACTGAAGCCAATACCAACGAGCGGAAATACGAGGGACGCAATTACACGCGCGGCAAACTGATCGGCTTGATCACTGACCGCGATATCGTCGTGCGCGCGGTTGCCGATAATAAGGATTGCGCGAGCGTTCGCGCCGAAGACGTCATGTCCGTTGATATTCACACGGCACATCCGAACGATCGCATCGTGGACGTGATCCGGAAAATGGGCGACAAGCAGGTACGTCGTATTCCAATCACCAACGACAATAAATACCTGGTGGGCATGGTTTCCATGGCGGACGTGGCGATTGAAACACGCCAGGACCGCGAGCTCGCCGACGCTATCGAAGACATTTCGAAGGGCACGTCGTTCTGGAATCGAATCTTCGGTTAGGCAAGTGAGATTGGTATAGGTCCTATACGGCATATAGGACCTATATTGATCGCTCACTACAGTTTCCCGTATTCTCTTGCTATGCGAGACATCGATAAAGAGTTCTCGCTGATCCGAACGGATCGGCGAGTGATACCGTCTGGCCGCCTTTGGAACCCGGCGGCGGACGTCTATCGTTCGAATGAAGGCTGGGTCGTGAAAGTGGATCTGGCCGGTGTTTGTACGGACGAATTGGAGATCGACATAGACGACTCGATGCTACGTATTCGCGGTTGTCGACGCGACACACATTATCGCGAGGGCTTTGTTTACCATCAGATGGAAATCACCTACAGCCGTTTCGAAAAATTTATCCAGTTTCCGGCGCCGATCGAAGGAGCGTCGATACGACATGATTACACCGATGGATTTTTGATTATCAACGTGCGTAGGGAACAGGATTAAAACGAATGCCGGAATCGACTCAAAACGAGCCGCCAGCCCCCGAAACTCCTGCTGCCGGACAAACCCCGGCAAGCGAGGATCTACGGTTTTCCGTGCAGGGCACGGGACAACCATTCGAAGTCGCCATTCTGGCGCTGCAAAACCTGACGCTCTTCCCGGAAACCGTGGTGCCGCTGGGTATCGGGCGGCCGCGTTCGCTTGCGGCTGTCGAATCCGCGCTTGCAACTCCGGAAAAACTGCTGGCGTGCATCACCGTTCGTCCCGATCGCTCCGATGACACTGATGCGACTTCCGCTGATCTTTATGAAGTCGGCACGCTCACAATGATCAAGCGTATGGAACGCACCGCCGAGGGCATGCGGATCATCGTGCAGGGAACCGAGCGCGTCCGCGTCACGCAATGGAAGCAGCAGGATCCGCACCTGCGCGCTGTCGTCGAGATTCTTCCGCCGCCGCGCACTGTCGATACGGACCAGGTCGAAGCAACGAAGCGAAACCTCCAGCAAATGATCACCGAGGCGCTGGCGTTGCTGCCGAACGTGCCTCCTGAAGTAAGGATCGCGGTGCTCGGTTCGGTCGAACCGACGCGGCTGTCGTATTTCCTCGCCTCGATTCTGAATCTCGGCGTCGAAGAAGAGCAGAAGATGCTCGAGGCGAACACGGCTGACGAACTGGTTCGTCTCGCGCACGCCAACCTCGCGCGCGAAGTCGAGATCCTGCAACTGCGTTCGAAGATTGCTTCGGAAGCGCAAACCGAGATGGACAAGGCCCAGCGCGACTACGTGCTGCGCCAACAGATGCGCGCGATCCAGAAAGAGCTCGGCGAAGATGAGACTGGCGAGGCTGCGGAAACCGAGTTGCTGCGCGAGCGTCTCGAAAAAGCCGAACTTCCCGACGAGGTGCGCGAGGAGGCTGACCGTGAGTTGAAGCGTTTACAACGCCTGCCACCGGCTGCGCCCGATTATCACGTCATTCGCACGTATCTCGAGTTTATTCTCGAGTTGCCGTGGCTGAAGTCATCGGAAAACAAACTCGATCTCGCCGAGGCGCGCAAGATCCTGGATGAAGATCACTACGGGCTCGAAGACGTAAAGGAACGGATTCTCGAGTTTCTCGCCGTTATCAAACTTCGACCCGAAACGAAGAGTCCGATAATCTTGTTTGTAGGTCCTCCGGGAGTCGGTAAGACTTCTCTCGGCAGATCGATCGCGCGAGCGTTGGGACGGCAGTTTGAACGCATGTCGCTCGGCGGTGTCCGTGATGAAGCCGAACTGCGTGGTCATCGTCGCACGTACATCGGCGCGATGCCCGGCCGGATAATCCAGTCGATTCGCCGCGCAGGTGTGAATAATCCCGTGCTGATGCTGGACGAAGTTGACAAGCTCGGCAACGATTATCGCGGCGATCCGGCCGCAGCGCTGCTCGAGATTCTCGATCCGCAACAGAACAACTCGTTTCGCGATCACTATCTCGATCTGCCGTTCGATCTCTCGAGGATCTTCTTTATCGCGACAGCAAACCAGCTTGGTCCGATTCCGGCGCCGCTGCGCGACCGCATGGAGATCATCCCGCTCGCCGGTTACAGCGATCGCGAAAAACTCGAGATTGCACGCCGTTATTTAATACCGAGACAGACGTTTGAAAATGGTTTGAATAGCGGGCAGTTGAAGATCACGGACGATGCGATCGAACTGATTGCAGCGCGCTACACACGCGAAGCGGGCGTGCGCCAGTTGGAAAGAACTGTCGGCAGCATCGCGCGCAAGGTCGCGTTGAAGATCGCACAAGCGCAGGCTGAGAACGTCACGGTCACGGCTAAGGATCTGCGCGAGTACCTTGGACCACCGAGGTTTTATCCGGAGCAGGCGCGCAAGGAGTTACCTGCGGGCGTGGCAACGGGAATGGCGTGGACTGAGATGGGCGGCGAAGTGCTGTTCATCGAGGCGACCTTGCTACCCGGCGGGCGCGGTCTGACGATTACGGGCCAGCTCGGTGAAGTCATGCAGGAGTCAGCGCGCGCGGCGCAGTCGTATTTATGGTCGCACGCTGCGGAGTTTGGGATCGAGCCGGAGATCTTCAAGGAGTTTGGAGTTCACCTGCACGTCCCGGCCGGGGCCATTCCAAAGGATGGACCAAGTGCGGGCGTCACGATCACATCAGCGCTCGCGTCGTTGTACACGGGCCGCCGCGTTCGACCGGACACTGCGATGACCGGCGAGATCACTTTGTCAGGCTTGGTGTTTCCAATCGGCGGCGTCAAGGAGAAAGTACTCGCAGCGTACCGCGCAGGCATTCGACGCATCATCCTGCCGAGCCGAAACGAGGCGGACGTTGACGACATTCCCGAGGACGTCCGGAATGATTTGCAAATCGTGTTTGTCTCGGGGATCGCGGAAGTGCTCGACGCGGCGCTCGAAGTTCTGGTAGCAAACCCACCACCTTCACCACCATCACTCATCGATGCCGGGCGCAGCCGCCAACCCGAACCGGAACCATTGTCAGTCAAGAGTTAAGCCGCAGATTTTCGCAGATCTGCGGCTCTATTCTTACGGCAACGCTTCAATATTGAAGAAGAACTTAAAGTTGCCGGGGTTCTGCACTCCGAGAAGGAACTGCAAGTTAATGCTTTGTCCCGGAGCCAGAGGCGTAGGCAACGTTATCGTCCCTGCATTCAAGCTGCTATTGAGCGCGCCACCAATCGATTGCGTGGGTGGCTGCTCGAGCGTTGTACCAAACACCGTCACCGAACAAGGCGCCGTACTCGGCGTGCCCGTTGCCGCGCATGTCGATGAATCGTTAACGCCATTGACTGTGATCGCCAGTGAATCCAGCACTCTCAAGTCAGCAATCGATCCCGGCGGCGTGAGGGCGCTGATATCGACGACACGGAATCGCAAACGCGTGACGTTTGCACCTGTGTTGTTAACGAAGCGTCGTCTAATCGACAGGGTTCCGTTTGTGCCGTTGGTCACCGGCGTGAAATCGCGGACGCGGTTAGGCGCCGCGGTTGCCGCGATGGTTGAGTCAACGAACACCGCCGGTACCGTCAGACTCAGCCTCGGCGCGCCTGAATTCTGAGGACCGGGAGCTCCCAAACGCTGACCCGCAGGTGTGACCGTTCCCGCAGTATCGGCAAAGATGAAGTCGACGCTGTTAACGTTCGAATCCTTCACGAAGCCGCCAGTCGGACAGATACCGAACATTGCCGGATTGCCACCCTTGCCACACTCATCACGGAAGTAACTGTGTTCCAGAGTCGTTCCGTTTAGCGGTGTCAATGTAGTTCCTTCACGTAACAGGTCGCAGACTCCAGTCGTGTTGGTACCGAAGCCGACGGCGTCGAAACGTGTCAAGGTCGAAAGATTTACCAGCGACGTCGTACTGAACAGCGCGACGTTGCGATCACTCTCGATATCCTGGCTCAGCACCTGATCGCCGGCCGCTGCCGCGGATCCTCCGTAGTTAGCGAGACTGTAAGCGGATCCGACGAACAGGTAATGTCCGCGCGCCGGGATGACTGTGCCATTCGGAATGAATCCGATGAGAACCGGGTTTGCACTGCAATCCGCACCCATCTTGAACAACCCGTAGCCCCCGGACGCGTCGTTCACTGTGTGCGGCGTGTCAGTGTTGTTGTAAATCTCAACAAAGTCGTCGCCCGCACCGGCTGGTCCACTCGTTCGCAATTCGCTGATCAGGAGAGTGCCTGGCTGATTAGCGATGAGTATCGTGCCAGTGGCACTGCCATCAGAGATGGTCGTGTTCACTGGATTCGATAGCAGGACGAGGAATGTCTCGTTTTGCTCAGCATTGTTGGCATCGGACAGGATTGGTACCGAGATCGTCTTGATCTGTTCTCCCTGTGCGAAGCTGACCGTACCTGATTGCGCCGTGTAATCCTGGCCCGCTGTCGCATGGTTGAGTGCAGGCGCCTGGTCCTGCGTGGTGAAGTCAACTGAAGCACCACCGGCAGGCGCCGGCGCGTTCAGCGTGACAGTGAATAGCATGTTCGCCGTACCCGATGAAGGTTCGGCGAGTTGCGAATCCTGGATGTTCACGTTCAGCGCAACCTGGATGTTCACTGTATCGGTATCGGTTAGCGGACCACCCGAACCGGTGTTGCCCAGATCGTTCGAGGTCATCGTCAGGACGGCTGGACCACTGAATCCGGAAGTCGGCGTGAACGTCATGCCGTTCAAGGCCGCGTTGATATTCGTAAGGGTGCCGCGGAACGTCATGGTGGCGTCAGCCGTGCCGTCACCTGCGCCAGTGCCGTTGCCATCGCTGAAGGCGAAACTCAATCCACTCGTGCCACTCAGGGTAAGAGTGCCGTTCGTGACGGTGAGCGTTACCTGGATGTTGTTTGCTCCCGCATCCGGATCAGCAACCGAAATCGCGTTGCTGGTGCCGGTCGAGAATGTCAGCGGCGTGTTCTGTGCCGTGCCCTGCGGACCAGGGACAGTGTTGACCGGTGGGTCATTAACCGCCGAGACCGTGATGCCACGTGTAGCGAAGCCAGTGCTTGTGCCATCGTTGGCGGTGAAGGTCACCGTGCGTGCCGCAGTCGACGGATTATCGCTGGTATTCGCGTAGGTCACTGAGCGCAGCGCCGTCTGGTAGTTGGCAACTGTGGTTGTACCGGTGAGTGTCAACACGCCGGTGCCGCTGTTGTAATTACCCGTGATGCCCAACTGGTTCGTGAACGCGAGCACATCCTGACCGCTCGCGAAGTTTCCGGTAATCGCAACCGTCGCGCCGGTCAGATTCGGGCTATCGACATCTGTGACCGTCACGCCCGGATCGATCGCCGTCGGCGGATCATTCTCCTGGTATGCGAGACTGCCGGCTGTGGTTGTTACTACTGGAGCATCGTTGACGGCGTTGACTGTGATGTTGATCGTGTCCGTATCAGTCAAAGCACCGCCGGTGCCCGTGAAGCCCTGATCGTCGGAGATGATCTGGAGCGACGCTGCGCCGCTGAAATTCGGCGTTGGATCGAATGACAGACCATTCAACGCGGTATTCACGCTTGCCAGCGTACCGGTGAAGACCATTGTTGCGTCGGCAATGCCGTCGCCGGTCGTGAACGAAAGTCCCGCGACTGAAGCGAGAGTTATCGTGCCGTTTGTTGCCGTCAACGTGAGCTTGATCGAATTCCCGTTGAGATCTACATCAGCGACGGAAATCTGATTGGCGTTGCCGCTCGAGAACACTTTTGCCGTGTCTTCGTTCGTCGTCTGCGGACCCTGTACGGTGTTCACGGGCGCGTCGTTCACCGCAGTGATTGCGATGCCACGAGTCGCGGACCCGATGGTGATGCCGTCAGTTGCGCTGAACTGAATCGTTCGCGACGCTGTCGGGTTGTCGCTGCCGTTTGCATACGTCACCGTGCGCAGCGCCGTCTGGTAGTTGGCGACCGTGGTCGTACCACTCAAGGTCAGCACGCCAGTGCCGCTGTTGTAATTGCCGGTAATACCTAACTGGTTCGTGAAGGCCAGTGTGTCTTGAGTGCTGTCGAAGCCGGCGGTGATTGATACCGTCGCTCCGGTCAGGTTGGGACTGTCGCTGTCCGTCACGGTCAGGCCAGGATCGATTGCTACGGCTCCGGCGTTCTCCGTGTAAGCGAGATTGCCGGCTGTAGAGGTAACGACCGGAGTTGCGTTAGGCGCGACGACGGTAATCGTGAACGACTGCGCGCCTGACGTGTTCGAGTTGGGCGGTGTGTTGCTGCCGTTGTCACTCAAAGTCACGCTGAATGTGGCCGTGCCGTTTGTACCGTTCGTCGCGGTGTAAGTCAGTGTTCCCGTCGTTGCATTGATCGCAGGCTGCGTCGAGAACGTCAGTGTGCCGGTCGATCCCGTCGGACTGATGTTGAAGGTCAAAACCTGACCAGTCTCATTCGGCCCATCGGAGATGTTGGTCGCGAAGTTGAGCACGGTCTGCGGTCCCGCGTCCTGATTGACTGACGGCGGATTCGCCGCAATCGTGAACGATGGCGGATCGTTAACCGCGTTCACGTTGATCGTCATCGTGTTCGGCGTCGGATCGAGATCCGTGCCGCCGCCGTTGTCCTGCACCTGGAAGGTGAACGACGTGTATGGAGTGCCAAATTCGTTGGCGACCGGCGTGAACTTCAGCAGGCCACCATTGATATTTGCGACCGGGATAAAGTCACCGGCATTGACCGCGACGTTGTTATTCGTCAGGGATCCAGCGCCGGGCAACGTGGTGATCTTCACGGCAAGCAGTGTGTTCGGCGGGCTGTCATTTGGATCGCTAAAGCCAAAGTCAGCCGCTGTAAACGTGTAAGCAGTGTCCTCATTTGTCGAAACCGTGTTATCGGCTCCGGACGGAGGATCGTTAACTGAATTTACCGTTAAAACGAACGTATCCGTCGCCGTACGACCGTTGGTCGCCGTCACGGTAACAGTGATCGTGGTCGTGCCGGTCTGATTTGCAGCGGGCGTGATTTGCAACGTACGCGAGCCATTGGATCCGGTGAAACCAAGGTTGGCATTCGGAACGAGCGTCGTATTTGACGAGCTCGCCGTTACTGTCGAGATCAGAGCACCCGTATCGTCGCCGAGGTTGAAGAGTACATTCTTGACCGTGTCTTCGTTAGTTGACTGGTCGGCGATGTCTTCGATCGTCGGATGCGCTTCGTACGCGCCGATGTCCACTGTCTGGATCGTGTCAACGTCGGACGAATCCGCGACGCGCGGGAAGTTCGGGCCACGCTGATCGACCGGCAGGGTTTCGGCAGTGTTCAAATCGCCGTCGAGGTCAAACGAATCCGCCGGCAGATTTGCATTGCTGCCTCGCTCGATCGCTGTACTTCCCTGCAATAACGCGTGCGTTTGAGTCGTGCCACCATTGTTAGCTAGTGGTCCAAGTGCCGCGACGCCGGTGCCCACCTGGTTGTTGTTGACGCCGTCGGACAAACCGCCCGAGCCGGTTCCGATCAGGTTGAAGGAGCTGGACGAATCGACGGCGCCGCTGATGTCATCGGCAGCATCGACCGCGCCGTCTTCGTTGAAATTGCCGGAGACGATCGTGTTCTTGAGTATGGTGGTGCCTGCCTGAACTCGAATACCGCCGCCGCCGCCAAGCGAGTTGTTGTCGGAGTCGGCGAAGTTGTTGGTGAAGGTGCAATTGAAGCTGGTTGCAGTTCCTCCCAGCACAATCATGCCGCCGCCGCTGCCGGCCGCCGAGTTGCCACTGATCGTGGTGTTGATGAGCATCAAGGTCGTGCTGCTGGCGGTGGTGCTGATAGCGCCGCCATCGTTTGTGGCCGTGTTGCCCGAGAGAGTCGAATCGACGATGGTGAGTGCGCCATTGTTGACGATCGCACCGCCGTCGCCGCTCGCCGCGCCGCCACTGAGAGTCAGGCCGATCAGGTTCAGACTCTTTCCGGAGTTGATATTGAACACACGGTTTGTAGTACCGCCGCTCAAAGTCACCTGCTGAGTTGAACCCGCGACGATTGTCAGGTTCTTGTCGATGACGATCTCACTTGCAAGCGTGATCGTCTTCGGCGTTGCAAACGCTGCCGCGTCGAATGTGATGGTCGCGCCATCGCAAGCATCGGTAATGATCTGACGCAGACTACCGGCGCCGGTGTCGAGATTGGTCGTAACAACATTTGAACCGCAAACCGTGTGGCTCTCAGTGTCGGAACTGGTGTTGAAGTTCGTGTCGCCTGCGTAAGTAGCAGTGATGGTCCGATTGCCGGTGGCATTCAGAACGAGCGAACACTGATTGGCTCCCACTGCCGCACTGCAAGTTTCTGCGCCTCCACTCACCGTTACGGTGACGTTACCCGTCGGCGTTCCCGCTCCCGGCACGTTCACCGTCGTAGTCCATTGCACAGTTACCGACTGGCCCGGCGTCGAAGGATCGGGATTGTCCGATGTGATCGTCGTCGTGGTGTCGGCCTTGTTCACGGTGTGTGCTGTCGCCGGTGATGAAGCGCTGCCGTTGTAGTTGGTGTCGCCTGCGTACGTAGCAGTCAGGCTCTTGGCGCCGGCGGAAGTGAACGTGACATCGCACTGGCCCGCAGAGACTGCCGCGACGCACTGGTTTGTTCCGTCGCTGACAGTCACGTTGCCCGTGAGCGGCGCACCGAGTGAACCCGGAGCACTTACCGCCACGGTCCATGTCACTGTCACAGGTTGACCAACGACAGATGGATCCGGAAGGTCGGAGTTGATCGTAGTCGTCGTGTTGGCTTTGCCAACCGTCACTGTGTTGTTGGTAGGTGTGTTGTTGTTCTCGTTGCTTTCAACGATGACGAGGCTTGGATCGATCTTAGCGATGCCGCCGCCGGTGCGCGGGTTCTGATACGAGCCCGCTGCCTGCGCGGTCGCACTGAAGACGACGTCGAAATTACTGGCGCCGATGTCTGAAGCAAACGTGACGCTTCCGCCATTGGCGACGCAGGTCAGATCGTTACTCACGATCGCGCAACTGATGTTTGCACTACCGGTGATGTTCGAAACGTTTTGAACCGTCGGCGTGCCGTAATTCACATTGCTGTTCGGCAGGTTGTCACTCAGGATCGTCTGGCCGGCTGTGAACGTTGCGGGCGCGCCGGTGTTGGCCGCGGTGAGCGTCCAGTTCCACGACTGGCCAACAACGGCCGAGCCACTGACGTTGTTCGCTTTGCTCAAGGTCAGGTCAGAAGCTTCCGCGATGGCCCACTCGGAGAACGAGGTGATGCCCGAGTTGCTGACGAAATTCGCTGCGGTGTCTGGCGTGCCCCCCTGCGGTGTCCACGTCGTGCCGCCGACGTTCTTCCACAGAACCAATCTCGACTCGGTGATGCCTGCTCCAGTGAGTTCGGTGGGATCGATGTAGCGCAACTTCATCGTCGCAGAGATCCCGCTGCCGCCGGTCGGCGTGATATTGATGTCGCGCGGGACTACTTTTACGTTCGCGGGGAATGACGCCGGAGGGGATTTAACCAGATTGAAGTCCAACTGGGTTGGCGCGACTCCGGAGTTGATCGTGATCGAGTTGTTCAGGTTACCGAAAACTCTTTCGGTTACGCCGAGGTCAGTGCGTCTGACCGTGCCGATGACATCGAATGTCCCGGCTGAAGTACCGCCCTGTTGCAGAATGGCTCCGGGAGCGACTAGTAGATCGGTGTTGAGGGTCAACAGGCCACCAACAAATGCATCGACTGCACCCGTACCGTTAACCACCTGCACACCGTTGGCATTGTTAATCAACAAGCCCGCGAAATTTTTCGTGCCGTTACCGGTGATCGATTGCGCCACGCCGCCATTGAAACTGACGGTGCTCGCGTTGCCGGTGAACGTGCCCGTGACGGTGAAAGCTGATCCGATAACGTTGAAGTTGTGCGTGCCCGCGTCAACCGTATTCAGGTTATTGATCGTGAAGTTACCGAACGTCGAGGTGCCGGCGCCCGCCATAGTGTGCGCGCCATCGTTGGTGTTATCGACGTCGAAGATCGTAGTGAGCCCCGCGGCCTGCGAGAACGTGCCGGCGTTCGAGTAGTTGTTCTCGATCGTGATGTTGCCGCCGGTGGTGTTACTGATGACTGCGGGACTGTTTATTTGCAGGTTGAAGAAGTTCTTCGGATTAGCGCCGCCGATCGAACCTGCGTTGTCACCTGTGCCCGTGAAGATCATGGTAGACGTTGAGCCGTCCATGGTTCCGGCAGTCGCGACGAGGTCGTTGCCGACGGTCGTGGTTGTGCTGCCGAAATTCGTTGTCGCCCCCGCGTTATTCAACGTCAGATTGAAGAATGTAGTGTTGCCCGTGAGCGTCTGTGTTCCGGTGCTACCCTGGAAAGTGACTGTTCCGGTGCCCGGTGTGAAAGTGGAGCTGTTGGTCCAATTTCCACCGAGGGCAAAATTGAAGTTACCGCTGGCAAAAGTTGCCGCAGCGATATTCAAATTGCCGGTAATCACAGTGTTGCCCTGCAAAGTCTTGGTGCCGCTGCCGGAGATCGTGAGATTGCTGTACGCAGGCGTGTTGTTAACTGTCTGATTGCCCGCGCCGTTATAGTCAATCGTCAGGTTAGTCAGCGTCTTGTTCGTGATCGTGTATTGCGTTAAGAAATCCGGAGTCGCAGCGATGCGCGATGCGCGCGCGGTGCCGGTGCCGGTAAGTGTGCCCGTGCCGCTGATAACGGCTCCGGCGACAGGAGAGAGAATGGCGTTTGCGCCATTGACGTTAAGACTGCCATTAACCGCGAGGCTGTTGTTGAGCGTGAGCGGATTGGTTGTGTTTGAATCCGTCAGATTGAAAAACGTGATGTTGGTACCGTTACTGATACTTTGCGCACTTGTCCCGTTGAAGTTGAACGTGCCTGTGCCGGCATTCAGAGTTGTGGCCGGCGACCCACCAGCATTTAAGACGAAGTTGCCCTGAATATTAACCGTGCCGGTGTTGCCGTTGAACGTGCTGCCTACGACTGGGCCGGGACCAATCGTCAGGTTACCGGTCACGTTCATCGTGCTGTTGTTCATGTTGAAGGTGCCGCCGGTCACCACTACGTTTGTGGGAGCCAGCGTACTGCCCGTGTTGTTGGTCCACGTGCCGAGAGTATTGATTTCGATGTCGCCGCCGATCGTGGTATTCGTGCCGGATACGTTAACGGCCGAGGAAGTAGACACACTACTCCCTCCGCTGGTCGCGGTGTTTCCCGTAAAGGTGATACTCGGATTCGTACCGTCCAACAACAAACTCGCGCCGCCGACAAAAATGCCGCCGCCGTGACTTGCTGCCGAGTTGTTTGTCAAATTGGTCGTGGCTACAGTGGTCGCGAGAGACTCAACGTCAATTCCACCGCCATTCCCAGGAGTGGCCACGTTATTTGAGATGGTTGAGGTGCCGATAGTCGCCGAGCCCGTACCGCCGCCACCGGGGGCCGCGAAAGCAAAGACCAGTAGATCCAAACCACCGCCGCCCGCGCTGATGGAGCCCGCCGTATTGCGGCTGATTGTAGATCCACTAACCGTCAAGACTCCGGTCGCGGCCATGTGTTGCGGCGCTGACGGCGTAAACATTACGCCGCCGCCACTACCTGCCTGAAGATTTGCCGTGTTGGTGCTGGTGCGGTCGGTATAAGCACCGGGTGCTGCCGAACCGCCGATGGTGCAATTCGTGATGTTTAAATTGCCGCCAGTCCACTGGATGCCGCCGCCGCCGATGTTCGCGCTGCCGAGCACCGTTACCTGGTTGTTAGCGAGAACGACGTCGGTCAACGTCAGCACGTTGCCCTTCTCGCCGCCGATGATGCCGCCGCCGCCTAAGGCTGTGCCGGTGCCCGCTGACGTACCATCGCGACCGCCAACCATCGTAAAGCCCGAGAAGTTGTAGATCAGGTTCTGCGTGAATGGCTCGTCCATGCACATTACGCGGTCGCCGTCGTTCGCAGGGCCCGTTCCGGTCTGCCGAATGATCGTGGTCGCAGATCCCGCGCCAACGATCGACATGGTCTGGTTGGCGCCAAGGTCGCCCACTGAGTTGCCGTCACAACCGCCGGCGCCGGTGCCGTTGGTGCTTAAGATATAAGTGCCTGCCGGAAGATTGATCGTGGTGTTGTTGTTGGCAGCATTGTTCGCAAATTGGAGGGCGCCACGCAAACTACAGTCATTGGCACCTGCCGTACACGCAGAAGCTGCGGCCAATGAAGCGCCGGAAGGATCGTCAGTTCTATCAACTGTGATCGTGGTGTTCGGTGCGTCAGGAACAATAGACAGGTTTGTGCTCGTCGAGTCGAGCACAACTACATCCTGCACACCGTTGAGCTTTGAGGGAAGGGTCAACGCTGCAACCGGCGTACTCTGCACGTCCAGGGTTGTTTTTGCCGTGTCGTCCGTAACCATAAGTGACTGGTCAGGAACTGGGGCCGAACTACTCTTGTTAATCGGACTCAGAATCTCGAGCTTCGACTGCGCTTGCCCGACAACCATCACCTCATCCATCTCCCGATGAGAGAGATTTGTCTTCACCAATGGCTTCGGCAGGTCAGCACTGAGATTGCTCCCGAGAATCTGTTTAGCGTCCTTCCATCCTCCACCTTGTCCAGCTCTCCAACTCGGAACAGACTCGATGTCCACCTTAGTCATTTTCTGGGGCTTAAGATTGCCTCTCGTCCGTTGGGCAGCTTCAGCATCAGTGAATGGACGAGTGTCCAGGTTCCCACGTTCAACCATATGCACAGTACCGTCACTTGTAAGGGCGGCGATTTCGCTCTGGCCCTCGCGGTCCCACTCAAACTCTCCCAATGCTAGTCCACGTACATCTGGTCCGACGTTAACTCGTTCGAGGCGTGATTCCGCCGACACCTGCTCTTTGCGACCCCAACCGTGGACGACAGTTAATTCACTACCGTCAGCTACGGCGATGTCCATATACGAATCGTTGTCTAAGCCGCCAAACTCAATCGCACTGGCCGGTGCAGATAACTGATACTGCGCCAGAGCTTTCGATAATCCGTCGCCTGCGCCATCAAAAATCAATAACGAATCGCCACCAGGGCCGCTCACGCCTACCGCCAGATCAGTCAATCCATCAGCCGCACGGAATTCTCCCGCAGCCAATGACGTTACTGAGCCGGGCAGATCGATTTGTTGTGGCTCACCAAGCTTGCCGGCGCCATCCCCCTTCATCAGATAAAGCCCGCCGCCCTTTGCGGCAAACACAACATCCTTTCCAGTGCCCTTCGTAAAACTTCCCGTCACGAGAAAATCGACTGGTGCAGGAACGGAATAAACATCCGCGCCCGGCAACAACGAGTCCGGGTTGTAGCCCTGTTGCATACGCGCGAAGACTGACTCGTCAGTCGGAGCGAATGCATCCGGATTTCCATGTTGAAGGGTGATTATGCCTCCGCCGTTGTAGCTATAGCCGGCCACCACATCGGGAATCCCACTGCGACGAAAATCCGCCGAGGCCAGTGACCGCGGCTGCGCGGCGCCAGTCTGAAGAGCGGTTGCCGCGGCACGATCTCCGCGGTACGTCACGGTCATATCGCGCCCGTCCTTCAGGTTCAGGAACGGCCTGCCGCGACCGGCGGCCTGCACCGTTACCTGTCCTTTGGACTTCTTTGTGAGCTCGACGATTTTCGAATTAGAAGCACTGGACGCCGCGGACTTGACGCGAACGTAAAGAGCAACCGGCACTGCCGCAACGATCAAACAAAGAGCGAGCAGCTTCGCAGCGGTTCTAATTGTGATTTGGACTTGAGTCTGGGTCTGGTGAGTCGGATTCATACGGGGACGCATAGGTTACCCTCCCTGGGAGCAAGCTTGACTGAGATTGTCAGGAAACTAAGTACGGTTACTCTTCGGAGGCTGAACAGACAAGTATCAAGAAGAAGGAAAAATTCCGAATGGAACCGCTTATGGGACGGCGATACTTTACTTGCGTAAAGCACCGACGTCAATAGCATAATCCTGTGCTCTTTATATCTCCAATGATGGCAGATCTGCAGAAAACAACCATATAAAACATGGTTTTGCACAGGCAATGACTTGGGGGTGAAACGTTCAGCGAGCATTTTCAACCGCAAAATAAATGGGGCGCAGGTTATTGATTACCCGCGCCCCGCACAGCGAAATGTAAGCAACGCCAGATCAGTTACCGCAATCGCGACTGGTGTCGTTAGTAATGGTCCAAGTCGCTCCTTCTGAACAGCTCACGACCTGGTACGAGAAACATCCTTCCTGATCTTCGGCGATGACCTTAATGGTTGAACCGCCGCAGCTCACGTCGCTGATCGTAAACGATCCGCCACTAGGTGAAATCACCGAACCCACCAGCTGGTCCGATCCCCAGTTGTTCTGATCGGGAGCTGACAAGTAGACGTGACGGATTTCACGACCGGAGTTATTGACGATCGTGATTGATGACGTCGGCACATGGGCTGCGAACATTAAAGGAGCGCAGACCATGATGCCAACACAAATAGCCAATGCGACGAGAGACGTGAAAAGTGTGTTCGACTTGCGTAACGAAGTTCTCATGTCATTTACCTTTCATAAAGTACTTGGACCACCCGTCGCTTATGGACAGAGGCTATTTACCGTGTATCCCGCAGCGGCGCCATTGTCTACTGCTGTGCCGTTATTGCTGATGGGCACGTTGACTTTGACTGTCGCCGTAGAGCTGTTGCCGAACGAATCGGTGACCTTGAATGTGATCGTGTAGACACGACCATTTAGGAGACCGTCACGTTCACGTCGCAGTTGGACCGACTTGCAATCCGGAGCAATCACGATGTCGTTGAGAGTGTTACCGTCTGCGCCGGCGGAATTCTCCGGCTCATCGCTACTCACCTTCTGAATAACCACATCGTTGATGTCTACGCTGGCATCGCAACTCGAGCTGGCGCTGGCAACAAAGTCCGTTACGTTGAAGGTCTGGTACGTGTGATTCGGTGGCCACATGGTCGCCGAAGATGAACTCAATGTTATGACCGGCGTGCTGTTGTTCACTGATAGGATCGCGGTCTGCGTAGCACTGCCGCACGAGCCGGTAGTGGTTACGGTGACCGTGTGATTACCGGGGCTCAACGAGCCCGTCGGAACAGTGATGCTCGAGTTGTCGCCATCGAACGGCGAACCATCCAGAGTCCATGCATAGTGGAATGGACCAGTGCCTGATGCAGTTGTAGAGAAGTGTGCATCAGTTCCCTGGCAAACTGATTGGTCGGCCGGGTCACTTGTTGCCGTCGGTGCATTGACTGTCAGCGAAGCCGATTGGTTAACAGTGCCGCAGGAACCCGTCACTGTCAGACCAACCGTGTGCGCGCCTGGCGCAAGCGAGCCGGTCGGCACGTTGATGCTTGGGTTGTCGCCATCGAATGGTGAGCCGTCCAACGTCCATGCGTAGTGGATGTTGGCACCGCCCGCAGTCGTTGAGAAGCTCGCGGTCGCGCCCTGGCAAACAGTCTGGTCGGCCGGATCGGTAGCGGTCGTGTTTGCGTTCACGGTCAAAGTCGCACTTTGATTAACCGTGCCGCAAGAACCCGTCACTGTCAGACCAACCGTGTGTGCGCCGGGAGTGAGCGAGCCAGTCGGCACGTTGATGCTTGGGTTGTCGCCGTCGAACGGTGAGCCGTCCAGCGTCCACGCGTAGTGCACATTATCGCCGGTTGCGGTAGTCGAGAAGCTGGCCGACGTACCCTGGCAAACTGTCTGATCGGCTGGATCAGTTGCAGTCGTGTTCGGATGAACGGTCAGCGTTGCACTCTGCGTCGCGGTGTTGCACTGACCGCTTGCTTCGACGGTGTAAGTGTCCGCATCGCTCGTTTGTGCATTGCTGATGCTCAGCGTGCTGGTGTTCATGCCATTCGTGATGGTAACGCGTCCGCCAAGATCGCCGTTGTTCAGAACAGTCGCGCCCTTCTTCCAGACGAAAGTGATTGTGCCTGGACCACTCGCCGTGGTGGTGAAGGTTGCCGTTTGACCTTCGCAAACCGTCTGGTCAGCCGGATCCGTAGTTTGATTCGTATCAACGCTGACGTTAGCTGAAACAGTCTGGTTATCGCCTGTGACGTCGATGGTACCGCTGCCTGGTGTCGCGCCGCCCGTGAACGTGGCCGATGCGGCACCGTTCACAAAATTCGTCGCTCCCGAAAGCGTTCCAAGCGAAGCCGGCGTGACGCCAAATACTGCCGTAAATGTCGGCAGACCATTCAGCTCGGTAGTCAAAACTCCGCCAGTATTTCTTTGCTTGATGTCGGCCGCGACTGCCGCGGTTCCGCCGGAGCAGACCTGACTCGGACTAGCGCTAATTCTTAGCTGTAGGAACGACGCTGGAAATACAGGTCCGCTGGTATTACGAAAATCATTTGCTCCTGGACCAGTGTTGATTCCCCACCAGTTATCATCTGCCGTAAAAGGACCTGCGGCATCAAACAGGGTCAAGCCATTCAAAGGATTGGGAACGCTGTTGCCCACCAGCCTGGAGTACGTGACTGACGCGCTTCCGCTGGAGTTAATTGCGCCGCCACTGACACCGGCCGAATTGTTCGTCAAAGCACTAGTGGTAAGAGTCAGTGGACCACTCTCCACGACGATTGCACCACCGCGACCGTTGGGCGCCGAGTTGCCGGAGAAGGTCGAACTGCTGATGTTGTAAGTGCTGATGCCGGCGTTGAAGTTGAACAGATCGGCTCCGCCGCCGCCCGCGGCTGCGGAATTCGCGGTATTGCCGGAGAACGTTGAACCGGTCACCGTAAGAGTGCCGCTGGATGGCGTTCTGATGAGCGGATCGCCTGCCGTGTAACCCAAACCGCCGCCGCTACTGGTCGTAGAATTGCCCGAGAAAGTGGTGCCCGTGATCGTAAGACTGCCGCCTTCGTGCGAGATGCCACCGCCGCCAAACGTGCCGGCGCCGGTTGCGGAGTTGCCGGAGATTATGCAATTCGTAATCGATACCGTGTTGTTAATCGAGCCGGAGATAATGCCCCCGCCTCCAACACCGGTAGTTTCTTTTCCTCCGGTAATCGTCACGTCGGAAATCGAGAAATTAAAGCTCGCAAGCAAATTCGGATTAACTTCAATCACGCGATCGTTCGGCGCCGTCTGCTGAATTATGGTGGACGCTGCGCCGGCGCCGGTGATCGTTGTGTTGTTGCCCCTGATATCGAGATCGCCGATCGAGTTGTTGCCGGAGAAACCTTCCGTCGCGCCACCGGCAATATTAAGTTGATACGTTCCGGCGGGGACTGAGATCGTTGTGCCCGGATTTAAGTTCGCGAAGGCGACCGCGCCTCGCAGGCTGCAGTCATTCGCCGCCGCAGTACATGCTGAAGCGGCGGCAGTGTCGTCAGTTCGATCGACAGTTATGGTTGCAAAGAAAGGTGCTGTTAAGGCGGGTTGACCAGCCAGTTCAGGATGCATACTGATGCGGTGGTTGGTTCGTTCAGCCCGGCCCAATTTTGACGAATGACTCGAGCCCGCATCGACTGATCGAGATGCAATTGCAAATGCACAGACGCCTGCGACTAATAGCGCAAAGACACCCCAAAGCCTGATGATCGAGCGGCGTTGATTGTGGGATTTTTTCTCCAGAGAGCGAATCATTATTGCGGCTCCTTGTTCTAAGGTTATAGAGGGGCTTCTGGGAGCGAAGCCCCTTTGGGAATCACAATGCTCAAAGACTCGCGCGCCTGTCAGCCTTAAGGCCGCTGCGGGAAAATTCCCTGCAAGGCGATGCAAAAATTGAGAGTCAAGTAGGGCTGCATGTTGTTGTGCGGCAGACCTCCGCCGGTGACATTCAGTGACTGGATGTTCACTTGTCCCGTCGGCGCACCGTCGAGATAAAGCGCAGCCGATCCTCGACCTGCGGCTGACTGAGCCCAAATGGCGTTGACAGGCGTAATTACATTGCCGTCAGCCGTAAGTGCCCGCCCAACGCCATGCGTGTGAACCGGCATTTCGCTTGTCAACAGAGTAATGCTCTCAACGCCGCTCATCTCACCCAGATCACGCAGCGATAGTCCTTGCCCCTGGCCCGGCTGCATAGGAGCACTGCCCTGCAAATCCGGAAGCGCGAACGTCGACTTGCCGTCACCGCCATACACGGTTCCTAATAAGGAAAAGAGGGCGGTATTCTGGCTTATCGGCAGGAGTTGGCCGTCGCAGAAGGCCCAACCAGTGGGCGCAAAGTTGAATGGGAAAATCCTGATTTCAGCAACAAATTGATCACTCATGTTTTCTCTCCCCTTCTAGTTTTGCGACGGGAAAATTCCCTGGAGCGCGATGATAAAATTGAGTACCAGGTAAGGCATCATATTGTTGTGCGGCTGGTTGCCACCCACGTTAGTTACAGCGAGCGGATTCATCACGGCGTTGGGCTGGCTGGTACACCATTGCTGCTTTCCGGTGTTGGCCCAGTTGTGACCCGTCGGGTCTCCCAGGGTTGCGTTCTGATTCGCACTCACCACTGCCATGTTGGCGGTGGTAGTGTGCAGATGCGTTGGCAGCTGCTGAATATTTACGGTAACGGAGGTTGACCCAGCCGCTTCCCCTAAAGTGTGGCCATTTCCCTCGTGAATGGGGGTCCTGCCTCGCAAGTTGGGCAAAGCAAAATTGGTTTGTCCATTGCCTCCATACGTGGTGCCCAATAACGCAAATAAAGCCTGGTTTTGATTGATCGGCAAAAGTTGGCCGTTACATAAAGCCCAGCCCTTCGGCGGAAAGTTGAAGCTGACGATTTTGATTTCTGACAGAAACGGTTCAGACATGATTACGACTCCTTAAGTTGTTGAACGGTTCGGCTCAACTGCACCAGCAGCCATTTAGTTCGCACAAGAACCACGCTCTATGTCTGGGACGGGAATATCCCAAAGAGCGAGATAATGAAATTGATACAAAGGAACGGCTGAGTGTTTTCGTGTGGTTGGCTGCCTCCGGCGATGTCGCTGTTAAAGGGAGGAGTTCCCAACTGGGTAGTAGGGGCAGTGTTATCACTGAACTGGAATATATCCGACGGGGCCGCTACGCCGGCTGCCGGATTACTCGAATTCGTGCCACCACCCGAACTGCAGAACATAGCGTGGGTATGATTCGGAATCTGTTGTGTCGTTAGGGTTTCGCTCTCGGTTCCTGCCATTTCCCCTATTTGATAGGTTGTACCATCTGGTCCGGTGCCCATGTGCAGCGGTATCCTCGATGCCAGGTTTGGCAGGTTGAAATTCTCCTGTCCATCACCGCCATAGGTGGTTCCAATCAACTGAAACAAAACATCGTTCTCCGAAATCGGTAAAGTCTGCCCTTCGCAAAACATCCAGCCGTTAGGCGGAAAATTACCGGCAAACATTCTTATTTCGCCTACATATGGGGCCATCTCACCGTCTCCTTATTCTGTGGTAAGCCGTTTAGGAATCTTTGTGGTTATCGGGCCGACTGATTGGGCCTCTGGACTTGGCCCACACAGTGGTTTTCGACTTTGGCACGACTATGTTTCAAACCGTGCTGAACCTGTTATGGTCAAGTTTGTACACTGCTGCGGAATGTTCTTCCGCCAAGGTCTCTTGCTAGCGACGAGGGCGCACTATAGATCGAAAGCGGAGATATTACAAGAGTGTATTCAAAGATTCCCCAAAACTTTTTTGGTATGTTTTTTTTATTGCAAGTTTCGAAAAGAAGAAATAGACTGCCTCACCATTTCTACCGCAGCCCAGATTCAAACGCACTTTCGAGGAGGAAAAAAATGAGCAGTTCGCGTCGAGATTTCTTGAAGCGAGGTACGTTGATGGCGCTTGCCGCAGGAGTTCCGTTGTCCCTCACCGAGAAAGCCTCTGGCATGGGCATTTCAACTTCAAAAACGCCTGGTCTAACTCTGGCATCATTCAAATCCCAGTTGGGTACGAGTTTTCTAATTAATTACCAAGCCACAAAAGTGAAGACCACACTGGTTGACGTTGCTAGTTTTGCTTCGCGAAAACAGACTGCGGCTGGGAAAGAAGGTTTTTCACTTCTTTTTCGTGGCCCTGAAGATACAACCCTTGATCAGGACACGTACCTGATCGAGCATGACGAGCTGGGTCTGTTCTCCTTCCTGATCGTTCCAGTTAGGACCAGGGATACGCACAATCCACTCTATGAGGCAGTTGTCAATCGCCTTCATTCTTAAGCTTTATCACTGAAAGTTTTTATCGTCGCTGCCGAAGGATTCGGATCATTAGTCCGAACTCCCCGCTTTCTGACTGGGGTTCCGCTGCATCAGTAGATGGAAGGCGTTCTGCTCGATCTGCGAGAA
This sequence comes from Pyrinomonadaceae bacterium, assembly GCA_036522475.1. Classification (GTDB taxonomy): domain Bacteria; phylum Acidobacteriota; class Blastocatellia; order Pyrinomonadales; family Pyrinomonadaceae; genus PSRF01. The sequence continues at coordinate 14,562 of DATDFT010000071.1, read as the reverse complement.
CCCCAACCTCTTGAAAAGGTCCAGCGAAGGATTGAATTCTTCCACATAAACCCGCGTCATCTTGCCGGTGCGGTCCGCTTCGTCGAGCAACTGTTTGATCAGATAACTGCCAATCCCCGCATTCCGCTCGGCAGGTAGAACAGTGATGTCGACAATTCGAATCTCCTGGTCCAGGCGGGCAACGTAGAGCCGGCCCACTTGGCGGCCGTCAGACATAATTATGTCGTGATTGGCGGCGGGATAAGTCTTCGCGTAGTGCTCTTGTTGTGCGCCGAACTGCCAGCGGACAAAGGAGTCGCGCTGTTCGTCGGTCCATGGCGTTAAAGCCAACTCGTCGGCTCGAGTGCTGGCATAAACTGCAACGAGAAACTCGTGATCGTCTGGTCCAACTGGGCGAAGTGTGACGGTTGGCAATTGGCTGCTCATTCAGTTGACTGCTCGCGAATACGATTGAAGATTGCTTCGTAGTAAAAGCCATCCGCATCCTGCCGGACGGGTACGATGAACAATTCAAAATGGCCCATGTGTTCGTGCGAGAAGTCACGCACTCCCTGACCGAGAAACATGTTCAATGGACCACGAAACTCAAGCGCAAATTCCTCCTGTCGGGGATGAAGCTTGAGTTCCGACACGTCGACGAGATCCAAGTCGACCGTCGTGTTTTCGTCAAGCAGTACTCGGAATTTCGTGTTCGCATTCTGAGTAAATGCCTCGTGCGTTAAAGAAGCCTCCATTCAAATCTCCTTCCGGCGATAATTTGTTGAGCCGCGGATCTCCGGAGATAAACGCGGATTGCTTACCGCGGTTTCTGCATTATCAAAACGAAAAAATCTCGTATGTTGGGACCAAAGTGAAAGCCCGTGCTAAGCGGCGAGAAAGAATACCCGATCAATCGTGTGTCTTCTACTATCGACTGACATCGTCTTTCGAATTCTGACTTTGAAATCACTGCGTAAGGAAGAGTCTCTCCATAATTTTTCAAGACGTGATTCAGGCAGAGCAAATGCTCTTCGCGTCCGTTAAGCACCAACACCTCGTCGTCAAAACCGAGAAACTCCTTCAACGTCAGTAACCGGCATTGAAAGCCTATCTTCGCAGCGCAAACGGCAAGATGGCCGAAGTGAATCGCATACTCGTCGTGATTTAAGTTGAACGACGCGGCCGGGTAGCGATGCTCCGTTCCATACTCCGAAACTATCAGCGTCCCGCCCGGACGGAGATGCTTCCATGCTCGCTCGATAAAACGAAAAGCGCCTGAGTTAACGACGAAAGAGTCGGGCGCGTTTTCGTCCGAGAGATTATATTTGTCAACATAGTAAGCACCTTCCCCGTGCCACTTCCTATCGCTTCCACGCTCAACCGCGGCGACAGGAAAATCTGCGATGACTTCATTCGAGATAATCAGGTCAAACGTGCGGCCCGGAAGATCAAACTCAGTCGCATCCTGGTGGAAATGCCTGGACTCAGGAAGAACTTCAGCCAACAACTTTCGTTGATTCTTCATCAACGCCGGCGACAGATCGAGTATGTGATAGTTGACGTTCCCACTCGCTTGCTTTATGAACGCCGACGCAAAGCTACCAGTGCCGCCGCCAACTTCCAATACTTCGAGTCGCGGCGAGCTGTTTAGTAAAGGAACCACTTCAGGCTTCAACGTCGAAACACAAAAACGCGAGCCGTAATCGAGTCCGCCGAGCGCTTCGTGAGGAAAGCGGAACGAGTGGTTCACAGTCGGTTCGATTTGATCGAACTCCCACGCTGCATCATCAATATCGTGCAAGTGGAAATCGATGATGGTTTCGTTTGAACTGCCTGGGCGCGGCTGGTCCTTTTTATCAGCGTGATAAAGATTCCGCGGGATGATGTTGACGTACGTAAACGGATGGTCAAGCTCTTCGCGCCGCGACGTGAACTTGATTAGCTGCCGCTCCTGAGTCGTTAAGAAATCTATCGCGGTTCGAAATTCTGAGTCCTGAAGAATGTCGCCTTCTTCTCTCACGGCGCAATGAATCTGCCGGAGCGTTCGAGTGCCGTCAGCCAGCAGCAGTATCTCGGCAGTGAACGGTGACAATTTTTCTTCAACAATCGCAGGTAGCTCGTCGCGTTTTCGCGAGTAGACAGTCTCAATCATCGAAGTTCGCACTACAATCCATTCTCCGGTTTTCGATCGATACGCGAGCGCCGGATTTTGAATCGGCCGAGTGACGTAATGGTCCAGCAATGGCACCAGTGGATCGAAACCATCCGGGATTAAAAACTGCCTTTCAATCAGTAGCCTTTTATCCCCGCTCTCGATTATCTCCCCGGTCAGTCGATGAAAGACCGCAGACTGCACCACCCCCGGAAACAAACGATTCTCGATGGAGCTGACGTACGGATTGATCGAGTAGGTAGGCATTAAATCAACTTGTAACAGGAACCCATTTCATCTCCAAATAGGCTCCTTCGGGACCCGTTCTGCGGAATCCCAAACGCTCGTACAGCCGCACTGCGGGAGAAAAAGCTACGACGTGCAACGTGATCGGTTTATTCGCGGCGGTGGCTTCCTTCATCAAATCCTGTATCAAACGACTTCCGATACCGGCGTTTCGATACTCTGTCAAGACCGCAATGTCTCGCAGCACTATCGCCGCCTCGCCTCTATCAACGAGTATTCTGCCAACCGGGCGTCCGTTCAAAAGAATGATTCGATTATCGACTCGAGGATAGGTTCTTTCACGAGCATTAAATTGCATTTCGATGAACGCTCGCTTCTGATCGTCAGGCCAACCTGTTGCTGCCAGTTCATCCATACGCGTACTCGCGTAAACTTCCAGTAAAAAGGGCCGATCCTCAGGTGTTTCCTCGCGCAGGGCAATATTGAGTGGTTCGTCGTGCAAGCTACCGTTTCACCTGAGCTGTCAAATTCAGATTTCGCACGAGGCGCTGCAAGTAAGTCGGATGCACTCCCAGCAACTTCGCCGCAGCAGCGAAATTGCCGCTCGCCTGGTCCATCGCATCGAGAATGATTTGCTTCTTGGTTTGCGCCACCGCAACGTGATAGTTAGTCGGCGCAGCAACCGTGCCTTCTCTCTCGAGCAACGCCTCGGGTAAGTCTTCCGCTAATATTTGATCGGTGGTCCCGAGCACCACTGCACGCTCCACTGCATTCTCAAGCTCGCGCACGTTGCCGGGCCAGTCGTACGACGTCAAGCAAGCACGCGCTTCCGGCGAGAAGCCTTTCAACTTTCGATTGCAGCGCGTCCCATATTTATCGGCGAAGTAATTCGCAAGCAGCATTATGTCTTCGCGTCGATCGCGCAACGGCGGCATCTCGAGCGAAACAACGTTGAGACGGTAGTAAAGGTCCTGACGAAACTCGCCCGCTTCGATCGCCTCTTCGAGGTTCTTGTTCGTCGCGGCGATCACACGCAGATCGACTTTGATCGTCACGGTTCCGCCGACTCTTTCAAACTCTCGCTCCTGCAACACGCGCAAAAGTTTTACCTGCAACGGCGGCGTTAACTCGCCGATCTCGTCGAGAAAGATCGTGCCGCCGTCTGCGATCTCGAGACGTCCTTTTTTCTGTGCGAGGGCGCCGGTAAACGATCCTTTTTCGTGACCAAACAGTTCGCTTTCCAACAGCGACTCATTCAGCGCCGCGCAATTGACTGCCATGAACGACTTCTGCGCGCGTTTGCTGTTGCGATGAATCGCGCGCGCAGCTAGCTCCTTGCCCGTGCCACTCTCGCCTGAGATCAGCACAGTCGCGTCAGTCGGCGCGACTTTCGAAATGAAGTGATAGACGCGTTGCATCACAGGGGCTTCGCCGATCATGTTGTGCTCGACGTTTACGTCGGACAACAGTCGCTCGTTTTCGGTTTCGAGCCATTCAAACTGCCGCGCATTTTCAATCGCAACGGCGGCGATGCCCGAGATTGCAGTAACCAGTTTCAGATGATCGTTATTGAACTGGTCGCGCGGGAACGTGGTATCGAGATACAACACGCCGAGTTTGCGATTGAGCAAAAGCAACGGCACGCACATCACCGAGTGAGCGCCCGTCGAGATCAGGCTGTCAGTTGCTTGCGTCCATTCAGACACGCCGTCATTCGCCAGCAAAGCAACACCGTCTCTTAACACCTGCTGCACGATCGTGCGACTCACGGTAACTGCTCGATCTTTTCCGTGCGCGCGATCGAGACCAAACACGAGGCTCGTTTCGAACGATTCTTCGTTAGTTAAAACAATCGCGCCACGCTGTGCGGGAACAACCTCGAACAGCAACTCGACAAGGCGCTCCAATAGATCGTCGAGACCACGAATCGAGTTGATCGTGGTGCTAACCTTCATCAGCGCGCTCAGATCGCGCCCCATCAGATAGATCGCGTGGTCGACACGGATCTGCACCGTCGAACCGCTGACGACTTTTGTCTCCTCGAAATTGACGTCGCTCGACTTCGAAACTGCCTCGCCTTCGTGCGCGAGAAAAAGAAACTGCGAATCGCCGACACGCACGCGATCGCCGTGCTCGAGCACGCGGCTGCGAACGGGTACGTCGTTTACGAACGTGCCGTTGAGACTCTCGAGATCGGTGATGACGAAGCTGTCGTCTTTCTTTTCGATCTTGGAATGACGTCGCGAGACGGAGGCGTCGGCGAGGCAAACGGTCGCGGCAGTCTCCCGTCCGATGACGAGCGGTTCTTCGTCGATCGCGAAAGTCGCACCTTTGTGTTTACCGGAAATTGCTGCGAGACGCGGAGGCATGCCCTACAATCTTAGCCGCAGATTACACGGATTGCACAATCGATCTTACGGGACGATGCGCCAGTTGTTGTTTGGAGTGACGGGAATCGTCTTATTGCGCTCAACCCAGTCGATAATCAACTCGCGTATCTCTTCGCTCGATCGATAAACCACCGGCGCGTTCTTGTACATCGTGTAGCCACCGCCGCCGTTCACACGGTAGTTGTTCGTCGCGAGCCGCAGTTTTTTCGTCGGCGACAATGGCTGGCCGTGAAAACGCAGGTTCTGAATGCGCTGTCCGACGGGCTTCGAGATGTCGAGATCGTAAGTCACACCTTCGGCGATGTCGAAGTTGTAAGCGGGAATCTTTTCGTCGACTAGATCGCTCGGCGGCTTACCCGGAACGTAAGCCCTAAAATATTTCGCCGAGTGTTCGAGCGCGTCTTTGAGTTGCTGACCCGTGACCTCGAGCACGACGAGCGTGTTTTCGTAGACGTACAAACCCGCGATATCGCGCACGCTCACTGGACCTTTCGCGATGCGCGCGCCGGCATTGAAATTCGCCACCATCGACACGTCAGCCTTGCCCGCTTCGAGTTGCACTTTCTGAACGAGGTCGAGGATCGCCGTGTCGCGAAAACGCGCGTCGCGCGCCGTCAATTCCTGACTCGACTGCCCGATAACGCGCGACAACCAACCCTGTGTTTCGCGATCGTAAGGCTCAGCAATCTTTGTTATCTCGGCATCAGGTTCGATGCGATCGTCATTCACGATCGTGCGCGCGGACTTAGCATACATGCGCCAGCCGGTCCCCGCCTTTTGTAAATAAAGATCTGCACGCGCGAGCTGATGGCCCCAGTAATTCGCCTGTGTCAGCAACACGCCGTTTATGTAAAGCGACGACACTTCGCGATGCGTGTGGCCCATGAAAATCACATCGACGCCGGGAACTTCTTTCGCAATCGCGATTGCTTCGTTCTCGTGCTCGACCTGGCCCGGTGTTAGTTCACCCGTACTCAGATCTTCTTCGAGACCCATGTGCATTGCGATTACAACCACGTCGACCTTCTCCTGATCGCGCAGGATGGATACCCACTTGCGTGCTTCGGTGAGTGGCTCGTGAAACTCGAGGCCGGCGTAGTTCGGCGGATTGTCCCAGTTGGGAATCCCCGGCGTGGTCAAACCGAGCACACCGATCTTTACGCCCGCGACTTCTTTGACGATGTACGGTTTGTAGTGAGGTTTATTAGTTCCTTTGTCGTACGTGTTCGCGGAGAGCCAGGGGAAGTTGGCTTCACTACGCGCTTTCTCGAGGACCTTCAGACCAAAGTTGTACTCGTGATTTCCGACGGTCATCGCGTCGTAGTTGAGCGAGTCCATCGCCAGCATCATCGGATCCTTCGGCTGATTGTTTTTACGATTGTGAAACGACTCGAGTGGCGAACCTTGAATGGTGTCGCCGGAGTCGATCAGGACGAGGTTCGGTTGTTCTTTACGGACGCGCTTGATGAGCGTGGCGATCTTCGCGAGACCGCGGTTGTCCGGTTTGTTGGTGTAGTAATCGATCGGGTTCAGGTTGCCGTGAAGGTCGGTGGTGCCGAGGATCGTGATTTGAACGCGTTCGGGCGCGAAGCTGCGTCCGACCAGGACGAGTGCGAGCATGATGACGAGCGTTGCAAGGGAGTAGATGAAGGGTGAAAGTTTACGTTTGCGCATAGTTAAGCGGTTTATTTATCAACATTCGTTCCTGTCGTTGTTAGCTTAGACCAAAATGCTTTATGGTAATAGCCTGCATGCATGGCGCCGGAAGTTTATTGCTGTAGCAGCAATCTTGTATGGATAACTTAGTCACTTCGAACATTCGCCAGCGACCGATTCGCACGCTCGTCAGCGTGGCGGGCGTCGCCCTGGGAGTCAGTCTCGTCATGCTTTTCACGGGACTCGCGCGGGGCATGGCCAACGATCTTCAGCGACGCGCCACGAACGTGCGCGCGGAGTTGATCTTTATGCGACCGGGCGCGATCCAGTTGACCTCGACCACCGCGAATCTCGACACGCGATACGTCGAGCGATTGAAGCAGATCGAAGGTGTCGAAGAAGCCTTGCCAGTGATCCGCTACTTTTTCCAGGGCAACAAAGGCATCGGACTCGAGCAGATCGACGGCGTCGACTGGAACACCTACGCCAGCATGAACGGCATCAACATGGTCGCCGGGCACGGGCCGCAAAAACTGGACGAAGTCGTGATCGATGAGGAAAAATCGCGCAACAGCAACCTGCATCTTGGCGATCCGTTCAAACCTTTCGGCACTGACGAATATCGTGTCGCCGGGATCTACTCACCCGAATCCGGCGCGCGCGTAAAGATGTCGCTCGAGGCTATGCAGAAGGCGCTCGAAGTCGAGAATAAGTGTACGTTTATTTTCATCAAGCTGCGCAATCCGGACCAGTTACAGGAAGTTTCGCAACGGATCGATCGCGAACTTCCCGGCAACACGATCCAGCCGACGCGTGAAGTATTTACGAGTTTTGAAAAGACTATTCCGTTTCTGAATACGTTTCTTCGCGTCCTGGTGGGACTGTCCGCGGTCGTGAGCTCGCTGGTGGTGATGCTCGCGATGTACACGACGATCACAGAGCGCACGCGCGAGATTGGGATCTTGAAAGCGATGGGAGCTTCGCGTAGCTATATCGTCGGCATTATTGAGAAGGAAGCGATACTGATCAGTCTCATCGGGCTGATTGCAGGGTTCGGGATCTCGCTCCTCGCCGGCTACTTGATTCACGAGGCGTACGGGTTGGTTTTTGAATACAGTTGGTCGTGGGCGCTGGTGGCGGGATCGATTGGTGTGATTGGCGGGATTCTTGGTGCGCTTTATCCGGCGTGGCGGGCTTCAAATCTCGATCCGGTGAACGCGCTGGCTTACGAATAGAAATCAATCAGTTTTCATGTGGGTAAATCCGTGGCCTCTACTCCAGATCAATAAAACACCGATCGCGCTCCAGAAAATGTCGCGTCCCTTTCTCACGATCGCGAGCGTCACACCGATGCCGCGTGCGAAGCCGAGTACCTTCGAGACCTGACCAGTTCCACCTTCATCCACACCCGCCCGCAGCGGAATAAATTTAAAAGTCACGTTGATGATTCGATTCACGGATTCGAGAATGAACGCCTGCGTGAACGTCGGCGCAAGCGGGCTGATAAACGAAAGTGTGATGAATACTTCCAGGATACCAGCGAGGTGGAAACACATCTCGAGCGCGAAGATTGAAAGAAAACTGCGCTGCGTGTTTGCGTAAAAACCATAGACGCGTTCTTCCAACGACCGCGCGCGAGGCTTCAGCTTGCTCATGAACTTTTGCATCACACCGCGATCGCCTAAGTATCCTACAATGCCGCTGAGAAATTTCGTCTGATATCGAACGACCAGGTAGACGAGCGGGATGATCAGCAGTGTGACTACGAGCGCCGCAATGCTCGCGTAACGCAGTGGCCTTGGCAGCGAAAAGCGCAACAGCAGAGTCGCTGTGCCCGTGAAGATAAAGAGCGCTACTGACAGAGAGTAAAAGATGTTCTCGATCGCAAGTCCCGAAAACCCGACGATCAATGGCACACGATCTTTCACGAACACTGCCTTCGACGGTTCGCTGACTGCCGCACTCACGAACGGAATGATGTTGCCGAGCGCGTCGCCCATCAGGCGCGCGGCGAAGGCGTCGCGAAAGCGAAGTTGATGCGGCGGCTCGATGCAGAGGGTCCAGGCAAGGGCGCGAACGATGTAGCGAACACTGGAAACAGCGAGAATGAGAAGAAAGCCCGCGCCGAGTCGTTGAATGCCGCCTACGATCTCGCCGACTCCTGCCCGCCTCACGAAATAAGAAAACAGCAGCAGCCCGAGTAGACCGAAGACGACTCCAAGTGGCGCGAATCTACTGCTTCGGGTTTGCTTTTCACTCAAGACATCATTCTGCATCGGGGTACTTGCTGCAAATACAGGTCCAATATGTCATATACGCCTATTTTTCTCTATCGTACTTTTGTGCCGTTTTGTGGCTTGGTTTATGATGACACGTTCGACTTTGACACCGTTAAAATGAGCCCTACTACAATGAGTCAATCTCAACCAGCTATCGCGCCGACTACCGGCACTCCACTCACCACATTATCCGAAGACGAGACGATGTTTCGGGCCAGCGTGCGCGAATTCGCCGAGGGCGAACTGCGCCCGCGCGTAGAGCACATGGACGAAGTCGCAAAGCTCGATCCGGCCATCATCAAGCAATGTTTTCAGCTCGGACTGATGGGCATCGAGACTCCCGAGGAATACGGCGGCGCAGGCGCAAGTTTCTTCACAGCGATTCTCGCAGTCGAGGAGCTCTCGCGTGTCGACGCATCCGTCGGAGTCTTTGTCGACGTGCAAAACACACTCGTCAACAACGCCTTTATTCGTTGGGGCACTTCGGATCAGAAGAAAACGTACCTGACAAGGCTCGCGGCCGAAAGTGTCGGCGCTTACGCGTTGAGCGAACCAGGTTCGGGTTCTGATGCTTTCGCAATGCAAACCCGCGCGGTCGAAAAAGACAACCACTATCTCCTGAACGGCCGCAAGCTCTGGATCACAAACGGAATCGAAGCTGACATCTTCGTCCTTTTTGCGAATGCAAATCCCGAAGCGGGCTACAGAGGCATCACTGCTTTCATCGTTGAAAAGAATTTCCCCGGTTTTTCCATCGGCAAGAAAGAGAACAAACTCGGCATTCGCGCATCGTCGACAGTCGAGTTGATTTTAGAAGACTGCAAGGTGCCGAAAGAGAACGTGCTCGGTGAACCCGGCAAAGGCTACAAGATCTCAATCGAGACGTTGAACGAAGGTCGCATCGGCATCGGAGCGCAGATGATCGGTATCGCTGCCGGTGCACTCGAGAGTGCGCTTGCTTACACTGCCGAGCGACAACAATTTGGCAAGTCGATCAATCAGTTTCAGGGAGTTCAGTTTCAACTCGCTGAAATGGCAACCGACCTCGAAGCTGCGCGCTTGATGGTTTACAACGCCGCGCGGATGAAAGACGCGGGCGTAAACTTCGTCAAGGAAGCGGCGATGGCAAAGCTTTATTCGTCGCGAGTGGCGGAGCGCGTCAGTTCGAAGGCGATCGAGTTGTACGGAGGTTATGGATACGTCAAAGATTATCCGGTCGAGAAATACTGGCGCGACTCGAAGATCGGTGCGATTTACGAAGGCACGTCGAACATGCAACTCCAGACGATCGCAAAGTTGATTATTGGAAAGTGAGCCGCAGATGATCGCGGATGAACGCGGATATGAATAGTGACACAAAAGTACTGAGGCTGGTCCGCAAGCCTGCGGAATCGTCGAGCACCGAGGCGACGCACGAGTTGCACGAGTTGCACGAGTTGCGCGAGTTGCCCGATAACAGACTGCTGCTCGAGATGTATCGCACGATGTACCTATCGCGACGTCTCGACGACAAAGAGATTCAACTCAAGGGTCAGAATCGAATCTTCTTCCAAATCAGCGGCGCCGGACACGAGGCGATCCTGACCGCCGCCGGCGTGGTTTTGAAGCCGAGTTACGATTGGTTTTATCCGTACTACCGCGATCGCGCACTGTGCCTGCAACTCGGAATGACGCCGGTCGAGCAGTTGCTTTCCGCGGTCGCCGCGGAAGCAGATCCGAATTCACACGGCCGCCAGATGCCGTCGCACTGGGGTCATTCGAAGTTGAATATCGTTTCGCAATCATCACCGACGGGAACACAGTTGTTGCAAGCCGTCGGTTGCGCTGAAGCAAGTATTCGCTATCAACTCATTCCCGAGCTGCAAAAACGAATCAGCGGTTTCAAGGCAGATGAAGTGACTTACGTCTCACTCGGCGACGGCACGAGCAGCGAAGGAGAGTTTTGGGAAGCACTCAACACCGCCTCAAATCTGAAACTTCCGGTGGTCTTTCTTTTGGAAGACAACGGCTACGCGATCAGCGTGCCGGTTGAAGTGCAAACTGCGGGCGGCGATGTCTCGCGTCTCGTCGAGAATTTTCCGTCACTTTACATGCAACGCTGCAACGGCACGGATCCGATTGAATCGCTCGAGACGATGCGACGCGCTGTCGATTACTGCCGTCGTCGACAAGGTCCAGCATTCGTCCACGCGAAAGTTATCCGACCTTATTCACACTCGCTCTCTGATGATGAAAAGCTCTACCGCCCTGATGAAGAGCGCGCCAGCGAGGCGGAGCGAGATCCGGTGAAACGTTTTGGCGCATTGTTGATCGACGAAGGCGTCATCGATCAGGACGGCCTCCAAAAAATCAAAGATGAAGTCGATCGCGAAGTGAACGAAGCAGCGGACATCGCGCTCGCGAGCGCTCAGCCGCCTAAAGAAACTGCGACGCAGTACGTCTTTTCACCCGACGTCGATCCGACGAGTAAAGAGTTTGACACCGAAGATCGCGTGCAGCTTTCCGGCAACGCGGGGACGATGGTTGATCTCATCAATCGTTGTCTCGACACGGAAATGGCGCGCGATCCGCGCATCGTTGTTTTCGGCGAGGACGTCGCTGATTGTTCGCGCGAGCAGTACCTCGAGTCAGTCAAAGGCAAAGGCGGCGTGTTCAAAGTTACTGCGAACCTGCAGCGCAAGTATGGCAGCGTGCGCGTCTTTAACTCGCCACTCGCGGAGGCAAACATCGTCGGTCGCGCGATCGGCATGGCTACGCGCGGACTCAAGCCCGTCGTCGAGATTCAGTTCTTCGATTACATCTGGCCCGCGATGCACCAGATTCGCAACGAGCTGGCGCTGCTGCGTTGGCGATCGGGAAACGAGTGGAAGGCGCCGCTCGTGATTCGCGTTCCGATTGGTGGTTACCTGAAAGGCGGTGCTGTTTATCACTCGCAGTCGGGCGTCGCGACGTTTACGCAGATCCCCGGGCTGCGCGTGATCTACCCGTCAAACGCCCTCGATGCGAATGGACTACTCCGCACCGCAATTCGTTCCGACGATCCGGTGCTGTTTCTCGAACACAAGCATCTTTATCGACAGGCTTACAACAAGTCGCAGTATCCCACTGACGACTTCACGATCCCGTTCGGCAAAGCGAAGAAAGTTCGCGAAGGAAAGGATCTGTCGATCATTACTTATGGCGCGCTCGTGCAACGTTCGCTCGTCGCGGCGAAGCAGATGGAGCAGGAAGGCGTCAGTGTTGAGATTATCGACCTGCGCAGTCTGGTTCCGTTTGATTGGAACGCGATCGCGGAAACGGTGAAGAAGACGAGTCGAGTGATCGTCGCACATGAGGATTCATTGTCATTTGGCTACGGAGCCGAGATCGCCGCGCGCATCAGTGATGAGCTCTTCGAATATCTCGATGCGCCGGTGAAGCGTGTCTGCGCGCTCGACACGTTTGTAGCTTATGCGCCGCAGCTCGAGGACGCGATTCTTCCGCAGGCCGCTGACGTCGCGAAAGCGATTGCCGAGTTAAAAGCGTATTAAACGCAGATGGGTCGTATATGACCTGTAGGACCTATTAAGTACAGTCGTGTATTGTTCTCCTTCGCGCTTAACCCCACTAAAGCCGAGAATTACTATCCTCAAAGCTGGCATAAATCTTGCGATTTTGGCTTGCGAAACGCCTCTGAGCGTCTCCCCGACATTGGTTCCCCCGCGTCGACAATTAATCGCGATTAATTAAACACAAGGGAGGTACAACTAATGAGCAAGCACGTACTGAGCGTTTTAGGGGCTGCGATGCTGACTCTCGCACTTGCCGCAATCGCTCTCGCACAAACTACAACAACCGTCACCAAGACGGTGCAGAATCCCGATGGCACTTACACAATCATCGAATATCCCGCGAAGAAAGAGGTCACAGTTAACCTGACACCGATCAACGTTACCGGAGCCAAAGGCGTGGCCACCATTCTCCGCGACGACGATGGAACCAGAATCAAACTGAACCTAACCGATGTCCCCGCGGATGTATCTGCAATGACTCTTTATGCAGTTGATGATAAGGGCACAGTCACGGCGCTCGGTCCCGTAGCCATTTCAAATGGAACCGGAACGCTGGTCGCGAGCACGCCGCTATCGAGGTTCATGTTGTTTGCTTCGCCGGAGTCTGAGTTGAACGCCTATGACGCGAATACGAAGGTGTTCTTCCGGAGTGCTGTGCCTCAAGGCTTCACGGTTATACCGATGACGAGTCCGGCGGGTGAGACAGTCGCGGCTGTCGGGGCGCCAACCGCCAGGACGACCGTAACGACAACGCCGGGTGCGGTAGTCACCAGCCCGAGCGGCAACACGACAGTCGTAGTGCCGATGACGGAGCAGAAGACTACTTACTCAGCGCCGTTACTCAACATCCCGGCCTACAAGACTGGCGACGATACCAAGATCAAGGTTGACTTTACGGGAGCGCTGACGGGTGCTCGTGCAAACGTGTTCATCACGCCGCACAAGGGTGGTGCAACCGAAGTCAAGATGCGTTTCCACGACTTGAAGGAAGCGCCTTCCGGACAAAGGTTCATCCTTTGGGCAGTTTCGCCGGACAACCAGTTCGTGAAACTCGGCCAGGTAACGAATGTGCCGGGAAGAAACGAAGCCGAAATTAAGTCGGAAACCACGCTGCCGGACTTTGGTCTCGTAGTGACGATGGAGGGCGCCGAAGGCGACATGCCAATGGGCCCAACTGTCGGAACAATTCACATTCTTCCATAGCAAGTGGCAACGTTAGGCAGTCCACAGGTCACGCAGCATGCTCTGCGTTACCTGTGGATTTTTGTTCTGTGTCAAATCCTTCACAAAAAACTACCACTCTCGTCCTGTCTTGCGCTAAGATGTTCCGACCGTAGCTGTTGCTGAGCAGCTTCCGGTATCCCGACTGGCTCTAAACGAGCCTCATCTTTTACAGTCAGAAGCGATCCCCTGCCGGTGAACCTTCACAGGCCGAAGTATCCGTTTTTGCCCTTGAGTGTTAACGACATGAATAAAAGACGCAGCCTCCGTTTGTTCCCCCTTGCATTGATTCTTCTCGTCGCGCCTGCGCTTCAAGCACAGGACAAGGAAAACCTTCCGGCGCTCGTCAAACGCGTCAAGCCGTCGGTGGTTGCCATCTCGACTTACGACTCGAATGGCGAACCGTTGATGACGGGCAGTGGATTCTTTCTGCGATCCGGACAGGTGGTCACGAACCTGCACGTCATCCGTGGCGCTGTCAAAGCCGAGATCAAGACGCTCGACGGCAAAGGAAAAGTATTTCCTGTGAACGGCACTCTCGCGGTCGACGAGGAAGGCGATCTTGCTTTGCTCAGCATCGACATGCCGCTCGAACGCTCGCGCGGCACGGAGTTGGCAAGCGACCTGCCGGATGAAGGTGAGCCGATCTTCGTTATCGGTAATCCGTTGAAACTCGAAGGCTCGGTGAGCGATGGGATCGTGTCGGCCGTCAGGGAAGTGCCTAACAGTTATCGCATCATTCAGATCACTGCTCCGATATCACATGGAAATAGCGGCAGCCCGGTTTTCAATCTGAAAGGTCAGGTCTTGGGTGTGGTGACGATCAAGGTCACGAACGGCCAGAACATCAATCTCGCGATTGCAGCAGCGAGAGTGGCCGAGCTCAAACCCGGAAAGCTTCAGCCGTTGAATGAGCTGAGCGCAAAGGGCAAGGGTGACATCGCCGAGTCGCTCTATCGCTCCGGACTCGATTCACTCTGGTTGGGAAACTACGACAACGCGGTTGGTTATTTCGAGAACGCGGCGAACAGGAATCCGAAGCGTGCGGAAGCGTGGGTGCAGGTCGGCTACTGCAAAGTGAAGCAGGG
>DATDFT010000070.1:0-18552 GCA_036522475.1 Pyrinomonadaceae bacterium | reverse complement strand
GATGAACTCTTCGCGCGACTTGATGATCTGCGGGTTCTTCGAAACGGTGAAAACTGTCGAACCTTGTGAAGAGAAAGTCTGGGCGACTGTTTGATTGAGTCCTTTGATGATGGTGACAACGGAGATGACGGCGGCAACGCCAACCACGATGCCCATCAAAGTCAGCGCTGTGCGCAGCTTGTTAGCACGCAGGCTGGCAGTGGCGACGCGAAACGCCTCCCAGATCTTTTGGCCACGAAAAAGCACAAAACAGAAACCCCAGCCTCTCAGTAATCTCTCTTGTGCCTTTTTGCGGCTACCTGATTCGTTCGTCTTTCTCGATCTGACCGTCACGAATCGAGATCACGCGATGGGCGCGTTCGGCAATGTCGTGCTCGTGCGTGACCACGATGATCGTGTTGCCTTCCGAATGAAGACGCTCGAAGAGGTCCATAATCTCCATACTGGTGTGGGAATCGAGTGCGCCGGTTGGTTCGTCGGCCAACAGGATCGACGGATGATTTACGAGGGCACGAGCGATCGCGACGCGTTGACGTTGACCGCCTGAGAGCTCGTTTGGCTTGTGCATCATGCGCTCAGTCAGGTCGACTGAACGCAACGCCTCCTGGGCCATCTCGTGTCGCTTGGAAGCACTGACGCCGCCGTAGATGAGCGGCAACTCGACATTGTGTAGCGCGGTTGCGCGCGCGAGCAGGTTGAATGTTTGAAAGACGAACCCGACTTCCTGGTTGCGGATGCGGGCGAGCTCGTCGTCGTCCATCTCGGAAACGTTTTTCCCGTTGAGCCAGTATTGTCCCTGCGACGGCGTGTCGAGACAGCCGATCAGGTTCATCAACGTCGACTTGCCGGACCCGGATGGTCCAATGATGGCGATGTACTCTCCGCGCGGGATATCGAACGAAACGCCGTGCAGCGCGTGCACCGATTCAGTTCCCATCTGGTACGTCTTCCAGATGTTGCGCATCGAGATCAGCATTGACGGGTCGTGCCCATCTGTCTCGACACGACGAGGTTTCAGCGCAACCTCTGGCTCGACTGGGGGAGTAATCGTCAGAGTAGCATCACTCATCTAGCTGGCCTCGTTTCCGTTGACGTTGCCCGGTTTCTTGGTCTGCCGTTTGATCGTCATGCCGTCTTTGAGAGTCTTTAGAACGCGACTCGGTCCACGCACAATCTCCATGTCCTTGTGAACGCCGCTCGTGACTTCGATATCGGCTTCGCCGGTGATACCTGTCGTCACTTCGATGAAGCGAACCTTGTTGTTCTCGACCACAAAGACGCCCTTCTGCGATTTCGGTTTCTCACCGACCGGGGTTGCAGCCGGAACACTGCCCGACACCGTCGCCGACGGCGATGCCGAGGCGCCTGCGGGCGCCTTCTCCACGATTGATTCCAGCGGCACTGCCAGCACGTTGTTCTTAACGTTGGTGGTGATAGTCGCCGTTGAGCTCATGCCCGGGCGCAGCTCTTTCTGAACGTCGTCCGACAGATCTTTCAGTTGCAGTGTGACCTTGAATTCCTTTGCTTCCTGAACATTGACCCGGTTTGACAAACCACCGGTCTGGTCCGACTTCGCAATCGCCAGCGGGTTCTTCTGAATAACAACTGCTTTTAGTTCCTTTTCACCGAGTGCGTCAACCTTGACCTTCGCTTCCTGGCCTTCCTGAACGTTATTGATTTCAGTCTCGTCGACGTTCACTTCGACGTTGATTGAAGACATGTCGGCAATTGTCATCAAGGGTGTTGTCGATAACTGCGCAACCGCGTACTCACCAACCCGGGTCGGAATGTCGGCAACGACGCCGTTGAGCGGGGACAACTGCGTTGCCTTGGAACGTTGGCTCGTCTGGCCGCGCAGCATGGCTGACTGCTGGCTGGCACGCATTTCAGACGACTTGATGCTGGTCTGAGCATCTTTCACGGCGATGCGCTGCTGGTTCGCGCGTTCCTGGGCCTCTTTGACCGCAATGTTCTGCGCTTCGAGGTTTGCGTTTGCAGTTTCGAGTGCGACCTTGGCGGTGTCATAACGGTCGCGGGCCGTGTCGTATTCAAGGCGCGAAGCGACGCCGGATTCGATCAGTTCGGTGTAGCGTTTCAGTTCGCGCTGGGCCGTGTTCAAATCAATTTTCGCGCGGTCGACGCTTGTTTGCAGTGCGACTACCTGCTGTCGGGCAGCAGCTACCGCAGCCTCTGCAACGACTAGTGACTGCTGGGCTGAGGTCACCGCATTGCGTGCATTCTGCACGTCATTAATCGATGCCTGGGTGGCGGCCCACTGAGCTTCCTGGCTCGACTGCAACTGGGTCGGATCGATTCGGACGAGGGGCTTGCCCTTGGTGACCATGTCGCCGGGGTTGACGTAGATTTCCTCGATTCGGCCGGGGACCTCGCTGGTCAGTTTGATATAGCGGATGGGCCGTACCTCGCCTGACGAGGTGACGGTTTGCTTCAGTTCCGGTCTGATATCGAGCTTCACCGTAACGACTTCGGGCTCTTCCTTACGCGTTGCGATTACGCTGATCACGACGACCGAAATGAGCACCACGGCCGCGACGATTCCGATTATGATTTTCTTTTTCCGACTCAGGGCCATTCTTTAATTCCTTATATTGTAGGGGACTTTCAAATTCTCGAAGTACTTTCTACGTGGAAACTTATCAAACAGTTTCATGTAAGAGCAAACCACGAACGGGCCATATTACAGACGCTAAATGACGGGATTTCTTAACAGTTAAAGTTCTCTCTCTGGATCTCTGCGGTTCTCAGCGGCCCTCTGCGTTGAGAACGGGTTAAAGCCGAGGATGCAGAGAGTACGCAAAGGAGCGCAAACATAAGATGCGTTGGCGCGGCGGACGCGTTCGCGCTAAAATGACTTGCTTTTGTAACTTATATGATTACTTGCGACAGGTGCAAAACAGAGAACTTGGACGGATCGCAGTACTGCGATGAGTGCGGCGCACCTTTGCGACCGAACGGGCGTCAAAGCCCAGTTCAGAAACGGCCCGGGCACGAAGGCAACGGCAATCATGCACCTGCACCTGACGCACATCCGGAATTTGCCGGCGGGCGCGTTTCTGCTGGCCTGAGTTTTTCAGCACTGCGAACGACTGCCAAACCGCATGCCCGCCTGGTTATCGAAAAGGGCCGCTCGACCGGCAAGCAGTTTATGTTGAATGATGTAGAGGCACAGATCGGGCGTTGGGACGCCGACGGCGGTATCTTTCCCGACGTCGACCTGGATACTGACGATCCCGAAGCTAAAGTGTCGCGACGTCACGCCCGTATCACCCTGAGCAACGGCCAGTATTTTGTCGAAGATCTCGGTTCGACCAACGGTACGTTTATCAATCGTGGCAAGAGATTGCCACCCGGACAGCGTCAGGCACTTTGCGACGGCGACGAAATCATCGTTGGAAAAACGTTTCTACGCTTCCATATTGTCAAGTGAGTTGTGCCACAAGGCACAAAAGCACGAGAAACTCCCGGCTTCATTCGTTGAGAAATGACAGAATGTAACGTCTGCGGAGCCCGCATATCGCCCGGCGAACACTTTTGCGGTAATTGCGGCTCGCAGATCATCCCCAGTTCAGCGGAATTAAGGACGGTGTCCGCCAATATCGGCGAGGACGGCGAAGTGCGTCCTGAGTGGGCCGCGACACTCGAACCTGAACCTGCAGACGAAGCTCCGGATGTAAGAGAGCCCTCTGGTAGTTTGGAAACCACGTTCGTTGCGCCGGAAGAGTCATCGGCGCCGATATCTTCAAATTCTCTCGGCGGTTCGTTCACAGATAGCGTTGAGACCCCGAGTGCGACCTCTTCCCCGAAGAAAGAGGGTACGACCGGCGGTCACCGGCCCACCGCAAAACAACTCTCAGCGAACACTGTATTGAATGGCCGCTACGAAATCGTGCGACGAATCGGCGGCGGCGGCATGGGCGCAGTTTACCTGGCGAAGGATCGCAATCTCGGTGATGCGCCGCGCGCCGTCAAAGAGATGGTCGAGTCGCATCTCGATCCTTCCCAACACGAAAAAGCAATCGGCGACTTCAAACGCGAGTCACTCTTGTTAACCGCTCTCGAACATCCATCGATACCGACAATCTACGACTACTTCTACGACGACGCGTTGAGTCGCTTCTATCTCGTGATGAAGTACATCTCGGGCGGCGACCTCGCTTCGAGATTGCGTGCGGCAGTCGGCGGCAGGCTGGACGAAAAGACAGTCACTGACTGGGGCATGCAGGTGGCGGACGTGCTCGACTATCTACACTCGCGACCGAAACCGATCATCTATCGCGATCTCAAGCCCGCGAACCTGATGATCGACGGAAACACAGGACGCGTGATGTTGATCGACTTCGGTATCGCGCGTTGGGTGACACAGCAGGAAAAGGGCGTCACTGCCGTTGGTACGATGGGCTATGCCCCGCCGGAGCTCTTTAGCGGTCGCGTGCAGCCGGCGTCGGACGTGTACAGTCTTGGCGCAACCATGTTTCA
Source organism: Pyrinomonadaceae bacterium (assembly GCA_036522475.1). Classification (GTDB taxonomy): domain Bacteria; phylum Acidobacteriota; class Blastocatellia; order Pyrinomonadales; family Pyrinomonadaceae; genus PSRF01. The sequence continues at coordinate 14,055 of DATDFT010000070.1, read as the reverse complement.
CCTGTTGACTGGATCTGACCCGCAGGACAATCCGCTTTTGATCTTCGACTTCAGCAAGAATCCGCGACCGCGACAGATCACACCGTCGCTCTCGAGTGAGATGGAGATGATTCTGATGCGCGCGGTGGAGTACCGGCCCGAGGATCGATACCGCACCGCGGGCGAGATGAGAAACGAGCTCGCGAATCATCTGGAGAAGTTGATGTCGGGACGCGTGAGTTACGGGATGCCTGCGCCTGTGCTTGGCGGCGAGACGGTCCAGGTGCAAACGGTCTACTGCGGTTTCTGCGGAGGACGCATCGCGGCCGACGACGTTTTCTGTGCGCACTGCGGCGCGCGGCAGCCTTTGGCGGCAGTGGGTTCGAGTGCGCTGCTGCATACCGTGAGACCGACTGCGAAGCTCGTCGTGACTGGAACCACCGAACTGGACGCGTCGTTCATCCTTCAGAAAGACAGCAACTTGCTCGGACGCACGGATCCGCATTCGAACATCTTTCCCGAGATCGATCTTTCGCGCTTCGATCCGGAGACAAAAGTTTCTCGGCGTCACGCGCGTATCTGGCTCGAGGGCGAAACGTTTTTAGTAGAGGATCTTGGTTCAGTAAACGGCACCGTGATCAACGACTCGGTCCGGCTCGCGCCACGGCAACCGCGCGTACTCGACAGCGGCGACAAGTTGCGCGTGGGCGAAACGACATTGCACTTTTTGGTTGGCTAGAAAAAATACACGTCCCATAGGTCTCCGATAGGACCTATTTTTAGTTCCGATGACATCTGCCCAAGGTTTGCCGCGCTCCCAGGCAAAAAGCCGCGCCGCCAGGCACGGCGGTCAACGACTCAGAGCCCCGTTTCCTCTCCGTTGCGGCGCTCTGCTAATCGATTACATCGCACTCGTTTCGCTCGTGGTCCTGGGTACGCTCGTCGCGCGTATGCTCGGCGGTGGCGCGCGTTCGGCGGGTAATTCCGCCGAGACTGCCGGAGTCCTGCTCGCGATCTTTATGGCGGTCATCAATCTCGGCGTGGTTCCCGGACTGACGGGTTTCACTCTCGGAAAGTGGGCCACCGGTTTGCGCATCGAACGAGCGGGCGGCGGTGATGTAGGCATCGGGCGCGCATTCCTGCGTCATTTCATCGGTTATCCACTCTCATTCGCCCTCGCGGGTCTTGGTTTCCTGCTGGCCGCAGTGTCCGTGCATGGCAGAGGCTTGCACGATATGATAGCGGGCACTATTGTCGTTCGTGAGGGTTCGATCTAGTTGATGCTTCCGCTGCGCCGCCTAACAGTCTGCTAAAAATGTCTGAGCTCATAGTTAAATATCCCGACCGCACCCCCGACCATTTTCCACTCGGCCGGCTACGTATAACTATCGGCCGTTCCGCTCGGAATGATCTCTGTATTCCCGATCCGTTCGCGTCCCGCGTTCACGCTGAAGTGCGTCGAGAAGGAGACGAGTACGTGCTCCAGGATCTCGGTTCTGCGAATGGCACGCTTTACAACGGCTCCAACGTCGACGGGGTGATTCATCTCACTGCCGGCGGTCGTATTCAGATCGGCGAAACTGAGATCATCTTTGACGACGGCACGTTCAACTCCGGCATGGGTGCGACGATGATCACCGACAACTCGTCGGAGTCACTGCCCGAAGCGACTATTGCGCTCGCGTCCGGCGATCGGACGACATCCGGTTTGCTCGAAGCAATCGAAGGCGCACGCACCAAGCCCGAAGAGATCGCGTCAGCCGTCACCACCGTAACTCCGAAAGCAAAGCAGGGCGATCTCCTCGCGCTGATCAGCAAGGTGGGCATCACCTTGCTCGCGTCCGCGACGTTGAATGAAACGCTCGAACAGATCGTTTCGCTCGTGTTTGAAGCGGTGCCCGCGGATCGCTGCGTGATCATGATGCGCGACGAGGGCAGTGAAGACTTACGAGTCGCGGTGGCGCGCCTGCGCGATCGTGTTGGTGAAGTCGGTGAGATTCGCGTCAGCCGCAACGTGCTCGACGAGGTCGTGATTCGAGGCAAGTCTGTGCTGACCTCTGATGCGCAACACGATCCGCGCTTTGCGAGTGGCACGATGGTGTTGCAGGGCGTGAGGGCCGTGTTGGCTGTGCCGCTCGGTGTTTCCGACAAAGTGTTTGGCATCATCTACGCTGACTCGCCGATCGCTGAAGGCCGTTTTACCGAAGATCACCTGAAAGTTTTGACCACGCTCGCGTCTGTTGCAGCCATACGCGTCGAGAATGCGCGGCTTGTTGAAGCACGTCTCGAACGAGAGCGTTTGGAACGTGAGCTTGCGCTCGCCAGCGAGATTCAGCAGCGTTTTCAACCGACAGCACCGCCGCACGTGAAGGGTTACGAGCTTCAGGGCATCAGTTTTCCGTGTTACGAGATCGGCGGCGACTACTACGACTTCATCGAACGTGAGGACGGACGCCTGGTGATTGCGCTGGGCGACGTTTCAGGCAAGGGGACTGCGGCGGCGTTGCTCATGTCATCGCTGCACGCGGCGATACACGCGCAATCAGCGTCGCACGATTCGCTCGTCGCGACGATCTCCGCGGTCAATCGTTATCTTGCGGACAACATTCCAGCAAATCGTTTCGTGACGTTGTTTTATGCGGAGCTCGACCCTGAGTCGGGATCGTTGTCGTTTCTGAATGCCGGACACAACCCGCCGTTGATCGTACACTCTGCGGGAACGGTCGAACAGCTCGCTTCCGGCGGTCTGCCACTCGGAATCAAACGGGATGCGGAGTATCGCGAGGGACGCACGCAGTTGCAACTCGGTGACGTGCTGGTCATTTATTCTGATGGTGTCACAGAAGCGGTGAGTCCGACGGGCGAGGAGTTTGGCGCGACGCGGTTGTATGAAGTCGTCTCGCGCAATGTCGAAGCGTCCGCAGCGGGGATTCGCGATCGAATTGAGTCGTCGTTGACGAAGTTCGCGCAGGGCACCAGCGCCGCCGACGACATCACGCTGGTTATAGTCAAACGACAAGCATAGGTCCTATTCTTTCACGCCGCTCACCACGTGTAGCAAAGCACCCACTGCAAGCATGATGATTCCTTTTTTCGACAGCGGCGCGTAGAGGCCTTGCAGGTGCGGTTCGTAAAAGAACCCGATCGTGATGAGCACCGGCGCGATCGTGATCAGCGCCGAGCCCAGGTACTGCAACGCACGCCGCCACGTCTGTGTGCGATAAGAGAAGTAACTCCCGATTCCAAGGTGCAGCAATCCTGACAGTAGAATAAAGATGTGCCGGGTGCGATACAGCATCCGTGGTCCATCAGGCGTGTACCGCAGGTGATCGTGAAACTTATCCATGTACTGGCCTGTCAACAGAAAGACAACCAGCACGACGGCTCCGAAGATCAGATGAAAGCGTTTCATGAGGTTTATGGATCCAGATACTGACATCGGCGGTCCGCTTCACAAGTTTCCGGTCACGAACCACTCCGCTATCGTGAACGCACGCAGCGACGATCAAGCGATCCGGCGGCGTGCTTTCGATATCATTCTCAATAGTTATTGGAAACCAGTCTACAAATATGTTCGCCTCAAGTGGCAGGCCGGCAACGAGGACGCAAAAGATCTGACCCAGGGATTTTTCGCCAACGCGTACGAGAAGAACCATTTTGCCAGTTACGACGCGACTAAGGCCAGCTTTCAAACGTTCTTGCGCGCCTGTCTCGACGGTTTCGTCGCGAACGAACGCAAAGCCCGACAACGCCTCAAGCGTGGTGGTGACATGGACCACTACCAACTCGACTTCGCCGCTGCTGAAGACGAACTCGCTGCACATGCGTCCGCTGCGACGTTGAATCCCGAAGAATATTTCCATCGCGAGTGGATGCGCTGGATGTTCACGATAGCGGTCGAAGAGTTTCGCGAGCGCTGTGTTGAGTCAGGTCGCATGGTCCATTTTCAACTGTTCGAACGCTACGATCTTAATGACGATCGCGATGCCTCGTACGCCTCGCTCGCTGAGGAATTCGGACTCGACGTGACGACAGTCAACAACTACCTCGCCGCGGCGCGTCGCGACTTCCGCCGCATCGTGCGGGAAAAGTTTCGAGAGACGACGTGAAAACGATGTGGCTGTCGGATGACAAGTTGGACCACCTGCGCGCCATCGCCGACACCAGGTACGCGTTCGTTAAAGAACTCGGACGCGGCGGCATGGGCACAGTTTATCTTGCCGAAGATCGCGAGCTCGATCGGCTGATCGCGATTAAAGTCCTCAACACGCCTGCGGCCACTGATGATCTGCGCCAGCGGATGATTCGCGAAGCGCAGATCATCGCGCGACTCGAGCACCCCGGTATTGTTCCGGTTCACGATACCGGCACGTTACCCGACGGACGAATCTTCTACGCGATGAAGTATGTGCGCGGCAGTCGTCTCGACGAGTACGCCGCGCACGGGGCTTCGTTGAACGATCGGCTGCGTAAGTTCCAGTCCGTGTGCGACGCCGTGGCCTTCGCACACGCCCACGGCGTCATCCATCGTGATCTCAAACCGCAGAACATCATGATCGGCTCGTTCGGAGAAGTGCTCGTGCTGGATTGGGGTGTCGCTAAAATTAAGCCGCAGACGAACACGGATGAACGCAAATCAGATTCTGATTTGCGTTCATCCGCGTTCATCTGCGGCAATACTTTACACGGGACTGTGATCGGTACGCATGATTACATGTCGCCCGAACAAGCGCGAGGCGAGATCGAGATCGACGAACGCGCGGACGTCTATTCACTCGGCGCCGTGCTGAAGTTCCTGCTGATCGGCCACAGGACCAGTAAAGCTACCAGAGCGATCTGTTTGAAGGCGATGGCGCCCGAACCGGAGAATCGTTACGCGAGCGCGTCGGAGCTGTCGACGGACGTTGGCCGCTTGCTCGATGCGGAGCCGGTTTCTGCATATCGCGAGAATGCGCTGGAGCGGACGGGACGCTGGGTCAATAAAAATCGCTTTCTGGTGCTGCTGGTGCTGGCTTACCTGGTGATGAGAATTTTTTTGATTTTCAGTTCGCGACATTAAAGATTTCCGCGCAGACGTTTAATAGAAGGACAGAAGGAGAAAACAAATGTCCAAACCCCTACTTGGAATAGTGCTCGGCGCGATTCTCGGCGCCATCGATGGCCTGACTGCGTGGTTCACCCCGGCCGTGAGAGATCAACTTGGTGGGATTGTGGTCGGTTCCACCATCAAGGGAATCATCGCGGGCGTTGCGATCGGGTTTTTCGCGAAGAAGTTTCACTCGCTGCCGATCGGAATCCTGTTTGGCGTTCTCGTCGGCGCGTTCCTCGCGTTTCTGGTCGCGCTGATGAAGGGCGGCTATTACCTTCAGATCGTCCTGCCCGGCACGGTTGTCGGCTTGATCGTCGGCTTCGCCACGCAGAGATACGGCAACACTCCTGCAGCAGCGAATTAATTAACCGCAGATGAACGCAGATGACGCAGATTTATTTTAAAATCTATCTGCGTTGATTTGCGTTCATCTGCGGCTTAATCGCTCGGTTTGCCTTGCAGCAGCGGCTCGGATTTGAGCGTCTGTGGCCCGTTTTCGTTGCAGATCGCGAACGAAGCGCCTTCGTACATCGTCACGCCCGCATACTCGCCTTTCGCGTTGAGGATATAGAAGTTGATGCCGAAGTTTGGCAGGCCTTTGCTGTTCAGGAGTCGCTTTTCGATCGTGTTGCTCTTGATCCTGTTCAGCACTTCCATGCCCGCGTCTTTCGGATGCGCGCCGCGTCGCATCTCTTCAATGATCACGAACGAGCAGAGATTGAACAGGTTCGCCTCGCCGCGTCCGGTCGAGCCCGCCGCGCCGACTGCACCGTCGACATAAAGACCCGCGCCGAGAATCGGCGAGTCGCCGAGACGTCCGGGAATTTTCCACGCGAGGCCGCTCGTAGTCGTCACGCCGCAGATGTCACCGCGCGAGTTGATGCCGTCGCAGTTGATTGTGCCGTGCAGGTTCTCTTCGCGCAGGAGTCCTTCCTTAAACATATCGACGGCGGCTTTGTAACCGAGTTCGGCACGTTCTTTCGGATTGAGATAGTGACCCGGATCGCTGCGTCGCTTCCACTCCAGCCACTGTTTACGCGAGTTCTCCGTGTTGAGATCGTCTTCGATCTTGAAGCCCATGTTGCGCGCGAAGTCCTGCGCGCCCTTGCCGACGATGAGATGGTGATCCGTGTTTTCCATCACTGCCTTGGCGACGAGTGAAGGAGTGCGGACACCTTCGATTGCGCCGACCGCGCCCGCCTGTTTTCTTGGACCATGCATGACGGACGAATCGAGTTGGACCACACCGTCAGCATTCGGCAAGCCGCCGTAGCCGACGCTGTCATCGAGTGGGTCGAGCTCGACGATGTTGACGCCTGCAATGACTGCGTCGAGAACGTCCGAACCGGCAGTGATCATCTGAAAAGCTTTCTGAACGGCAGTGACGTTGCCGCCGTTTTTGAAGCGATTGCCGTTGGCTGAAGAGATAACCATCGGCTTGACGGCGCTTGGCGTCAGGATCGTCGGAAAGGCTGGAAGCACGATGCCCGCGGCAGCGCTGTTACGAATGAAATCGCGACGTTTCATTTTGCTCATGTTGTCCTCGTTTTATTGGAGTGGAACCACAGATTAACGCGAATGACAGCGATCATGAAAGTGCTTCTTTGATTTTGTCTGCGGTCTTCGGCCCGATGCCGTCCACCATGTCGAGACCGCCTGACGCGACGAACGCTTTGAAATCTTCCAGCGACGAGACCTTAAAGCGTTGGTGCAGCAACGCCGCGGTCTTTGGTCCAATTCCGGGAATCTCCAGCAGGTCGAGCACCGTCTCAGGCGTCTCCGCAGTCAGGCGCTCCCAGGCGTCAAACGTTCCCTTACTCAAAAGATCGATCACTTTGCCGGCGATTGCTTTGCCGACTCCGGGAATCTCCTGCAACCCGGCCACGCCCTCTTTCTCCGCAATCTCCTTCAAAGGGGTCGGCCAGACCTCGATGGCTTCGGCTGCGTTACGATACGAACGCCAGCGAAACGGATCGTCGCCGCGCACTTCCATCAGCCCGGCAAGGCGATGGAATCGGCGAGCGATAGCTTCGTTATTCATATTCGTAAATTGGAGTATGCTTAGTCTAACGTTGATCGGCGAGGAGATTCAATTTTGGATTCAAAAAGAAGACAGCTCATAACAGGCATTTCGCTCGCGGGTGCGGGAGTTTTGATAAATGCGTGCCGTCCAAAACCTGGTCCGTCCGGCAGTGCGACGAATGAAAATACGAAGACTGAAGCGCCGAAGACGGGCGAGGAAGAAGGACTCGAGGTCACTGCGACTGAAGACTTGATGCGCGAGCATGGCATCTTGCGACGCGCTTTGCTGGTTTATCAGGAATCGGTAGTCAAGTTGCGAGAGGATGCGGCGTCGGTGCCGCCCGACGCGCTCGAAAAGGTTGCTAATTTGTTTCGTGTCTTCGGGGAGGATTACCACGAGAAGAAGTTGGAGGAAACGTTTATTTTTCCCACCGTGAAGAAGGCTCCGGGAACGGCGGCGTCTTACGTCGATGTGCTGTTGAACCAGCACACACGTGGTCGCGAGATCACTGACTACGTGTTAGCGATCACGAAGGCTGATCGAATCGCGTCGAATAGTGTCGAACCGCTGGCGAAGGCGTTGGAGGCGTTTGTGCGCATGTACGAGCATCATGCCGCGATTGAAGACACGGTGATCTTTCCGGCGTGGAAGTCTGCGACGGGACAAGCGGAGCTGGATGATCTGGGAGAGAAGTTTGAGCAGATCGAACACGAACAGTTTGGTGATGATGGGTACGAGATGGCGCTGAAGCGAATGGAGGAGATTGAGAGCAGCCTCGGGCTTTCGAATCTCGACATGTTCACGGCGCCCGCGCCGCCGAAGTAAGTTCACGCAAAGGCGCAAAGTTTAACCCAAGGCGCAAAGAAGAATTGAAATGCCTTTGCGCCTTTGGCTTTTTCCTTTGCGCCTTTGCGTGAAATGCTTTTTCCCTTACAATGCGCGGCACCCACCAATAACGGACACCCTCAACCCTTAACCTCTAACCTTAAGGAGCCGAAGTATGTCATCTATAGATTTCGCCGACGAACCCAGCCAGGAAGAACGCATTGCCAAACTCCGCGCCGAACTCGAAAAACTCGGCGGCAGCACGACGACGCTCGAGTCAATGCCCGCGGACATGGAAGAAGAGTTTCTGCGGCACGTGCTCGAATACGAAACTGCTGAGCCGATCAGTCTGATGTCCCTGCTCGAAAACTCAGGCACGCAAGTGCCGGCGCCTGATACGCTCGACAACGACGCGCTCAAGATCAAACTCAAGGAACTGATCGATCGAATGTCGCAGCTCGGCACTTACCTGCTGCACACGAATCACCTTTCCGATCGCGAGCTGTACGACTATCTCTATCACGACGGCCTGCGCGAGGAGGCAGTGCTCTTTCCGGAAAATCCGAGTTATGCGTACATGATCGATCTCACGGGCAGTGGCAGCGACGAGGATAATCAGATCTATCTGAGGTACTACGCGGACGAGGAACACCGGCGGCAATGGGCGCACGACTGGCCGGACGATCCTTTGCCGGAACACGAGGAGCCACCATTCGATCGCGATCGGTTCCTCCCGCAGTCACCGTTGGGTTAGTTCTATAGGCCGCGGATAACACAGATAGCAAATCCGATTTCTATCTGTGTTAGTCCGCGGCCACGATCATCGTGCCGGTGCCTTTATCGGTGAAGATTTCAGACAGCAGCGCGTTGCGCTTGGTGCCGCTGATGATGTGTGCGCTGTGAACGCCGCGTTCCAGTAGAATTCTGATGCTCTGTAGCTTCGGAATCATTCCTCCGGACGCCGCACCACTATCGATCAGCTTGCCGGCCTCCGTTGCCGTCAGCCGCGACAGCTTCGTCTGGGGATCGCCCGCGGTGAGATAAAATCCGTCGACGTCACTCAGCAAGATCAGTTTCTCAGCTTGCAGTTGGATCGCAATCTCAGCCGCGATCGTGTCGGCATTGATATTGAAAACCATGCCTTCATCATCTGCGCCCAGAGAAGAAACAACCGGCAGATAACCGTGGTCCAACAACACCGCCAACAGCCTCACGTTGATCTGGACCACGTCCCCGACGTGCCCGAAGTCGACTTTGTCTCGCACGCCTGTTTCCCGGTTCAGGATCTCTTTCGGCGGCCGGCGTTTCGCTTGCACGATGTTGCCGTCAACACCGGAGAGCCCGACCGCCTCAATGCTTCGCTGGCGCAGCGCTGCGAGGATGTCGGTATTGATCTTCCCCGCAAAGACCATCTTCGCCATCTCGAGTGTGGCGTCGTCAGTAACGCGCCTGCCTTCGATGATCGTCTGTTCGATCCCGAGCTTGTCTGCCAGTTCGCTGAGCTGTTTGCCGCCGCCATGAACGACGCAGATCCGAATCCCGACCTGGTGCAGCAGCGCCAGCTCCTCCGCGAGTGACGCCAGGTTTTCATGGTCTTCCGTGACCTTGCCGGAAAGCTTGACGACGAAAGTCTGTCCCTGGAACCGTTGAATGTAAGGCAATGCTTCGCGCAGCAGATCCAGGCGAAGCTGATCGTCGACAATGGCTCTGGTCTCAACCATTCGCGCTAACCTCCCAACAAACTAGCCATAATCGCCTTTTGCATGTGCAAACGGTTTTCAGCTTCATCGATCACTACTGACGCCCCGGAATCGATGACGCCGTCAGTCACGATAACATTGCGACGCACCGGCAAGCAGTGCATGAAAATCGCGCTCGGAGTCCACGCCATTTTGTCTTCGTCCACGATCCACTTCGCGCGGTGCTGTGCGCGTTCGACCAGGTCTTCATCAGTCTTGCCGTAAAATTTTTTTGCGCCCCAGCTCTTCGCGTAGATCACCTGCGCGCCTAAAAAAGCTTTGTCGATATTGTTGGTGACTTGGAGGCTTCCACCCGCGGCGTTGGCGATTTGTCGCGACATTTCGATCAACTCTTCATCGAGCTCGTAACCCAACGGATGCGCAATCGTCAGATCGTGGCCCATCTGTGCAGCCGCGAGTGCAAAACTATTCGGCACCGCCATCGGCAGAGGCTTCGGATGCCAGGCCCACGTGAGTACGACACGCTTTTTATTCGTGCCGAGCTTTTCCCGAATCGTCATCATGTCGGCCAGCGACTGGCAGGGATGATGCATCGCCGATTCGAGATTGATGATCGGTACTGACGCATATCGCGCGAATGCATTGAGGATCGGATCCGTTCGCTCTTCCTGCCAATTTTTCAACGCCGCGAACGTGCGTACGCCAATCGCAATGCAGTACCTCTCGAGCACGCGCACAAACTCAGCGATGTGTTCGGTCTTGTCCGCGTCCATCACGGCGCCGTCGCGATGCTCGAGTGTCCAACTCGTCCCACCGGGTTCGAGCACGACTGCGTTGCCGCCGAGCTCGTAAATCCCAACCTGCATCGACGCGCGTGTGCGCAGACTCGGATTGAAGAACACGAGCGCCACGGATTTACCGGCGAGCGGTTTTGAAAGTTCGTCGCCCCTCTTGAAGCGCAACGCAGATTCGATCAAACGATCGAGTTGTTCGCGCGCCATTCCGATGGTGTTCAGCAAGTGCATAGCGCGTCAACAAACAGATCAACGTGCTCTTTCTCCAAGCACAACGGGGGCAACAGTCGCAACACCTTCGCGTTGCTTGACGTGCCTGTGATTATTTTTTGGTCCAGCAACGCCTTGTGAAACGGTTGCGCCTTGTCGTTGAACTCGATTCCCAACAGCAACCCGCGACCGTGAACGGCAACGACTTGCTCGACCTCTCTGATGCGTTGGCGCAGATGTGCTTCGACTGTGTTCACGTTCTCGAGCATGCGATCGTTCTCGATTGCTTCGAGCGTCGCAGTGACAGCAGCCATCGCCAGCATGCCGCCGCCGAAAGTCGTGCCGAGATCGTTTTCTTTGATGTGTGAAGCGATCTCGTCCGTGACCAGACAAGCGCCGACAGGAACTCCGCTGCCCAGCGCTTTTGCGAGCGTCACGATATCCGGCACAACGCGATCGCCTGCCGCGCTCCCCGCGAAGAACCACTCGCCTGTTCGTCCGACGCCAGTCTGCACTTCATCATAAATGAGCACGATCCCGCGCTCGTCACACAACGCCCGAAGGTCACGATAAAACTCAGGTTCGGTCATGCGAACGCCGGCCATCGACTGGATGGGCTCGAGCATGATCGCCGCAACTGTCTCGCCAGCGAGTCCGTGCACAGATTCGATGTCGCCAAACTTCGCTTCGAGATGGCCGGGCACATTTGGTTTGCCGAGCTCGCGATACTTGCCGAGAAACGTGGCGCTAATCGCGTCCGCAGTTCGACCGTGAAAGCCGCCTGAGAAGGTGATGATCTGTTCGCGTCCGGTGGCCATGCGCGCCATGCGCATCGCGTTCTCGTTGGCTTCGGTGCCGGAGTTGCAGAAGAATGCTTTCGTGAGTTCGTCGGGAGCGATCGAGATCAACTTTTCCGCGGCGCGCGCGCGTGCGTTCGAGTAGACGAGATTTGAGTAGAACAACAGTTCGCCGGCTTGCGCACGCAGGGCGTTGACGACGTGTGGGTGACAATGTCCGGTGCCGGCGACTGCGTGGCCGCCGTAGAGATCGAGATACTTGTCGCCGCCGCTCGTATAGATCCAGACGCCCTCGCCGCGCTCGGCGGCGATTGGCATCTTCTTGTACGTGGCTAGCTGAAACTGCTCCTCGCTGGCCGCTATATCTTCAAATTGCGTCACGGATTCGTTCCCACTAACTTCAGACCCGTTGTTTCATCGAGGCCGAAGATAAGGTTCATGTTCTGCACTGCCTGGCCGGCGGCGCCTTTAACGAGGTTGTCGATTGCCGAGAAGACGACGATCTGCTTGCCGCGTGTTGCGAAACCGATGTCGCAGAAGTTCGTCGTCTTCACCCAGTTGATGTCAGGAGATCCGTTCACGAGTCGCACAAAGAACGACTCGCGATAATAGTCCGCGAAGATGTTGCGCAGCTCGCTTTCACTGAGATCGCGATTCGTCTCGGCGTAGATGGAGGCGAATATACCGCGCGCGACCGGGAGTGAATGCGTCATGAAGACGAGCTCATTGGTCCAATCGCCGATGTGGTCCAACTCCTGCTCGATTTCGGGAACGTGTTGGTGCGTGAAAGGCTTGTAAGCGTAAAACGAAGTCATGCGCTGCGGGTGATGCGTGTTTGCGGCTGCTTTCGCGCCTGAGCCCGATGAACCAGTCTTCGCATCTACTACAACGCGTCCGTTCAGCAGATGATTCGCGACGAGCGGCGCGAGTCCCAGCAGGGTCGCCGTCGCAAAGCAGCCCGGGTTCGCGATCAAACGAGCAGTCTTTATCGCGCCGCGGTTAGTCTCGGTTAGGCCGTAGACAAACTCGGCCTGCGCGTGCATGGCAGTGTGCGGTTGTTTGTAGTGCTTCTCGAAGACGTTCTGATCGCGGAGACGAAAGTCGCCGGAGAGATCGATCGCTTTGACGTCTTGGGCCAGGCTTGGAACGATTTCCATAGCCTGCCCGTGCGGGAGCGCGAGAAAAATGCAGTCAACGCCGCTGACCGTTTCGGGCGCGTTGATGAAGCTGAGCTGAGTGAGGCCGTTCAGGTTGCGATGAACTTCGCCGACGGGTTTACCGGCCTGTTCGTTGGCGGTCACGAAGACCAGTTCGACATTCGGATGAAACAGGAGAATACGCAACAACTCCGAGCCGCCGTAACCGGAGCCGCCAAAAATCCCGACGCGTATTTTGTCTTGTGGGCTCATAATGCCTTCCTCTGTGTTTAGAACGGCCTTTAACGCAGAGGAACGCAGAGGGCCGCAGAGGCCGCAGAGATCTTCGCCATCACGAGTTCGAAGAGTGCGTTGCCTTCGCGACGCGCGTTTGCTGCGGGTACGTTGAACTGAGTGCGGATGTAGTCTTCGCCCATTGTCGAATCAGTCACCGAACCGGAGATCACGTCAACATCGACACCGCGCTGCCGCAACAACTCAATCCCACCCCACGCGCCGACGTAATCAGACGCACAGAACACGACCGCCGCCGTTGCTTCGAGCAGCTCTGCATCGGCAAAAACCGTCTCAACCGAGTAGCCGCCTAGAATTCCATCACCCAACTCGATCACGATCATATCGGGATTGACTTCATTCAGCCGCGCGATGATCGCTTTCGCCGTCGGCGCCAGATCGCTCACATCGACAGTCGACGGCAAACCGCAATCGAGAAAACTCGCGGTCGTCACCGCGCCGTGGTCGGACATATTCAACGTGTCGCGCAGACATGCGACTCCGGACAGCTTCGCCGCCGCGACTCGCAAACCCGCGCGGGTCGCTTGCTTGATCAATTCGGTCGCGGCGTACGTCTTACCGCTGTTCATGCTCGTGCCCGCGATCATCACGATCGGCGCCGTATCGCCGAGACTCGTGCGTGGCGGGAGCGCCGCATCAGCGATATTCACGACGCGTCCGGCTTCATCGCAAACGAGGCCAATCACTTCCAGCTTGATTGCGTCGCCGAGACTCGAGTGATGTCCGGTGCAATGACCGATCACGCCGCCCATATTCAGGAGATGAAGCTCGTCGCCACTCGCGAGGCTCTTCGGTACGTCACCGACGAACCCTTTCAACGCTCTCCGACGCCCAAGCACGCCAATCAGCAAGTCGCCCGGATTGATTTTCGCGAGCCTTCCGGTCGGTAGCTCGAGCATGTTGTACGTCGCGCTGTCGGTCAGCGCGCGCACGACGACGACGTCTCCGGCGCGGGTGGATTCAGCGCCGGAGACGAGCGCAACCGTCTTCGCCAAAGCGAGGGGAGACGTTGCGGAGCCAAGCTTGTCGACATCAATGACGTTGATTTCTGTCATCGTCCACCTCCCAATCTGAGTCGTAGTGCGTTGAGCTTGATGAAACCTTCGGCGTCGCGCTGGTTGTAAACCGTGTCGGCTTCAAACGTCGCTACGTTTTCGTCGTAGAGCGAGTTGGGTGAACGCCGGCCG
>DATDFT010000069.1:0-3583 GCA_036522475.1 Pyrinomonadaceae bacterium | reverse complement strand
GGTATTTCGCACTTTCAGTGCTCTGTTCAAAATATTTCTTTCTTACCAGGGGCGACGCGTTCCGCTGCGCTTCACGCTTGCCCCTGGCTTTTATATTTGCGCCTTCGGCGCTCAGTTCCGACTTTTGTGCAAAGCCCATCTTCATAACCCAGACGATCGCATGGCACAAGTTTATGATTTGCTGTGCTGTTGATACGTGACAGAGAGTCCGAGTTCTAAACCCGACCAGCCGCAGACACTCACACGACGCAGAACTATCGATCGCAGAATTTGACCTTTCTTACGCCTTCCCTTCGCTGCGAGCCGGGGACTTCTGCATTCCTTCGCGTGTTCGTTCAAGCAAACTGAGCAACCACTGCTCCGAAAGCGCATTGAGACCACTCAGGCGGTTGACGTGCAGGTGAACAAAAGAAGCACATAAGACGTCGAATGACTGGTCCAGTTCACTTGCCTTCTCCAGTTGTCGAAGCTCGTTCACCACGTTTGCCAACGCCTCTTGCCTCGCCTTGAAGGTGCTCGCAATCTCCGCACCTCCAGGCTCATGCATGAGGAAGTCCTCCTTACCCAACAATGAGCGCAAGACGTTTTTTCGCTGTCTGTATTCTGAACTAGTCTGTGATCGGCCCAGTGTGCCCTGGCCCCGGTACCAGCGCAGTCGTTCGCTTTCATCGAAACCCATAGCGCCAAGCAGCGCATCGATACTGATCATTACCAGGGTGGTCCTGTCATGCGACCATTGCTTGGCGCTTGAGCAACGCAAAAGCTGCGCTGCGTAGTGACTGTCTTCTGAAAAGAAAGTCTCCGCGAGCGCCATTCCTGCTGGACCACCAAAGCGTTCTACTTCCTGTTCGTAGGTATCAAACACAAACTTCAAACATAATCCGTCAGCCATCAAGCGGCCCGCCCAATCGCAAACGTGTCCGAAAAGCTGCCTGGTCAACCGCTCGGGAGCGCCTTTGAATCGCAGCCGCAGATGCGGTTCCGGATCTGAGTACCTGATGAAAAACCACGAATCCGCCAGGCCGGAGGCGATGGCGTTTTCGGCAAACGTGAGCATCGATCCTGAGATCACATCATCTTCGACATTACGCGGGCAGTACAACTTTACGAAGAGCCATTCACTGCCTGGGGCGTAAGTTCGATGCGGCTGATGGACCGTTTCTTCCGTCACATCAACCACCGAAGACGAAGAAACCGACTCTACTTTAGTATGAGCCGCGTCAGTTTGTTTTGATGATGGTCCAAGTGCAGGCAATACGAGCGAAACGGTGAACTCGCTATAGTAATGTCCGTCCGGTCCCGGCAACCACGCTTCGTCGAGTTGCGGCAGCACTTCCTGAACAATAAGTGATCCGCCCGCATTCAGTTTTTTCAACTCCGCTTTGAGTTCGGCGGCCTGCGAGTCATGGTCGAGATCAATTATGAGCCGATTATCGCCAATGCTTAAGAATACATGCCGAGGCACATCCCACGTTGCACGCCACAGATCAAGGCTCTCGCGAAAAGCTTCGGACGACTCAATTTTGAGATTATCTTTTTGTATGCGCCACTGAGCGAGACGCAACACGATGCGGCCCACTTGAACACGCGGCAAGTAAGGAAAGCTCTCGACCATCCCCCAATCAAACGTAGTGAAGACGGCCTTGCCGTCGTTGCTGATATCAATGAGAAATCGTCCAACAGGCGGTGCGTTGTGAAGATTCAGCATATTTCCAGAGGAGAACATCACGCGCTTCCCTGCCGCCGGCCAACGTACATAAAACAAACCCTGATCAACCCCAACCACCAACTCGTCGAGCGGAATTACTTGTGAAGCAGTTACTCCTGGGGTAACACCCAAAGGCACCTCATAGGCTCTGACCGGTGGACGGATAACTACGTTCGCCGATCGAAAGTTTGGAGGAAGATAAACGAGTTCCGCCCACAACTGGTCCGGGGTCTGCGCCTGCTCACGATCGGAGATTTGCTTCAGAGCCTTTGGTCCATCCGGGCTCAACATGTCCGCGAATCGGCCCAGGTTACGTCCCGCTGCCGTTGCTCCAAGGTTCGGGCCTACCACTACCGTAAAGTCTCCGCTGTCGATTTCCGCACTGGAACGAGCGGCGACCAAAAGATTGATGTCCAGTGAGCGTGGCGCCGTATCCGCATTCGGGCGCCAGGTCTCGAGCCGTGCCAGACAAGCCTCGTCGAGATGAACGACTCGCTCGTTCTTGTGTAGCGCGATGCAGGCCAACTGCAAAAGGGTTTGGGCGCGTTGAGCCGCCTTCTCAGGGCTCAGTTCGGCTGCGCCATGACCATGCGTAGGCGGTGGTCCAAGACCCCGGTTCGGGTCGAGCAATTGCAGCAATGGGACTTCGCGCTCATGCCCATAGCGGCCGAGAAAGTTCTGCCGATACGACGCCAGCGCCGAAAGGCCAGTGGGCATGGGCGTAAGTCGCAACAGCAGTTCAGCAGCGCGCGCCGCTTCAATCGATATTGCATTTCCTAACCGTCCCTCTACCGACATCGTCATATCAACCTGGATCGGAGTGTCTCGCGATTTATCAGGAGAGACGCCGGCCTGGGCCAACAGATCTCCGAATGCCTCCAAACTTTCTTCCGGCTGCATGCGATCCCAGGCCGATGCCGCAGTGAGAAAGTTGTTGAGACGCGTCAGTTCGCCGGCCGCTTCGGGAATACTCGCCAAACGTTCGGCGAGATATCGCGCCGGACTCTCACTCGTGAGTGGAGGTCGCAGATCAGTAAACAGGAAAGTTTGTTCCCAAAGTTCGGTCAGCAGCTTTTCAACTTTCTCAGGAGTTGCGCCGGGAACGGTCTCACATAACTGGGTCACGAGAGAGTCATACAGGATCGGTTTTCTCGCAAGAGAGAGTGTCCGCTTCACCGCGCCAGTAGCCCGCACTGACACCGGAGGGCCGGGACCATCTTTGCCCGTTGCGGCGCGTTCGGCGAGAGTAACTCTGCCGGCCTCAATGATGGCCAGCGGATTCGCGCAATAGCTGAGGCGCTTCCGTACGGCGGGATTGGCCTCAATGGATGCGACAAACGCTATGAGCCAGGCCATGTCCGGGCGCGTTCTCGTTGCCGCACATGTCGACTTCACGCTCAAGTCAGTCACAGCTCCCCACGACGCGAGTGTCACACCGGCAAACAGGCCGAATGGCGTGGGCCTGGTCGACATTCTGATCAGGTAGCGGAGGAGCTTGGCGCGCATCAGCTCAGTATCACGCGGGTTAAGCCCTTTGTGTTTGAATCGTTCCAGAGTTGCCAGCAGGGATGAGCTGCCAACAGCCAAAGCGCGCTGGATATGTGGGTCGACGAAGCGAGATAGAAGGTCATCTTCGTCGCTCAACGAGCAATAGCTTTCCACTGGCAACAGTGGAGCGCGTACCACTACAAAATCAAGCGGGTGGTACAGCAGCTTGTCCGCTTTCGAAGACGGTCGCGTTCCAGGCAAAGAAGCGGTTTGCATTGTTGCTCACTCACTCATTCACGACAGGAGGAATAGTCTGTCCCAGGTAGGTTCGACAGTTGTCGCCGCTGCCAGCAAAACGAGAGCAACGCTCGGCGCGCCATCAAGCAG
>DATDFT010000068.1:0-9754 GCA_036522475.1 Pyrinomonadaceae bacterium | reverse complement strand
AAATCAGTCGCGTATCCGTTGACGGCGTTACAGAAGCAGAGTCCGATCATGGATACGCTTGGTCCAGTGCCGATCATGCTCGTGTTGGGCGAGGATCATCGCTCGGTGCGCGCGTTTGAGCGAACGTTAGACGGGCGCCGTTTGGAGTTTTTTCAGAAGACACAGCAAGCAGAGCTGCAACTGGTTGACGCTGAAACCGGCAGCACATGGAATTTCGAGGGCAAAGCGGTCGCCGGCCCACTCGCAGGGCGTCAATTGAAAAAAGTTTTTGCCTTGGAAGATTTTTGGTTCGACTGGCGAATCTATCATCCGGACACGACGATCTACGAGATCGGTCCTCGTTAAAGCTCACGGGTCTTCACTGAATCTTCAAAAACTGCGGTAGCGCTTCGACTGCACGTCCAATCGCGCGCGCCAAACTCAGCTTCGCAAGATTATGAGCAAACACGCTGTTGATGTAGTCAGTGTTGGCTGTCGATAACGCTTCCTGCGATTGCACGACTTCAACGTTGTCGCTGACGCCTGCGTCAAATCGCTGTCGTGTCAGATCAAGGTTTTGAGTAGTGACGGCGATGTTCCTGCGTGCCACTTCGACCTGGCTTGCCGCGGCCTGCAAGTCAAAGAAAGCATTCCGCACTTCGCTCTCGATGCGACTCTTCACATCTTCGAGTTCCGCTCGACGCTGTGACAAAGCCGCTTCCGCTACTTCAGTTTGACCTTGAGTTCTGCCGCCCTGCCAGATCGGAACACGTATCGATCCGGTCACCGAGAACGTTCCATGTGATTGAGAAGGATTGGTGCCGATCACGCCGTAATCAGCTCTGACCACAAACGACGGCAGGCGTTCGGCTCGCGCCGCTGACCGTGCGCGTTCCGCCGCCTCTACCTGCGCTTCAGCAGCCTTAAGATCTGCCCGTCGCTCGTAAGCCTGTCGCAGAGCTTCATTGAGCGTGAGTGGTGGCGCTTCGGAAAAAGGAATGGCGTCTGAGATGTCATACTGGTCGTTTGCTGGTAAGCCCGTAAGTCGGGCTAGACTGATCTTTATCTTTGCGTAATCGTTCTCGAGCGAAACAAGTCGTTGCTGTTGCGTAAGCAGTTGAATCTGGCTGCGATTCAAATCTGTTTGCGCCACGACGCCGGCAGCACGTTGTTCCGAAGCCTGTTTGTACAAAGCTTCCGCGGTGGTCAGTTGTGCTCGAGCCGCATCGATGCGCGATTTTGCGGCGATGACTTGCAGGTAAGTGCCGCCGACGGCGAGTACAACCAGATCGCGCGCATCATCCGCTGTCAACTCATTGGCGCGAGTGAGTTCTCTGCTGGCGAGGTAATTATTCCGGGCAGTGAAGTCGAGCACTGTTTGCGAAAGCGTCGCCCGCAAATCGAAGAAGTTAAATGGTCCAACGATGGTAGGCGGTGAAAAACCGGGGATCGGAACATTGAGCCGCACGCCGAGCGCCTGGAGATTTGTTTGCTGCACAGTTTCGCTCAGACTCGCGTTGATGTTGGGAAGTAACGCGCTCCGCGCAATCTTCGATTGCCCGCGCGATTGTCGTACGGCCGACGTTAACCCTACCGCGCCGAGATTGAACTCAATTGCGCGGTCAACCGCCTCGCGTAATGAAAGTTTGCCGGAAAAGGGAAGTCTGGCCGTGCTCGAAGCGCTGCCGTTGAAAGGTCCCTGCACCTGAACCGTGGGATTGATCGTGTTAATGCTGTTGGTGGTTCCCGGTATTGCAGTTTGGGTTGCCGTAACCGAGCCGCCTTGTGGGTTTCGACCCGAGAGCGGTAGTTGGCTGGCCTGAGAACCTTGCGGCTGACTACTTGCCGGAGCTGTTTGACTAAACCCGGCCGGCGCCAACATTAAGAACAGAATTAACACTATTACGATCACGAAACCTTCCCTCCTTATGCATGAATCCGCTTTTATCCACGTTCATCTGCGGCTTAACTCAACTGCTTTCGAAAACGCCAGACACTCAACGACAAGAGCACGATCGTGATGATCGTTAGTCCCAGAAAGTTGGGCCACAGCGCGCCAAGTCCGCTTCCCTTGAGCATGCTGCCGCGCGCGATGGCCGCAAAGTGATGAATGGGATTGATGATCGTCAACGGTTGCAGCCACGCGGGCATTGCTTCGACAGGATTGAGCGCACCTGAAAGTGAAACGAGGGGTGGATTGATGAAAAAACTTGTCAGCAATGCCTGCTGCGCTGACCGACTAAAGGTCGCGACTGCTGTTCCGATACCGATGCCCGTGAGAATACACAGAGCACCACCGCTAATCAGCGGCAATATCCCGCCCTGAAACGGCACATCAAAAACTAATTTGATCAGGATGAAGGCGATAAACATCATTAGCGACAGCAGCAGGAAGAGGGGCGCTATCTTCGCGATAATGATCTCGGCCGTGCCCGCGGGCGACATCAGTAACTGTTCGATTGTGCCGGCTTCTCTTTCCTTCACCATCGCACCCGACGCGACAATCGAGCTGTTCAGGATTAACAAAAGTCCAAGCACACCCGTGGTGATGAACCATGAATCTTTCAATCCCGGGTTAAAGAGAAAAGCCGGGTGTAGAGACACCTGGCCGCTGCGATTCAGCGTGACGCTCGAGGTAGTTCTGAAGTTTGCTTGAATGCCTTCTGAGCGAAGCTGAGCGTTAAAATTCTGAATCACAGCTTCCGCGTAACCCTGACTGATCGCCGCTGAGTTTGAGTTGGTTGCGTTGAGCAGAAACTGCACCGTCACAGGACGTCCACGTTGAAGATCGCGTGCGAAGTCAGTGGGAATGACAACTCCGGCAATCAACGTTCCGTTACTAATCTCCGCAGTCAGTTCCGCAACCGAGAAGAAGTAACCCGCAGACTGAAAACTCTTGCTCTCCGTCAGGGCGGCGATCAGGTCGCGACTCTCTTTCGACTTGCTTTCATCAACGACACCGAGCGGAACGTTTTCTACCCGCGCGCTCAGAGCAAATCCGAAGAGAGTCAGTTGCAGCACGGGCGGCACGATTAGTGAGAGCGCCAGTCGCCGATCGCGACGGATCTGATTAAGCTCCTTGCGGAAGAGTGCGCTGATGCGCGAACCGAAAAGTATTTTGCGGATGCGTCTTATCACGCCTTCACCTGCATCCTGCGTTTACCCACCCACGCAAGCACGAAAAACACGCAACCAATCACGCCGATAATTAGCGTCTTGGACCAGACTGCCGGCCAGCCACCGCCTTGCAGAAAGGCATCTCTGACGATCTCGATGTAATAACGACCCCAGATAAAATCCGAGAGCCAACGCAATGAACTCGGTATGTTTTCAATCGGAAAAATCAGTCCGGAAAGCAGGAACACAAGCAGGAAGCCACCGAGCGCCACCGCCTGCATTGCCGCCGCCTGGTTCGGAATGTTTGCGCCGATCATGGTGCCGAAGCTGGCCACACAAAACGCGTAAAGAATCGTCGCCACGAAAAACGGAGTCGGGTCGCCGGCAAAGCTCAAACCAAAATAGGTGAACAACAGCACCATCATTACCAGCGTTTCCGCCAGCGCAACAGTCATGAATGCCAGCACTTTTCCGAAAAGAAACTCCGATGCTCGTATATTTGAGACGTACACCTGGAGGATGGTCTTTTGATCTTCTTCCTTGGCCATCGCGAGTGCGGCTAACAGCGGCGGGAAGATCGACAACGCCAGCACAAAAATGCCTGGTCCATAAAATCGTTTCGAGGATCGACCCGGGTTGTACCAGAGCCGAATTGCGGCCTGAACGGGTTGCTGAATGCTGTTCTGAGCGGTGCGCCGGTTGTGCTGCGCGACGATCTGATTCGCATATCCGGCTATCAGTCTCGCTGTGTTTGCGTCCGAGGCGTCGACAATGAATTGAACAGGAGCATTGACA
Source organism: Pyrinomonadaceae bacterium (assembly GCA_036522475.1). Taxonomy (GTDB): domain Bacteria; phylum Acidobacteriota; class Blastocatellia; order Pyrinomonadales; family Pyrinomonadaceae; genus PSRF01. The sequence continues at coordinate 5,863 of DATDFT010000068.1, read as the reverse complement.
CTTCGTTTCAAGTCTCGTTCAAAGCGTTCCGGGATAATCAGCACTGCACGCGCCGCGTTCGTAGTCAGCGCCTCATCTGGTTGCTTATCTGTGGGCCAGGGAACAACGCGCAGTGTGAGTGACGCTCGAAACGCATCAATCAATTCCCTCGACGACGGCGAACTATCGAGGTCCTGCACCACGATTGGGAGATCTGTGACTTGAAGTGAAATCGCGTTTCCGAGCAATACGAGGAGAATCAGCGGCAGTATCAGAGCGAGCAACATCGTGCGCCAATCGCGGACGATTTGCGTCAGCTCCTTGCGAGTTTGGGCAACGATACGTCGCATTTTCGAGTTTAGAACAAGTCAGGAAGGGCGGCTTGTCCCCGCTCTCACAACAGCGGGGGCAAGCCCCTCTTCCTGACTTGTTCTGGCTTGTGCCTGCGCTACTACGCTGATAAATACATCTTCCATCGAGAAGCTGGCTTCGCGAGCACTCACAACCTTGATGCCGCCGGCTTCAAGCTTTTGCCTGATTGCTTGTTCGTTATTACGATCATCGGTGATCACGTGCAGCCGGTCACCAAAAAGCGAAACGCGCCAGGTGTCCATTTTTTTCTTCAACAGATCGCTCGCCTGTTGGGGCTGGTCCACCACAAACTCGATCAACCGATCCTTTTGTTCAGCTTTGATTTGACCAGGCCTGCCCTCGGCCACCAGCTCACCCGCGACCATCATTCCCAGTCGATTGCACTGCTCCGACTCTTCCAGGTAGTGCGTTGTAACAAGAATTGCTGAACCGGCATCAGCAAGTTCATTGATCATGGACCAGAAAGCGCGACGCGCGAGTGGATCGACGCCGGAAGTTGGTTCGTCAAGAAAGAGAACTGTCGGTTCGTGCATAATGGCGGCTCCAAAAGCAACGCGTTGCTTCCAGCCGCCCGGCAGGCTGCTGGTTATCTGGTTCTCTCTTCCTTCGAGTCCGGAAAACGAAAGCACCCAGCGCAGTTTCTCCTCGCGTTCATCGTCGGGAACGCCATACACACCGGCAAAGAAATTAAGGTTCTCTTTGATTGAAAGATCGTCGTAGAGAGAAAACTTCTGTGACATGTAGCCGATGCGAAGACGTACGCCGGCGGATCTGACGCTCCCGCTTTCTCCCGCGAGATGTATTTGCCCGTGCGTTGGTTCGAGCAGGCCGCACAGCATTTTGATTGTGGTTGTCTTGCCTGCGCCGTTAGCTCCGAGAAGTCCGTAAACTTCGCCGTACTTGATCTCAAGGTTGACGTTATTGACCGCCTTGAAGCCGCCGAACATTTTGACCAGGTTGGTGGCGCCAATCGCCGTTTGACCGCGAAGGTTTGAATGATCGTGATGGCGTGGAAATGGCAGAGCGTGCGGTTCCTGGCCCAAACTTCGCAGTGTGGCTACAAACGTATTTTCGAGAGTCGGCTCATCAACGCGGATCTTATCAAACTGAATCTGCGCTTTGCCGAGTTCCTGCTCGACGATGCGTTTGGCTTTGTCTGGTTCTCGTGCGAGCAGATCGAGCCGATCGCCAAATCGCTGAACGTCGAGAATATCTCGATCCGGACCGGTAATGTCAGCGAAGAGTTTTTCGGCCTTTTGAATATCGGCGGTGGTGAGCTCGAGACGTTTGGCTCGTTGAGTCTTGCGTAATTGATCGGGTGGTCCAATCAACTGAATACGGCCCTCGTGTGTGAGTGCGACTCTGTGGCAGCGTTCGGCTTCATCGAGATAGGGCGTAGCAACGAGAATCGTCAAGCCGTCGGCGGAGAGATGTGCGAGTGCATCCCAGAATTCTCTGCGCGATACCGGGTCTACGCCCGTCGTCGGTTCATCAAGTAACAGCACGCGCGGCTCAGGTACGAGTGCGCAAGCCAAAGCCAGCTTCTGCTTCATGCCGCCGCTGAGTTGTCCGGCGAGACGATCGCCGAAACGATCCATGTCGAACATTTCGAGATAATGTTGACCACGTTCGGCGATCTGCTGAGGCGGCACACGCCGCAAGTCACCGATGTAGCGAAGATTCTCCGTCACACTCAGATCGGGATAGAGACTGAACGATTGCGTGAGGTAACCGGTTTGGGCGCGCATGGCGCGAGCCGGTTGGCCGAAGATCGTGGCGATGCCGCTGGTTGTTTCCATTACACCGGCGAGAATCTGGAACGTCGTAGTCTTGCCGGCGCCATCCGGTCCAATCATGCCGAAGATCTCACCTCTGTTGACGGTGAAGCTGATGCCGCGAACCGCCTGCGTTGGTCCATACGACTTGTGCAGGTCGCCAACTAAGATCGCTTTCGGCTCTTGCATGATGTGCCTTTCTCTGCCGTCCTTTGCGGCTCTCTGCGTTCAGAAAATGATTTAACGCAGAGAACGCAGAGGGCCGCAGAGCTATTTGTTCCTCGCCGGCCACTGATTTCCCTGGACCAGTATTTCTCCATCAGCCGGCATGCCGGGCTTCGCGAAACCAACGGCGGCCTTCAGTTGCAGCTTCACGCCGACCACTTGCTTTACTCGTTCATCGCGAAAGTAAGTGTTCTCCGGAGTAAACGTAGCTTCCGGATCGATTCGCGAGACGTAGGCATCGATGGGTTGATTAGGACTTGAATCGAGATAAACGCGCGCGGGTTGATCGAGCTTCACCTTGCCAATGTCACCCTCAGGCACAAAGCCGCGCAGGTAAACCTTGCTCAAATCCAACATCGTGACGATGGCAGTACCCGCCGCCACGACTTCACCCGGCTCGGCGGTGCGAGTGGCGACAGTGCCATTGAACGGCGCCGTGATGTTCAGGTCCTTGCGATTTGCCGCGGCCTCGGACAATTGCGCTCGAGCCTGTTCGAGTTTGGCGTTTGCGCTCGCGACCTCTTTCTGTTGCGCCGCGATCTGTTTTCGGTTGGCGCCTGCCTGGCTGGCGCGGATACTCGGATTCATCAGGCTTGCCTTTGCCACTAACAGCGCCCCGCGCGCCGATTCCACTCTCTTTCGCGCGGCTGCAACTGCCGCAGTTTGCTGTTCCTCAGTAGACGTTGCCTCTCTTCCTTTACGTTCAGACACGGCGCCAGTCGCTGCCAGACGTGTGTAAGCCTCCCTGTCGAAGGCGGCAATTCTATGTGCCGCTTCCTGTTTGGCAAGTTCCGCTTCGGCGGCGACGACTTCGCTTTCAGCCTGTCGCACTCTGCCTTGTGCGTCGGTACGTGCCTGCTCGGTGAGCAACTCACTCTGTCTCACTTGCTCCTGCAACACGGCGATCTGAGCTCTTGCGGCTTCGGCCTTTGCCTCGGCGTCGGAGACTGCCGCCTGGGCCTGAGATTCACGCGCGCGGATCTGTTCGTCGTCGAGCACCGCGATCACGTCGCCGGCATTAACTGTGTCGCCTTCGCGTACTCGCACTTCAAGTATTCGTCCACTCAACTTTGCGGCTACTGTCGAGACGTCACCTTCGATTCGTCCGCTCAACGTGATGACGTTTGGGGGAGGCCCGCTGCTCGCAAAAAAGACTCGCCAAACGATAAATATCGCGCCCGCCAGGATTGCGAGAAACAGAAGTCCGGGAAGCCACTGACGAAATCGGGAACGGGGTGGTTTCTGTTTGGGTTTTTGATCTTCCATCATTTTTTCCGTCCGCTCACTGATTTCAAATTACGGAGGTAAGCAAGTGAAAACTCGGTGATGTGATTTGCAATCAGATCAACTTGTGACCGCGTCATTTTTACTTCCGGACCCAGACGACTGATCACCGGTGCAGCAAACGCATAAAACAGTATTTGACCAATAATGCTGTGCGCGCACAGACGTGTTTTTTGATGGTCCGGCGGTAATGCCACGATGACTGCGATCAATTTGCACATCCGTAGGTAGAGAGGTCGAATGGCTTCGTTCACTACGACATTCATGGCGGGAGTGGGTTTCGCGAGCTCGTGCGCAAAGATGCGAAAATGCCAGTCGCCGAGGTCCAAACCGCGCAGACTTTCGAGTCGTGTCTTTATAACGGCGCGAAGAATCTCTTCGGGCGGCGCATTTTGATCGAATGCCGCGCGCACAGCCTCAAGCTTGGCCGCGCGCATAGATTGCCTGACGACTTCGGTGTACAGGCCCGTCTTATCTCCGAAGTGGTAGTTGACGGCGGCGATGTTAGCGCCCGCTCGATTGCAGATTTCTCGGACAGTGGTGTGATGAAAACCAAGCTCAGCGAACATTTCTCCGGCGGCCTCGATTAGTCGCTCCCGTGTCCGTCCGCTGGCCGTAGAGCCTCGTAGTTGTCGTGGCATTCAAACGGCAATTTAAAACGCTTGTTTGAATATGTAAAGAGCAACTGCGAACTCTCCAGTTTTTGACACAGAGTGATTATTGAATCGGCCAGGATGCGAAAATCGAGTTGATCATCCGTGAGTCTGCTGCGTCTTCAATAAACCCAAACGTGCCACGTTCCGTCATTTCCTGGGCCGCACGCAGAAATGCGCCGAGCGCGCAGCGAGCAAGTGTGCTGCCGACGCTGATGCGCCGCACGCCCATCTCCGAGAGGTCGGCGAGCGTTAGTTTCACGCCTTTGATCCCCATCAAGACGTTCACCGGACGATCGACAGATTTCACGAGCGTTGCAATTTCATCTCGACTCGTCAAACCGGGCGCGTAAAGTACATTCGCACCGGCTTCCTGGTACATCTGCAAACGCTCGATCGTGTCTGCAAGGTCAGGCTTGCCGACGAGGTAGTTCTCTGCGCGCGCCGTCAGCATGAATGGGAAGGGAAGGCTACGGACCACTTCTGCCACGGCCCTGATTCGATCTGTTGCGAGTGCGCGATCGTAGATCGGATCGTCTGCGCGTTTCGACCGGTCTTCAATTGAACCGCCGACCGCTCCTGTACCGGCAGCGAGCCGAATCGTTTCCGCAGCGTCCTCAGGAGCATCGCCGAAGCCGTTCTCCAGATCGATACTGACAGGCAGGCCGGTGGCCGCGACAACTTCCGCGGCGTGTGCGAGCGTTTGATCACGACCGACATTTCCGTCTGACTTGCCGATCGAGAATGCGTAGCCGGCACTGCTCGTTGCGAGTGCTTCGAATCCTGCGTGCGCCAACAGGATCGCGCTACCGACATCCCACGGGTTCGGGATAATGAACGTTCCGGCGCGTTGGTGTAGTTCAGCGAAAGCAGCGGCAGTCTCAGCCTGGGTCAACATACGATGTCTCCTTATTCTCTTAATCGTTCTTCACCTCGCATGATACGTCAACCTTGGAGGAGGTACTGACCTCCCCAAGCGTGATCGCTGACTTTTGAGACAAAGCCAAAATCTATATAATCCGCGGATACTCACGATTATGACGTCAAAATCTCCAAAAGCCACTGACCCGATCTGCGAGTTCTACACGGGTCATCCGTATCCGCCTCCAGTGGAAAATCTCGACCGTGCTCGCGAAATGTACCAGGATGAGAATGTTTCGCGCGCCGAGTTTCATCTGCTCTGGCCGTACAAGGAATATCGAACCGATCTTGAGGTCCTCGTTGCGGGATGCGGAACGTGGCAATCCGCGAAGTACGCGATCTGTCATCCCTCGGCGCGCGTGGTTGGCGTCGATGTCAGTGTGACGAGTCTCGAACACACTGAGCGGCTCAAGGAGAAGTACAACTTAACAAATCTCGAAACGCGGCAAGTGCAGATCGAGAACGTGAACGAGTTGGACCAACGTTTCGATCACATCATTTGCACCGGCGTCCTGCACCATCTCGCCGATCCGGACGCCGGCCTGCGTGCGTTACGGTCTGCTTTGAAGCCTGACGGCGCAATGTACCTGATGGTCTACGCGCCGTACGGTCGCGCCGGCGTTTACATGCTTCAGGACTACTGCCGCCGGCTCG
>DATDFT010000067.1:0-5233 GCA_036522475.1 Pyrinomonadaceae bacterium | reverse complement strand
CAACTCGTGAAATACGAGTGCGGCAAAAAAACTCATTGTGGCGTTGATGATGATGGTCATGTTTGTTTAACGCAGCAGTGCAGAGATTCGTCGCTCCAGGTCTTGCAAGCAGCGGAGTTCGAGTTTGCGTCTCTGCAATTCTTCTCGTGTATCGAGAATCAGGTAGACAAGCGCGCACGCGATGATGATCGCTTCAAGCATTCCGAGGCCGCGATTTGTGATAACGAGAAGCAGGAAGAGTAACGTTAGCGCTGAGATGTAAAGCGTGATAGACAGCATCGCGAGTGAATTCAAATAAGTGTTTCTAAACGTCTGATAGCGCACAGACGTGTAACTGAAGTGACTTCATAGTTTGTCGTCTCATTTTTCCACGGCAGGTAATTAAAAGATGTAATGATCGATGTGTTCCAGTCACAATAAGTGAAGGCACTCACATCGAAATCCAAATTCTAGAAAGAGCGTCCAGATGCTGGACATTTCTGAGTGAACAACAATTTTTACGAGTCTTTTAGTGAGGAATTGTGCAGAAAGTCACCCGATGAAATGATGGCCCTTGAGTTGCGAGGCGGCTTAAGGATCACATGTCTGATACTGGCAGCATAGGGCTGTTCGAGTTAGCAATAACCTAGCTTTACCCAAAACCCTACCAAGGGTCTCGTCCGGTCCACTTTTCAATCGAACAAGGTCACACTGCGGTGCTCCCTCGGGGGTGACGAGTGTCAAATCGGTAAACGCAAAAATCAGCGTCGCGAAACAGGGTCGGCTCAAAGCAATTCGGAAGATCAAGTCGTTTAAGCGTTTTGTTATTCCAGTTTTGAAAGGAGTGCTCCCAGGGTTGAATCCCAGCGGAGACTCATCCCAAGTCGCCGTTGAGCGAAATAAATCTTAACCTTTGGAGTTAGTTGATTAATGCCCCTAGCAACTCCCACGGTTGTCGATGGTTGGTCCACTAACCATGTGAGCAACCACGCCAGGTCGAACGCGATAGCTATTGACAAGCAGGAAACTCCCAGACTCAGCACTTCGAAATCTCCTACTCTAATCGGCCAATCGCCGGTGATGAAAAAACTCTTCTCAGTGATCGAACGGGTTGCGCCAACGGACGCTTCGGTACTCATCACCGGTGCGACCGGAACCGGCAAAGAACTCGCCGCGCGCGCGATCCACGACATGAGTCCAAGGCGTGACAACGCTTTCGTCGATATCAACTGTTCCGCCATTCCCGAAACGCTTATCGAAGCAGAGCTCTTTGGTCATCAGCGCGGTACCTTCACGGGCGCGCACGAGAACCGGAGCGGTCTCTTTGAAAAAGCTTCCGGCGGCACGTTGTTTCTCGACGAAGTAGACGCGTTGAATCTCTCGGCGCAGGCGAAGTTGTTGCGCGTGTTGCAGGAACGCACGGTGCGGCGCATCGGTGCGCGGGCCAACATCGCGATCGACGTACGCATCATCTCCGCGACCAACTGTGATCTGGCTCAGGCCGTTGCCGAAGGTCGTTTTCGTCCTGACCTTTACTATCGCTTGCGTGTGCTGCCGTTGCACGTGCCCGAGCTCTGCACCCGAGGCGAGGATGTGAGGCTTCTGGTCGAACACTTCCTGCGCGTGAAGTCGGAGAGAAACGGACAGCCGTTGAGAAAGTTTACAGCCGAAGCGATGCGTGCTCTTTCCGAATATCCGTGGCCCGGCAACGTTCGCGAGCTCGAGAATACGATCGAGTATGCGCTGGCGATCGGACTCGAAGACGACTTGGGTATTGCGGATCTGCCGCCCGAGATCATGAGTTCGCAACCGCAACCGAGTGCGGACGACTTCAGGCAAGTGCTCCAGGCTTACATGAACGACACGGTGCCGCTCGCCGAAATCGAGAAGCGTTACATCCTCTCGGTACTACAGCAGTTTGGTGGCAACCAGGTGCGGGCCGCAGCCGCACTGGGAATCGATCGCAGCAAGCTCTATCGCCGGCTCAAGCAGTACGGCGTGATGGCGGTGCGATTTATTCAGGAAGAAGATCTTGACGGACACCAGCTCCGTTCGATGCACTAACCACCCAGCCCCGACCATTTGAAGGGGTGGGCCACTCAGGTGGTCCACCCCTTTCGGTTTTGTGTCAAGTCTAAAGATTCAACGCTCGAGCGAGCTCCTGGTCACCACGAATGCGCCAGATACGCGAGTCGAGAACGAAGTGGAAGAGTAAGAAGCCGAGCATGAAGGCGGAGAGGTAGTTGTCCTGAACGTAACCTGCCAAGTGGTTTGGCAAGGCGAATATCACAGCGACACCGATAAAGTAAATCCATTTTCGACTCGCGAGTCCCAGGATTCCGGTTCGGCGTCAGCAACCAGTATGCCCGCTCGAATTCTTCGAAAACCTGCATCCCCCGAACACGGGAAACTGCTCGCTGGCGAGCAGTTGAGTTTGAGCGCCCACTATCAAAGCGGTGAAGACGCGAAAACCTAAGGTTTAGGCACGATTATGGCGGCACATTGCTTGCCGAGTAATTACCTCCCCGAACTTTGTTTTACGCCAGGAGTGCGAGTATGAGATGGAAACACTGGTTGACTATCACCGTTTTTCTACTTCTGACTAACTCCGTTGAAACCTTTGCGCAGAAACCCGACTCACAACCACACCCCACGCGCGTCCTGCGCAATCGCGACATTTTGCAGATGGTCGATAACGGTATGAAATCTCATCTCATCATCGCCACCATCATGACTTCGCATTGCGCCTTCGACGTCTTTCCACCCGTTCTCGAGGATTTGAAAAGACGCGGCGTGCCCGAAAACGTCCTGCACTTCATGTCGGTTGTACCTAACGGACCACCGAATCTTCCTGAGACCGATCAGCCGGATACCCAATCACTACTCAAGAGCGTGACGATTCCGCAAAACACAGTGATCACGGTCGAAACGCTCTATCCCGTATCGTCTGCCGACTTCAAGGTCAACAACTCGATAGCGTTCTCGGTTGTGCGTCCGGTTTATGCCGACGGCATATTGCTGATTCCGCGAGGAACGGTCGCACGTGCGAAAATTGTAAAACTCAAGAAGGCGGGAAGCTTTGGCCGAGGCGGCGCGCTGACTGTTGAGATGGAGCACATCCTTGCAATCGACGGCACGCGCATTCCGGTGCAGCTAACAGCCGACGCGGAAGGTGGAAACCGGGCGGGTGTTCTTGCCGTTGGAGCAGCCGCAACGTCTGCGCTGATCTTCCCGTACACGGCGCCGGCAGCGATCGTTTGGGGCTTCAAAAAAGGCGACGACGCGGTTATACGCGGAAGCAAGCAGTTTGCAGCAGTTGTTAAAAACGACACGCAGATCGTCGGACTCATTCCGGACAAGGACAAAATTATTTTTCACTACGCTGAAGCGTTGAGGGCGAAGGAGAACAGCGCCGCAACTCCGGCCGTATTTCCACGCCTCCCCGTTAGGAATTAGTTTTTTTACGACTTAGGACCAGGCTTTCATGGGAGCTACAAGGCAAGACGCTTTTTTGTTGTGGACGCATGTTGGAACTCTTCCGGCGATGCGTCTTTTATAGCAAGACAGCTCTAAAAATCTCGAGCAAAGGAGATCCCCCATGCACTTCGATACCGCAACCGTGGTAGCCATTGTCGTGATCGTTGTCGGTTTAGGTTACCTGATTATCAAGCGCCGCCAGCGTGCGTAGGCTCTACCGCATTCCCAGAAGATGAGAACCAAGATCACATTCCGCCACATTTTTCCGCTGGCGTTCTTCCTGATGATCTTCGCACTCGCTGTGCGCCAGAGTGCGTTTATCGATCCGGATCTGTGGTGGCATCTGCAAACCGGGCAGGACATCGTCGCCTCACGAGCGATTCCGCAAACGGATATCTACTCGTTCACAAAAGCAGGATCCGAATGGGTCACACACGAGTGGTTGTCGGAAGTAGTGATCTACGCGATCTTTCGCGCGAGTGGCTGGGCCGGGTTGCTGGTTGCGTTCGCCGGTTTCATCACCGCAGCGTTTTACCTCGTCTATCGTCGGTGTAAGGGAAAGCCTTACGTCGCGGCGTTTGCGATTCTTCTCGCTGTCGCAGCCTCGTCGCCGCTGTTCGGCGTGCGACCGCAAATGATCACGCTGCTGCTCGCGAGCACCTTCATCGCGTTCCTCACCAGCTATGCGGACGATGGGAAGAGCAGGCGCCTTTTTTGGATGGTGCCGTTGATGCTGTTGTGGGTGAACCTGCACGCGGGCTTTGCGCTCGGGCTCGGACTGATCGGACTCTACTTGATCAGTGTGGCACTCGATCGCAAGTTTGAGTTGATACCGCGCTTGCTGGTCACGCTGATCGCGTGCGCTGCCGTTGTGCCGCTGAACCCGAACGGCTTCCGCATGTTTTCGTATCCGCTCGAGACGCTTCGCTCGCCTTCGATGGCGACATTCATTCAGGAGTGGGCCTCACCAAACTTCCACCAGCCGATGTTTCTGCCGCTGGCGCTGTATCTTTTCCTCCTCGTCGCCGTGCTGGCGTTATGTTCGAAACGCTTGCGGGCGAGCGAAGTGTTTCTCCTCTTTATCACGGGTCTCGCAGCTTTGCGATCGGCGCGACACATACCGATCTTCGCGTTGATCACTGCTCCGATGTTTGCGCAACAAGTTTGGGAACTGATGTTGGCCCGAGGTTGGCAGCTTCGCTTGACTGCTCCACAAGGGTCCGAACCCAGGACGGCGGCGCTATTTGCTTTGCTCCTTCTGTTGGCGCCGGCCGTTCTGGACTTTGCTCTCATAAAACACTTCGTCACGAATCAGTCCGTGTACGAGGCAACGAACTATCCGCAAGCGGCGGTGAATTTTCTAGAGTCGAAGAAACTGCCTGGTCCGATCTTTAACCGGTACGGTTGGGGCGGTTATCTCATACGCCGGTTTAACGGCGCCTATCCTGTGTACATCGACGGTCGCGCTGACGTTTACGGCGATCAGTTCATGTACGAAGCATTCAATACTTACGATGGTGGGACGGGATGGTTTGAACCTCTCGATCGGCTGTCAATTCGAACCGTGTTGATCTCGCCTGATGCTCCGCTGGCGAGCCTGCTTCGCAACGATCGTGAGTGGTTGAAAGTCTACGAAGACGATCAGGCAATCATCTTTACGCGCTCGCAAACACACAACACATTGAGTGCTTCAATAACCAAGAGTCATGACTGATCGAAAAAAAAAGCGAATCGGCATCTTTGTTATCGCATACAACGCGGTCAACAAACTCGACTG
>DATDFT010000066.1:0-11435 GCA_036522475.1 Pyrinomonadaceae bacterium | reverse complement strand
CTGACAGAGTGATCTTCATCCCCGATGAATACCTCGCCGGGAACGTCGCGCGCGAGACTGGGAAAGAGATCATTTACCCGACGCGCGAACCGCGCATGAATTTTCCCGACGAGCTCAATTACCAGATGATTGGCTGGCCCGGTCGTTGTGAGGTGCACGACAAGTTCAGCGTTGAAGACATTCAGAACGTGCGCAAGCAGTTTCCGGACGTCGTGATCCTGGCGCATCCGGAGTGTAGTCCCGAAGTCGTGGCTGCGTCGGACTATTCCGGTAGCACGACGGCGATGATTCGTTACGTTGAGAAGACGAACGCGCCGCGTTATCTGTTGTTGACTGAATGCTCGATGGGCGACAACATCGCCGCCGCGAATCCCGACAAGGAGATGTTGCGGCTCTGTAGTGTGCGTTGTCCACACATGAACCAGATCACGCTGGAAGACACGCTCGAGTCGTTGCAGAAAGAGCAGTTTGAAATCTTCATTCCCGAAGACATTCGGCGGCGCGCGTTGCGTTCGGTCGAGCGGATGCTTGAGATCGGACGAGAAGACTGATTAATGGAGACTGAAGTCTTAATTATCGGTTGCGGCATCGCCGGTGCAACCGCGGCTTTACGTCTGGCTCGAAATCCTCAGCGCCAAATCACCATCATCACACGCGCCGCCGACGTTCACGAATCAAACACGCGTTACGCGCAGGGCGGCATTATCGGTCGCGGTCCTGACGATACTGCCGAGTTACTTTTCGAAGACATCGTTGCTGCCGGCGCAGGCGTGACTTCACCCGCGGCAGCGCGAATTCTCGCTGAAGAAGGTCCGCTGCTGCTGAATGAGGTGCTCGAACGCACGGCGCACGTCGTGTTCGATCACGCTGAAAATGGCGCGCCGGTTTGGGGGCAGGAAGCAGCTCACTCGCGTCGCCGGATCCTGCACGTTGGCGATGCAACCGGACTCGCGATCATAAACGGCCTTGTCGCATCACTGAAAAACTATCCAAACATCGAGATCCAATCTGAAGCGACTGCGGTCGATCTGATCACGTTCCCTCATCATTCGCGCGATCCGCTCGATAACTATCGCGAGGTTTCGTGCCACGGTTGTTACGTCTTCGACCGCCGCGAAAAGACGGTACATCGTTTCCTTGCGAACGCGATCATTCTCGCAACCGGTGGTTTGGGACGAATCTATCGCAACACGACAAATCCGGTTGGCGCGCGTGGTGATGGACTCGCGATGGCCCATCGCGCAGGCGCAAGGATCGCGAATGCCGAGTATGTTCAGTTTCATCCGACTGCACTCGCTGCGCCGGGCGCTGAGGGGCTGTTAATCAGTGAAGCGGTGCGTGGAGAAGGCGGCGTGTTGCTGACGCCGGATCTGCATCCGTTCATGGAGCGTTACGCGCCGGAGTGGAAGGATCTCGCGCCGCGCGATGTTGTGGCGCGTGCGATTCATCACGAGATGGAAGCGCGTGGGTATTCGTACGTGCTGCTCGATATTGCTTCGCACATGCCCGCCGAGAAGATTCGCGAACGTTTTCCGTTTATCTATGAAGAGTGTTTGAAGGTTGGTCTCGATATCTCGCACGAGCCGGTGCCTGTGGTTCCGGCGGCGCACTATTTTTGCGGCGGCGTGCTGGTGGATGAGTGGGCGCGTTCGACGATTCGAAATCTTTATGCGGTTGGCGAGATCAGTTGCACGGGTGTTCACGGCGCGAATCGGCTTGCGTCAACTTCGCTTTTGGAAGGACTCGTGTGGGGAAATCGAGCGGCGCTCGAGATCGAGAGAGCGCTCACAAAAGGGAACGGAGCGGCGCCGGAGTTTGATGACATTCCGCCTTGGGATGAGAGTGGTTTGCGAGACGAGCCGGATACCGCTTTGATCCAGGGTGACATGCAGACGATTCAGAACATCATGTGGCACTACGTCGGGCTCGTACGCAGTGGCGATCGACTGTCGCGTGCGATTCGCGAGCTGCGGCATCTTTGGAATGAGATTGAGACGTTTTACCGAAGCACGAAGCTGTCGGATGGTTTGATTGGTTTGCGTAACGCGGTTGAAGTAGCGCTGATCGTGGCGCACGCCGCGCAGCACAACCGGCAGAGTCGCGGTTGTCACTACCGGCAGGACTCGGTGACCGTTTCGGGCGACAGACTTATCTAGCCACAAAAAGGCACACAAGACACAAAAAAGGATTTTAATCAGTTTTGTTGGTGAGTTATGTGCCTTTTAGTGGCTAGAACTCTACGTAGGAACCAAAAGCGTTAGCTGTCGCTTGTTTATAAAGGTAATCGGCGCAGACGACGTCTTCGATTGCGAGGCCGAGAGATTTGAAGAGAGTGATCTCGCTCTCCGATGTGCGGCCTGACTTCGCGCCTATCAAGAGTTCTCCAATTTCGGCCACGATACTGTCAGGCGTTACAACACCTTCCTTCGCAGCCAGCAAATAGTCGCCCGCCTCATTCAACGCCGACTCGCGGCGATCTACGAAAATTCGTGCGACAGCGATCGTTCCACTATCGACCTCGCGCGAGTTGGGCGAATGTGTCCCGATGGCGTTTACGTGAGCGCCGGGCGAGATCCAGTCTTTATTAATAACCGGCTCCAGCGAGGATGTCGCAGTGACGATAATATCCGCACCGCGTACCGCTTCTTCATTCGTCCCAACCACCTCAATCGGAAACGACACTTTAGACTGCATCTCATCAGCGAGTTGTTGAGCGTGTTCGATGTTTCGACAAGCCACGCGCGCACGCTTGATCGAACGCACATACGCGAGACCTGCGAGATGTGTCCGCGCCTGCACGCCCGCACCGATAATCGCGAGGTTTTCGGCATCTCCGCGTGCGAGTAATCGAGTCGCAACGGCCGACACCGCCGCAGTGCGAATCGCGGTAATCTCCGACGCATTCATCAACGCCAGCAACTCGCCCGTCTCGCGACTAAACAACATCACCGCGCCCTGGTGCGCGTCCTTGCCCTGCGCCGGATTTCCAGGAAACACGCAGATAGCTTTCAATCCAAACGCGCCGTCTTCTCCGGCGCGATACGCGGGCATGAGGCCTAGTAATCCGCGTGCGTCGGGCGGTCGCGCGATCGTGCGCAGCGGTTGAAACACTTCACCGCGCGCGAGTGCCGCAAGCGCATCGGCCATCAACTCAATGCAATCTTCCATTCGCAGCAACTCACGTATCTGTCGGCTGTCGAGAATCAGTATTTTCATTGTTGAACTTCAAAAAGTGTGTGGACAGATTACCCCAAAAGGTGACTGACCTCACAGAATGCGCACGTTATGGTTAACGCGATAAGAGCCACTTTTCGTCCGAGTATCGATAAAACTGCAAAAAAGCGCAGTTGTTGAAGCAATCGCCCGTTGGCACACACCTTGCCAAAAGATGCGACGGAGGCCAAGTGGTAATGAAAAAGGGGTTAGTAACAATATTCTGTTTGCTGGCATTAACGATTACGGCGATTCCGGCTGGAGCACAGACGCGGTCACGGTATTACGACAACTCCAGACGGTATGAACAACGTACTCAGGATTACCGTTATCGAGATCAAGTTTATAACGGACGGCGTTATCGGTGGGATCGGGACCGGTCGTTTTGGGATCAACATCGCGACAAGCTCACCACGGGTATCGGAGCCGGCGCAGGTGCTTTACTCGGCTCGGCAGTTGGTGGCACGAAGGGCGCGATTATTGGCGCGATCGTAGGTGGCGGTGGAGCGGCGCTCTACACCTACAAGCTCAGAGATAACAGACGGCACCGCCGCTTCTAAGGTGCGAGTCTAAAGTTCGGTCACGCATTGTAAGATGAGTGGCCTTGTAAGGGCCCGGATGTGAAGGGGAGAGCACGTCCGGGCCCAAACATTTTAAAAGCCGGTTCACGCAAAGGCGCAAAGCCCCAAACAAAGCCGCCAAAGTAGATGTGAGGTTGTTCTGTTTGCGTGTTGCGCCTTTGCGTGAAACTTGCCTATCCTCAATTAGCCCCCTTCAAAAGTTTCTGCTATATAGATAGTTCCGCATTTATCAGACTGTCGGAGACTCTGATGGAATTCCAGCAAAACGTTCTTGGGCTGATCGGAAATACGCCTCTGGTGAAGTTGAATCGACTCGCGCGAGACGTGAAGGCGCAAGTGTTCGCCAAGATGGAGAGTTTGAACCCGGGTTATTCAGTTAAAGATCGAATCGGCATTTCGATGATTGAAGCCGCTGAACGCGAAGGGATTTTGAAACCCGGCGGCACCGTAGTTGAAGCGACGTCGGGAAATACCGGCATCGGTCTCGCGATCGCTGCGGCTGTCAAAGGTTACAAGTGCATCTTTGTCATGACTGACAAAGCGTCGGTTGAGAAGTCGCGCTACTTGAAAGCGCTGGGCGCTGACGTGGTCATTACACCCGTCTCCGCAAAACCCGGAACGCCGGATCATTACGTTTCGACCGCACGTCGAATCGCTTCAGAAACTCCGAACTCTTTTTATCCCGATCAGTATTCAAATCCGGCAAATCCCGAAGCGCATTATCGCACTACCGGTCCCGAGTTGTGGCGTCAGACTGAAGGCAGGATAACGCACTTCGTCGCCGGTCTCGGCACGGGCGGCACGATCTCCGGCACCGGTCGCTTTCTCAAGGAAAAGAATCCGAGGATTCGCATCATCGGCGCCGATCCTTACGGCTCGATTTTCAAAACTTATAAAGAGACCGGAAAAATCGTTGAGGCGACTCCGTATCTCGTCGAAGGGATCGGCCAGGAAATCGTGCCACCGAACGTTCATATCAAGTACGTCGATGAAGTGATCAACGTCACGGATCGTGATTCGTTCGAGATGTCACGCTTGTTGGGACGGATGGAGGGAATCTTCTGCGGCGGATCCACAGGGACTAATCTCGCAGCGGCACTGCGCGTTGCCGCCACACTCGATGAAGACGCGATCGTTGTGTTCATCGTCTGCGATACCGGCGAACATTATTTGTCGAAGCATCACTCGGATGAGTGGCTCAAAGAGAAGCGACTGCTCGAACCGCAAAAAGTGACTGCCGGCTTGATCAGCGGAACCAAGAAACCACAGGCGCCGAAGTCGCTGATTTACGTGGCGCCGCATGACAGTGTCGCAGACGCACTCGAGAAGATGGACGATCTTGGCCTGACGCAGATACCTGTGCTCGAAGAAGGGCGCGCGGTCGGTTCGTTGCGCGAGAATCGCGTACTCGCGAAAGTGGTGCGTAACAGAGAATTGCTGACGTCGTCGGTCAGTGAAGTGATGGAACAAAGTTTCCCAACAGTTGATATCGATGCGAGTTCTTCAGAAGTGACGCGACGTTTGCAGACCAGTCCGGCGGTGTTGGTAGAAGAGTACGGCCGAATCGTTGGCATCATTACTCGTCACGACGTGCTTAACAGCGGCATGTAATGACAAAAGAAGAAAAAGTTTTAGCGGCCAATCGTGCGGCCTTTCACAATTATCATATTTCGGATAAATACGAAGCCGGAATTGCGCTGACGGGCACTGAAGTAAAGAGTGCCATGGATGGCAGAGTCCAGCTCAAAGAAGCATATGTTTCCGTGCGTGAGGGTGAGGCGTGGTTGTTTAATGCACACATTTCGCCGTATTCTCATGGCAACCGCGAGAACCACGATCCACTAAGGACTCGCAAGCTGCTGCTTCATAAACGTGAAATATCCCGACTGGACGAAGCCACGGCCAAACAGGGAATGACTCTCGTTCCCACACAGCTCTACCTCAAAAACGGAAGGATCAAAGTTGAAGTTGGAGTGGCACGCGGTAAGAAGATGTATGACAAACGAGAGGCCGAGCTGAAGCGAACAGTGGAGCGAGAGACGCGAGCCCAATTGAAAGAACGTAATAAATAATTCCCAATCCCAGGAGAACCTACTCACCATGCAAGTTGAAGCCAGCAGGGGACCAATTGAAGAGCTTGACGTGCAAGCTCTGGCGGTTGCCGTTTTTAAAAATGAAAAAGCCGACAGTGGTTTTTTGAAAAAGGTAGACGAACTATCCGGAGGTCTGGTGCGTTCGGCACTCGATGCGGAAGAGTTCAGCGGTAAAGAAGGAGAGACTGCGTATTTTCATCTTGTCGGAAATCAGAAGCTGAAGGCTCGTCGTCTGCTTTTGATTGGCGTTGGTGAAAACGCGGACTACAAGAGCTCAACTGTTTCGCAAATGGCTGGAACGGCAGTGCGATCGTTGCGCAGCAAGAACGTCAAGTCGATTGCGGTGCTGCCGCGATTCTCCGGCGACGCGCGTACTACAGCAGCTACCGCAGTTCAAGGCGCATACATCGCTCTCTTCGATCCCGACAAATATCGGACAGTTGAAAAAGAAGACAAGACCGTCGATCGGTTGGTGCTAGTGGTTGAAGACGCCGATGCCGGCGCTCTTCAGGCCGGTGTGACGGAAGGAAAGATAGTTGGCGAGTCGGTAAACTTCACGCGTGACATGGCGAATGAGCCCGGCGCTTACATGACGCCAACCGATATGGCGGAACGCGCGCGAGAGGTCGCGAGTGAGTTTGGACTCAGCATCGACGTCCTTGACGAAGCGCGCATGGAACAGGAAGGCATGGGTTCCTTGTTGAGTGTCGCGCGCGGTTCCGACCAACCCGCAAAGCTGATCATTCTGAAGTACACGCCGGCTAATCCGGCTCCCGACCACAAAGGGCTGTTGGCTTTCGTCGGCAAGGGAGTAACTTTCGATTCCGGTGGCATCTCGCTCAAGCCGGGCGAAAACATGGAGTTGATGAAGTACGACATGACTGGTGGCGCCACCGTCATTGGCGCGTTGCGTGCAATTGCGCAGTTGAAACCGCCGATTCCGATTCTTGGCGTTGCGCCGTGCACCGAAAACCTACCATCCGGCAAGGCTACGAAACCCGGCGACGTTGTGAAGGCAATGACGGGCAAGACGATCGAGATCATCAACACCGACGCTGAAGGTCGATTGATCCTCGCTGACGCCATCGCCTATGCGAAAAAACTGGGCGCCACGAAGATCATCGACATGGCCACGCTCACAGGCGCTGTCTCGATCGCATTAGGCGACGTGAACGCCGCAGTGCTCGGAACTGACCAGGACCTGATTGACGAGATCATCTCGGCGGGCAGGGAAGTCGGAGAAAAGTTCTGGCAATTGCCGCTCGACAAGGAATACTCGAAACAGATTCGCTCGGACATCGCTGACATCAAGAACGTCGGCGGCCGCAAGGCCGGCACGATTACAGCCGCCGCGTTCCTGAAGGAGTTCGCCGATGGGATTTCATGGGCTCACCTGGACATCGCGGGTACCGCCTGGGGTGACGATGCAAAGCCTTACCGATCCAAAGGTCCGACGGGCATCGCCGTCAGAACCCTGTTGCGAATCGTGGAGCGAGCGAGCCAGAAATAAACGAGGGGTGTCGTTAGCGGTAGACACCGGTGTCCTCGACTGTTCACACTTTACGGCTGCGTTTGTACGGCATCGGTCAGTTTTCTTGGGTTTTTTGAATAAGGAGCAATGGCATGGCGGTTGTACTGGCTAAGTGCAACCCGCCAAAGGGTGCGAGTCGCCTTAGTTATACGTCCTCGCCCCCTCGAATGCCGCTCGAGGTATTTGCCCGGCTCCCCTTTGGCACCCCCCTTAGCCAAAACTGCCATCTTAGTTGACGCAAAGCAGCCGCAAATTTCTTGCGCGCGGTGGTATACTTCCAGAGCCGAGGGACGCCGTGTCCTCAGCCACCCATCGCTGGCTTTCCGGAGTTTAGAGAAGCACAGTGATTGACTACTACAGAATTTTGGGCGTTAAGACGAATGCGTCTCAGACCGAAATCAAATCGGCCTACCGCAAACTTGCGCGCAAAAGTCATCCTGATCTGAATCCCAACTCCGAAGCCGCACGCCAGTTTGCCTTGTTGTCCAGGGCTTATCACACACTCATCGATCCGCAAGAGCGTGCTTACTACGACGAGCAGTTGAAGGCACAAAAGAACCGCAGCTACTCCATTCTCGACTCGAACAATCCCCACGCGAAGCGCGCGCGCAATCTCGCGGTGCAGGCGAAGTGGGATCGTTTGGTTGACGAAGTGCTCGAACGCGATCGTCTTGAGAATCGCGAACGCCAGCGGGCAGTGTTCACTACCGTCTCGCTGTTCTTATCGACGTTCTTTCTCGCGATGATGCGGCCGCAGTTGTGGCACGTGTTTTCGACGATGGGGCGTGTGATCGTGCTGACATTGTTTGTGATCGGCGTTTGGCATCTGGCCAATCGCCTGCGTGAATACCTTGCCCATTACACTTACAAACCAAGCCCGATACAAGGTTCGATCATCACTCAGGAAGCGTTGCCGGAACAGCCGTTCACTCGTTTCTCTGCGTATACGTTTCTCCTCGTCGGTTACTTCCTGAGCATGGGAATCGGTCTTTACATTGGTTGGCACATGCAGGACTTCTTCGGTGACGTGACGCTGCTGTTTCGGCATCAGGTGATCGCAGTGCAGTCAAGCATGATTCTCGATTTGATCGTCTATCCTCCAATCGCCGTGCTCATCGTTGATACGGTGCATGGTCTCGTCTCCCGCATCGATTAGACCAGGATTTATTCGGTAAATCCCATCAGGTCATGTAAATCCGGTCTAAATTCGTGTATAGTGTCCTCCCGCGAATCGCCCGACACTATCGGGAAAAGGAGCACGAAAATGGCCAATAATGTAAATCAACGCCAGTTTCTTGCTTTGAAGCTCGACGCCATGAGCGAAGCTGAAGTGGGTGAGGTTTTGGATTACATTTCGGCGATGGAGTCGAAGCGACGGTCCAAAACGGGTCCATCAGCCGGTGACGATGAAGTGCTGGCGACCCTTGTCGATGCTCACGAAAATCGCCGCGCTCGCCAGGCATACGAATGGGAAGCAGTCCGGCGCAAAGCCGAGCGGCGAGCAAGCGCTCACATCTGAATGGGCCACCAAAAAACACAAAAGTTTAGAAGAGAAGGTTTGATCCAACTCCTAAGCTTTTGTGCTTTTTTGTGGCTGATCTGTGTGCCGGCGCTGGGGCAGGACGCGATCCAGCAGCAACAGCAGCGCCTGAACTCAAGTGACGTAGAGGAACGTCGTGAT
This sequence comes from Pyrinomonadaceae bacterium, assembly GCA_036522475.1. Taxonomy (GTDB): domain Bacteria; phylum Acidobacteriota; class Blastocatellia; order Pyrinomonadales; family Pyrinomonadaceae; genus PSRF01. The sequence continues at coordinate 2,336 of DATDFT010000066.1, read as the reverse complement.
GCGGTGATGCGACTCGGCGCGATGCGTCGTGAAGCGGCATCACGAGCAGTTCTTCCGGCGCTACAGGACGCTGCCCCGATCGTTCGCGCGACTGCCGCAAAGGCGATCTTGTCACTTGGAAGTGATGCTAGTGCCGGTTATCTCCTTCCGTTACTGAACGACAAAGACGAATTCGTTCGCCGGGAAACAGCCTATGCCCTCGGACACACGAAAAGTCGAACCGCGACTGCCGCGTTAAGCGAACGACTGTTGATTGATAAGGAAGCTGGTGTGCGTGCTGCTGCTGCGGTCGCGCTCGGCGAAATTGCCGATGAAGCCGCAGTCGTGCCGCTTGTGCAAACGCTGTCATCGACGAAAAAGGCAAATCCGTTCGTGCTTCGCGCTGCTGCCGTCGCTCTCGGAAAGATCAAAAGTCGCGCCGGCACGGCCGCACTCATCGCAACTCTCAGTAACGAGACCCTTCCTTCTGATGTACGTCGCGAAGCAGCACGCTCACTCGGCCTGATCGGTGATCCTTCTGCCGCGCCCGCACTAAAAGCCGCCTCGATATCAGAAGATCCATTCCTGGCGGACATCGCTTTCGAGGCGCTGAAAAAACTAAACCGCGGGTAAACGCAGATAACGCGGATCAGAATTATCTAATCCGCGTCAATGTGCGTTTCTCTGCGGCTAAGCTTTTAGCTCTCGGCCTTTTCGCCGCGTCCGTGACCCTTCTTCGCTGCCTTCGAAGCCGCTGGTATCGGTAACCCAACACCACCCGACAGCGTCTCGGTCGAAGTGTCGGGCGCCTCTGCGCCTTTTTCCATCTCGTGAATCAAAGCGCCGCCGGAGCTCTTCGAGAACACCAGCCGTTGTCGAATGCCGTCAACGTCGACGTGCACGAGATCTCCCAAACCAATCTGACCCGTGGCCACGAGGTTCGAAAGTGGATACACCAGAAATCTCTCAACCGCTCGCTTCAGGTGGCGCGCACCGTACTTGTAGTCCAGTCCTTCCTTCATCAGCATGTCTTTCGCCGAATCGGAGCACTGAAAGACAAACTTGGTTCCCGCTGATTGCATGATGCGATCCTGAACCGCCTGCAACTCGAGATCGAGAATCTTGCGCAGGTGGTGTTCCTTCAACGAACGGAACACGACGACCTTATCGATACGGTTCATGAACTCAGGCGAGAACTTACGCCGCGCAGCTTCGACCGCAGTGCGATAAATTTTCTGGTCCACCTCGGTGTCATTCGGCGATCGTGTACCTTTGCCGGGCGCGAATCCGATACCGCCGGAGATTAGCTCCGACATCTCGCGTGCACCGAGGTTTGACGTCATGATCACCATCGCCTTCGAGAAGTCGACGCGACGATTGTCGCCGAGTGTTAACGTCGCCTTGTCGAGAATACCGAGCAGCAGTTGCCACAAACTGTCGGAAGCCTTTTCGATTTCATCGAACAGCACCAGCGAGACTTTCATGTCGTCGGTGTGCATTCGATCGAGATTCTCCTGGGTAAGCATCGGCGAGGTCTCGCGATGACCCAGATATCCCGGAGGTGAGCCAATCAATTTTGCGATCTCGTGTGAGTGCTGAAACTCCGCGCAGTCGATTTTCACGACCGCGTTCGGATCGCCGTAAAGCACTTCGGCGGCAGCTTCGATCACGCGAGTTTTGCCGGAGCCGGTCGGTCCCAAAAAAAGCATCGTACCGATTGGCCGGTTCGGAGGGTTCATGCCTGCCAGAAAAATCTGATACAGGCCGCTCATACGTCTGACTGCACGTTCCTGACCCACAATCCGCGCGGTCAAACGCTCCTCAAAATCCTGAGCACGCGGGCTCTTTTGATCGGGATCGAGGAAAACTGTACCTGTATTTTCCATGTTTCTAGTTTCAACCACTTCGCAATCACTTAACATCAGCTCTCGCTCCTTCGGGCCAAAATCCAGTGGCCCATTGCCTTACAAGCAAGGAACGATCCGCACATAGAATTGATGCGTCTGTAAGAGTTTAAGGTTCGCCAACTCGGTCTCGAGTGCCAGAACCGAGGCGACCGGCTGTTAAGTTAACTGCTGCCTGACATTTCCTGTCAAGGTTTAATGACAATTAATTGCACGTTTTAAGTGTCGATCACACGGATTGCCGCGCATTTAGTCATAATATTCAAGGCCGAGGTGGGTAATTAAATCTTCTCCGCGCAGGTGGCGCAGCGTGTTTTTAAGCTTCATTAATTGAATGAAGATGTCGTGTTCGGGGTATAAACCGGGCGCGGTTTGCGGAGATTTGAAGTAGAACGAAAGCCATTCCTGCACGCCTTTCATGCCCGCTCGTTGCGCCAGATCGAGAAACAGCGC
>DATDFT010000065.1:0-5361 GCA_036522475.1 Pyrinomonadaceae bacterium | reverse complement strand
GCCGTATTGAATGCGAAGGATCCCTGGCCGCGAAGGGGTGCAGTCAGGAATCCATTTTGCGGTGGGGTGACGGAACCGGGAATTAACAGTCCGAGGTCCACGAAGTGGCGTCCGTTGAGTGGAATTTCCTGGACTGTTCGCTGGTTAATGACGGTGCCGACCGAAGTGGTTGCCGTTTCAATGACGGGAACGTCGGATGAAACCAGCACCTGTTCGGAAATGGCGCCGACGTCCATCTGAAAGTTTTGAACTGCCGTTTTGGCGACTTCGAGAGTCACCTGGTCGGCGACCTGAGTCTTGAAACCCTGCACCCTCACTTCGACGGTATAAACTCCTACAGGTAAAGCGGCGATTTGATAATTGCCATCGGTATCGGTTTGTGTCGTCCGTTCAGCGGAGGTGCTTCTGCTTCTGACGACGACAGTCGCATTCGGCAGCACGGCCCCTTTGGCATCAGTGACGGTGCCTTGAAGCGTGGCGGTTGATTGGGCCAATGCTGATGAAGTCGCAAGGAGAGCGGCTACTAGCATTAAGACGAAAGTAACGATTCTTTTGCTTAGCATAATTACCTCCTGGGTGGCTGGCCAACGCCGGCGTCTATTTAGTTGTGAGCAAATGGGGAAAACCCCTATAAGCAATGGAAATGCCGCAGGAGCGCACCCGCGGCAATGAGATTTCCTAGGAAATCTCACGTTTGATACTTCGCTTTGCCTTGCGTGATCCAAAAACCACAAGGCGTCATCCGAAAATACAGCGTCACATAGAAATTTGGTTTACCAACTAACCAAAAATTCTCTGAGGGTTTCGTACATCTTATCGAATGAATCTGCACAAAACAGGAATGCCTGGAAGTGACTCGGATCATAGACGAGGTTCGCCGCCGCTTCGAGATTCAAAGGCCTCAGCTCAGCGTTGTGCATCTCCGCGAGTTCTCCAGCGGACGACAGTAGACCCGTGCCGTACGCCTTAATCCGGCCGTCTTCGCGCAACACGCCAAACTCGATCGTGAACCAGTAGACACGCGCGAGCCGGTCCAACTCTTTAGGATCTCGTGTGCGGGTTACTGCTTCGCCGAACAGTCGATTGAGCTCCGCGAAACTCTTGCTCGCGAGCGTCACTGCGTGGCCAATGATTTCGTGAGCCACGTCGGGCTCGGGCGTGTAGAGCGGCGTCGAGTGGTGGCGAATGTACTGCGTTGAAAGAAAGACTCCGCGGGCCAGCGATTCGAGGAAAACGCGCGGCTCAACCAGGCCGGCAACAGGCTCGAGGCGGAAGCCGCTGATTGCTTCGACTTTTCGACTCACCTCGTCGAGTTGCGGGATGCGATCGGGATCGAACTCGAGACGTTCGAGACATGCGAGATACTCGGCGCACGCGTGCTCGCGATGGGCGGGTCCCAAGGCGTCCATGATCGTGCGCCAGACGCCGTGCTCGACGTCCGTGTAAGGAGCGGACGGGATGGGTTCGCCCGGTTTATAGGTCAACGCAATCTGCGCGATGGCGTTGCGGCGCGCACGGTATTCTTTGTCCCGGAAGCCCGGATGATCCGGGTTGAGTTGGACGATGGCATTGCGATCCAGTGGCAGGTTGTCGCCGTTAGCGACGACCATGCGCATGTCGACGTGGTCGAGTAAAGGCGTTTGGGGTTCGGTTGTGCTGGTCACGGTTGCTTACCTCGGGACATAAAAAACCGGCCACCAATCCTCCAGGATTGATGGCCGGTTTCGGAAACTTGTCTTAAGTGCTACTGCGTCGCACGCCGACAGCCCATCGCCAGACCGTCCCTCCCAGAGGAGAGCGGGCCGTAGTAGTAATAATAGCGATGTTGGCTATGGCTCATAACGCGGCAATAGGATAATCGCGGGGGTCTGAGATGGTCAAGGGAAATAGCTCCTCTTAGGACGAATAGGACCTATTAAAACCGCAACGTTTGGCGATGCTTGAAGAAATCGGCCCATGCGTCGCCCTTTTTCTGCAACAGATCGGGGACGTTCACGATCGTGAAGTCCTGGATCTTCACGCCCTTCTCGATCTGCTTCCACGTCAAAGGCATCGACACGGGCGCCTTCGGCCGCGCGCGCGCTGTAAACACTGCCGCCAAACTCTTCCCGCGCGCGTTCTGCATCCAATCGACGTAAACCTGCGTGCTCTTGCGCTTCGCGATCGTACGTTCCACCGTCGCAATCTTCGGCGCGCGCTGCGCGACTTCGGTCGCAAACAGACGCGCAAACTCCGCGACCTTCTCGTATTCATTCGCCGGCTTCAGCGGAACGTAAATATGAATACCTGACGATCCGGACGTCTTTGGAAACGCCTGCAAGCCAATCTCATCCGCCACTTCCTTCACCACCAGCGCGACCTGCAACACGTTTTCCCACGGCGCTTTTTTCGGATCGAGATCGATCGCGATCCAGTCAGGCTTGTCGAGTCGCTTGACCGTCGAATGCCATGGATGCTGTTCGATCGTTCCGAGAGTCACGAAGTGAAGCAACGATCCGACAGTTGAATAAACGCCGTAATCGAGTTGCCGTCCTTCCTGATTTGTCAGCCGTGCGGTCTTGATGTATGCAGGCGCACTGTCAAGGTCCTGTTGAAAAAACATCGGCGCCTTGATGCCGCGCGGGTATCGTTGCAGTATCGCGGGCCGGTCCTGCAAAAACGGCATGATGTAATCAGCAACTTTCAGGTAATAACTCAGCAGATCAAACTTCGTGAGCTTTTCATCGGGCCAGTAGATGCGGTCCAGACTCGTAACTGAAACCTCTTCGCGGCCCACCTTAAGAACCAGATCGCCTTTCGGACGGTCCAACTGCAAAAACTCATCAACTGTGACAACAGTGCCACCTTTTTGACGAGTTCGTTTTACTTCAGACACTTTGATCTGCTCTTTTGGCATGTTCGGTTATTTTAGTTTGGAGGTTCCTGCGATGCGAACAATCATTCTTGGCCTAATCTTAGTAACACTTCCCGGCATCCTGGTCCGACCGCCAGCCACCGTAACCTACAATCTCGACGCGAGCCAGAGTAAATTCATGGCGAACGCAAACCGCAGCGGGCTGCTCTGGTTCAAAGGGCACAGTCATCACCTTGCGGCCAGCGACTTCACGGGACAAGTTCAGCTTACCCCAGACACGATTACTCCTGCATCGATGCGCCTCGTGGTCAAGGCCGCCTCGCTCCACGAAACGGGCGCCGACTTCACCGACCAGCAGAAGCAGATCATCAATAAGGAACTGAAAGACATCGTGTTCCATCCGGACCAGTATCCGGACATTACGTTTCAAAGCACTAACGTAACTGCAAAGAATTCTGGGGCCGGACGCTACGACGTGAAGATTGACGGCGATCTGACGTTGCACGGCGTTACAAAGCGAATCATGATTCCGGCAGTGGTCACACTCCAGGGCGACAACCTGCGAGCGGTTGGTGGGTTCAGTATCGACCGCAACGACTTCAAGGTGAAGGCGACGTCAGCGTTTCATGGGATGGTCAGAGTTGATAACGATGTGAAGTTTGAGTTTGACATTATAGGCCACAGATAAACGCAGATAACACAGATCAAATCTGCGCTATCTGCGGTTAAGCATCCACCGCCACGCGGATTCTATGATTAACCCGAGATCCTGAAACTGCGGCTGCCAGCCGAGTTCACTTTTGATCTTGTCTGAACTGGCAATCAAGACAGCGGGATCGCCCGGGCGGCGTGGTCCCATCCGAACGGGAATCTCTTTTCCTGTTACTCGACGCGCGGTGTCGATCACGTCGCGCACGCTGTAACCATCACCACCGCAACCGAGGTTGTAGATCGCGCTACGTTCGCCGAGAACGTCAAGCGCGAGAATGTGAGCACGCGCGAGATCGATGACGTGTATGTAATCGCGAATGCACGTGCCGTCGTCAGTCGGATAATCGTCACCATAAATCTCGACGTGCGTGCGTTTGCCGGCAGCGACCTGCAACGTGATCGGAATGATGTGAGTCTCCGGATCGTGATCCTCGCCGCACTTCTCACTCGCACCGGCAGCGTTGAAGTACCTGAGCGAAGCGTACCTGATGCCGTAAGCTCGCTCGTACCAGTGCATCGCCTTCTCGAACGCGAGTTTTGTTTCGCCGTAAGGATTGGTGGGACTTGCCGGCGCGGTCTCGAAGATCGGCTGTGACGCAGGCTCACCGTACGTCGCTGCGGTCGAAGAGAATACGATTCGTTTCACACCGGACTCGCGCATCGCATCGAGCAACACGAGACCAGCGACTACGTTGTTCTGATAGTACTTCGCCGGCTGTTCGACTGACTCACCGACTAGCGAAAACGCCGCCATGTGAATAACAGCTTCGATGCGATTGTCGTTTAGCGTTTCGCGCAACTTGTTCGCGTCGAGCAGATCTCGCTCGACAAAGTGTGCGCCGTCGACAACTGCATCACGATGTCCCTTCGAGAGATTGTCGTAGACCACCACTTCGTGGCCATCGTTTACCAACTGTTCGCTAACGACACTTCCGATGTATCCGGCGCCGCCGGTTACGAGAACCTTCATGACTTTTTCCTGAAAACCCTGCCTGTTCCTGGGGGCTTAGTGGACGGCAACGTTGGGCTGAGGCGCAGTTGCGTCTGTCTTAACTGAATCCGTCTGTGCAACGTAGAGAATGCGACCACAGTTATCGCAAGTAATGACGTCTTCACCGCGACGAATCTCAGCCATCATTTGTGGCCTGAGCGCCATGAAACACGCGCTACACGAACGATTTCGCGCTTCGGCAACCGCCACACCATCGCGAATGCGAGTCTTGATTCTCGCGTACAGGCTGCTCATCTGTTTCGGAAGTGCGGCAAACACTTCTTCGCGTTCTTTGCGAGCTGCGGCGAGACGATCGCCGATACTTCCGGAGTCGTCGTCAAACGCCTTGAGCTTCGCCTCGCGATCCGAGTTCAGAGTGGCAATCTCGTCGGCTCTTTCTTTCAAGGCTGCTTCCGCCTCTTCGAGCTGTTCCATCTGTTCGAGCACCTGTGTTTCCAGGGCTGAGATCTGTTTGCGGGCTGCGTCGGCTTCTCGAATCGCGGCCGTGTATTCGTCCTGTTTTTTCGACGACATCAGGTTGCGTTCGGCTCGTTCGGCGCGGCCTTTTTGCTCGATGATTTCGTTTTCGAGGCGGGCGCGGGCGACTTTGGCGTCGTCGCGACGGCTTTCGAGGGCCCTAATTTCAAAAGCGCGCTGATCGAACTCTCCTTCGATCTCAGCGCGCTTTTCGGGTACCGCTTGTTGCTCTTTTTCTAGTTTTCGTATGCTGGTATCAAGATTCTGCAAAGCGACTAACTTCTGCAATTCCGCTTTCACTCTATGCACTCCTCAAAAGATCAGGACT
>DATDFT010000064.1:0-12622 GCA_036522475.1 Pyrinomonadaceae bacterium | reverse complement strand
ATCTCACTCGGGCTGATGCTGCTGACGTTGATACTCTGGCCAGTCGCGTGGTTTGTGCGCCGCCATTACGATCGACGACTGCAACTGACTTCAAGTGAGTTTATGCTGCGCATTCTGGTGCGAATCGTCTTCGCGCTCGATCTGATCTTCATTGTCGCGCTGTTTGGTCTTACAATGTACGGGCTCACACACCTCGAAGTCTTCAGCGATCGAGGTGGCAGGTGGTTTCACCTGATCCAGGTAGTTGGCGTTATCGGAGCAATCGGAACTCTGGTGGCTCTCGGCAACGCAGCCCTCGCATGGATTAGCAAACGAAGGACTATTTGGGGCAAACTACAGGCAACAATAATGCTGCTCGCGTGTCTCGGTGTTTTGTGGTTCGCTTTCGCGGGCAACCTGTTGCACTTTAGTTCAACTTACTGACCACCGCGACGAACACCATGCATGTCACAGCTCAAGGGGAAATGACCTCAAGAACTCAACCTGAAATCAGGACCATCACTCGACTCGTTCCATCAAGCGGGAATCTCGTCCAGGGGCAATCAGAGCTCGCGATCAATCCGAAATTGGCCCAGGCGGCGAGCGACATAATCAAGGCCAGCCGCAATCATTACAGTCCCGCCGAAGGTGTCGGCGACTTACGCGAAGCAGTCGCGCGAAAGATTGCCCGCTTCAATAACATTCAAGTCGATGCGAAGGCGACGCCGCTCGAGTTGTTGATTACACCGGGCGCGACGGGAGCGCTGATCGCGATCGCGCACACTCATCTCCAGAATTCATCGGCGCTCGTGTTTGAACCTTACTATCCGTATCACCGTCGCATTCTTGATGAACTCGGCGGGCGCGCTGATGTGCTACCGCTGCACGGTGAGAATCTCGAGCTTGATGTAGACGAACTGCGCGCGCGTTGTCGCGAGTGGAAGGACCGCTCGGAGTTTCCGTTGCGGGCGATCATTGCGTGCAGTCCTGCGAACCCGACGGGCAAAGTGTTCAGTCCGGCTGAGCTCGAATCGATCGCCACGGTGTGTCAGGAGTTTGATCTGCTATGCATTGCTGATGAGGTTTACGAGCACTACGTCGTCGGCGAGAATCCACATACTTCGATCGCGACGCTCGATGGAATGTGGGATCGAACAATCACGGTCAACTCGTTCTCGAAGTCGTGGAATATTTCCGGGTGGCGACTCGGGTACGTCTACGGCAATCCGAAGCTGGTTGCGCCGCTCAACAACAGCAACAACATCTTCTACGTCTGTTCACCGACGCCGCTCCAACTCGCGCTCGCGGAAGTTTTGATGTCGGATCCGAACTACTACAACGTGCTGCGCGACAAGTTCGCGGAGAAACGAAGGGTTGTGGTCGAGACGCTGAGCGCGGTTGGGTTCAAGATCTACGACTCCGGATCGGCTTTCTACGTGTGGGCCAAAATTCCCGACGGTTATGCCGACGCGATCGCTTTCAATGAGATGCTGATCAGCAAAGGCGTGGCCGGTGTTCCCGGCGGTGCTTTCGCCGACAGCGACGAGCACGACAACTACATGCGACTCTGCATCGCGCGCGAGGACGAAATCCTCTTCGGCGCCCTGAACAAGATCAAGACCGCCATCTCATGAAAGCGCCAACGGCGCCGAATATGATTTAGCGCCAAAGACGCGGAATATGATTTAGCGCCAAAGACGCGGAATATGATAGCCAGGGGCAAGCGCGAAGCGCGTCGCCCCTGGTAACGCAACAAACAAGTGGGCCAAGGCCTGAAAGGCCGAAATATTTATTACGCCCTTTCAGGGCGGGGGCAAAATTTTAATTTCGTTACCAGGGGCGACGCGCTTCGCGCTTGCCCCTGGCTATCATATTCCGCGCCTTTGGCGCTGTTGAGATAAAGCCCAATGAAACTGCGATCATCCCTCGGTGTAATCATAGCTTTGTTGCTGGCGGTCGCAACCGTCGCTCAAACACCCAAACCCGCGCCTGCGCCACTCGCATGGCGTCCACTCATCGGCGAGTACGTTTCAAATAACGAGACCATCATCGTCCTCGAAAAAGACGGCAAACTGTACGCGCTGCTTAAGAATGGTCCAATGACGGAAGTTGCCGCCGGCGCGTTCTATCGCGATCGAAACGGCAAGGTCTCACACCTGAGATTCAACGACTCGAACTACGAGCGCAAACCACTCGGTCCGGAAGAAGGCGCCACTCAACTCAAAGTGAAACCAGTGCGACCGGTTAAGACTTTGCTCACTGAGGCGCTCGCCGCCGAGCCACCCACGGAGACAGGTAATTTCCTGCCTACAGATTTCGTCGAGCTGACAAAACTCGATCCAACGATCAAACTCGACGTGCGCTACGCCACGACCAACAACCTCTTCGATTCGGTCTTCTATTCGCAAGCGCGCGCGTTTCTGCAACGCGCACCTGCCGAAGCACTCGTTCGCGTCAGTCGCAAGCTGAAGGCGAGCGGTTATGGATTGCTGGTTCACGATGGTTACCGGCCGTGGTATGTGACAAAAGTCTTTTGGGATGCGAGCCCGCAGGACAAGAAGATCTTCGTTGCGGATCCGGCGAAGGGATCGCGTCACAATCGCGGTGCGGCGGTCGATTTGTCACTTTACGATCTCAAAACCGGAAAACCGGTTGAGATGGTGAGCACGTACGATGAGACCACCGATCGCGCATATCCGAATTATCCCGGCGGCACGTCGCTTCAACGCTGGCATCGCGATCTTCTTCGCTCTGCGATGGAGTCAGAAGGCTTCACGGTCTACGAAGCCGAATGGTGGCACTTCGATTACAAAGACTGGCAGCGCTATCACATCGGCAACGTGCCGTTCGAAAAAATCGGCACTCCAAACAACTGAACCTGCGTTTTCCTCATCTCAGGGCTGAACTCCTCGAGCCAATCCCCGGAGGCTCAAATCAAACGAAAAATTTTGGGAGGCGACTATGAGCCGTCGTGGGCTTCTTTCCCTGTTGTGCCTTTCTGTCTTATTGCTGTCGCTGGTTCCGCTCACTCATGCCGGCGGAGATGTCAAGGTCGATGAATCGCGCACGAGAGTTCTCATCCAGAAAGATCCGGTCGAGGTCCAACTCGCCGTCGAGAATTCAACCGGTGAAACGCTGAACGCGAACGTTCAACTCGAGCTGCTGAATCCGCAAGACCACGTCGACGCAAATATCACCACCACACAACAGATCATGCCGGGCAGTCACACTCTCAAACTCTCACTTCCATTTTCATTAACAACTCTGACTGATGCCGAGCGTCGAGAATTGCTGTGGTATCGCTTGCGTTATCGCGTCAGTCACGAAGGCACAATCACGGAAGGCATACTTTCGCTGTCGCAGTCGCCCGACATTTTCGAACTTCGCGTCGTGACCTCTGAACTGGCGCGCGAGGGCGGCATCTATCACGTTCGCGTTAGTGCAAGTCATCCGGTCACACACAAACCCGCAGCCAAAGTCGCCATCACCGGTCAACTGCTACTCGAAGACGACAGTCACAGCGTCAACCTTCAATCCGCAAAGACGACCGACAGCGAAGGTTACGCATTGCTGGATTTCCAGTTGCCAGTGCGCTTTCCCAATTTCCCTCACACGATCCAGCCCTCCGGCGCCGAAATCAAACTGGTTGGACGAAGAGGAGCAGTGGTTGCCGAAGCTACGGGCGGCGTGATGGTGGACCAGTTCGCGCGCATCCTAATCACTCCTGACAAACCGATGTATCAGCCGGGCCAAACGATGCACGTGCGCGCGCTGATGTTTACTCCTTCGCGCCGCGCTCTTGCGAATCAAAACGTGCTGATCAGAATTTGCGATCCCGAAAACGTCACTGTCTTTCGCAACGTGGTCACGAGTTCACGTTTCGGCGTTGCCACCGTCGATTGGCCCATCCCGGAAAACACGCGACTCGGCGATTACCGCATCTGGGTGGGTGTCGATGGCCAGGATCAAGATACGCACATCTCTTATGACGTACGGATCAGCCGTTACGACTTGCCTAACTTCGCAGTCAAAGTCGAACCCGACCGCGGCTATTACCTGCCAGGCCAGAACGCGGTTGTACGCGTGCGCGCTGATTACTTGTTTGGTCAACCCGTGACGCGAGGTGACGTGCGTGTGGTGCGCGAAACCCAACGCGAGTGGAATTACCGCGAACAGAAGTGGGACATTGTTGAAGGCGACAAATACGAGGGACAAACGGATGCGAGCGGCGCGTTCGTCGCGAACGTAAATCTCAAGGACGATCACGATGAGCTGAAGGATTCCGATTACCAGCAGTTTCAGGATGTGACTTACTCCGCATACTTCACGGACCCGACAACGAATCGCACCGAGCAACGACGCTTCGATTTGCGAGTCACGAAGAATCCCATTCACGTTTATGTGATCGACAATTATAAATTCTGGAATCACAACCACACGTTGCCTTTAACTTTTTACGTCTCGACGTACTATGCCGATGGTTCTCCCGCTCGTTGCAAATTGAATGTGACTTTTGCCGGGTCATCGCCGTCTGGACCGGAGGATCGCAAAACGATCGCGACGCTGCGAACGAATCGTTACGGACTGGCGAAAGCGAACAGCCTTCGCGTGCCGCGCGAGTTCAAAGATCTGGAAAGGGTTTACTTGAACGTAGCGGCCATCGACGCCAGCGGTCGCAAGGGATCGAAAGAAAGTCACGTTTCGCTCACCGACACGGCGGAAATCCAGGTGGAGACGGACAAGACTATCTATCGTCCCGGCGAACCGATTAACGCTCTCCTCACTTCGACCGTTCCCGATCAAACGATCTTCGTCGATGTCGCGCGAGACGACGTAGTGATCCGAACTCAACGAGTGGAAATGCACGGCCGCCGCGCACTCGTCACATTCCCGTACCGGTCCGATTTCAAGAACGAGATATCGATCTCTGCTTACACTTACGATCGCAAGTTCGAACGAGCGATAGACGCAGTCAGCGTCATTTATCCACAGAATGTCGAGCTCAAAGTGAAGGCGCAGCCGTCGCAGGCGAGTTATCGTCCCGGCGACGACGCGCACATCAACTTGAGCGTGCAGGCGCCGCAAGCACGCGCGCCGGAGAGCGCACTCGGCGTGGTGGTGATTGACAAAGCTGTCGACGAACGATTTCGCACGGATCAGGAGTTCGGCCGGCGTTATTCGACGCTAAACGACTCGCTGCAACGTTTTCTCGGCATCGATCAACAGATCGCGGACGTGACGATGCGCGACTTGCAAAACCTCGACACCACAAAGTTCATCTCGCCCGATTTGAATCTCCTTGCCGAAGTTCTGTTGTGCCGGCAAAGCCACTACTCACCGAGTTTTTATGGCGGCGATGAGTACGAGATGGACCTGGTGAGTGTCTTCAGTCACTTGGTCAATGAACAGATGAAGCCAGTCCACAATGCTCTCGACGCTCGTTATGTGCGCAACGGTCAGTATCCGCGAACTGAGACCGAGCTGCGCGCCATTCTGTCAGACGCAGGAATCGACTTTTCGAAAGTGCGCGATCCGTGGGGCAACAACTATCGCGCGATCTTCTCGATCTCCGGCGGCTCAGACATGCTCACGTTGATGAGCGCCGGCGCTGACGAACGTTTCGATACTGACGATGATTTTTCGGCTGATCGCTTCAGCTGGCGCTATTTCGCTCCGGTGGGCGGAGCAATCGATCGTGTTGTTCGTGCGTTTCACGAGCGCACGGCTGGTTTCATTCTCGACGAAAAAACGTTGCTCGCCGAACTGACACAGAAAGAAAACGTGTCGTTGGACCAGTTGAAAGATCGTTGGGGCGAACCGTATCGGATCGAGTTCGGGATCGTTGAGAGCAACTATGTGCTGACTGTCTCGAGCAGCGGTCCCGACAAGAGATTCTCGACTGATGCGCGCCCTTCCGAAGACGACTTCAGGATCTGGATCACTTCGATCGATTATTTCGCAGAGCACCGCACGCACCTACAGGAGTCGTTAACGAAGAATGGTGAAGTGAGTAAGAAATTTCCGAGCAACGACGCCGAGCTGCGCGACGCGTTGCAAGGTTCAGGCGAGCAGTTGGACAGTCTTCGCGATCCGTGGGGCCATCCGTATTACATCACGTTCAAAGTGCGGCAGGTTTACGGTGATCAAACTCGCATCGAGAATCGCAGCACCTACGGGCAGTCTTCAATTCATCCGGTCCAGATCGTTCCGGTATCGCGAACCATCGCATCGATTGCCTTGCGCAGCCCTGGACCAGACGGGCGAGAAGGCACGCCTGACGATTTTTCAGTGGCGACGTTTAGCAGCATCATCTCGGAACAGCCGCGAGGACAATCAGAGCCGCAGTCCGTCAAGGCGGCAGTTTTTAACTCGGCCAACAATGGCGGAATTCAGGGAACAGTGAGCGATGTGAACGGAGCACGTGTGGCCGCGGCGACAGTTACTGCGAAACGCGACGCGGATGAGAAGAAGTATCAGGCTTCCACGCGCGATGACGGCACGTTCGTCATTGCCGACCTGCCTCCCGGATCCTATGAGGTGCGGGTTGAGGCGCCGGGATTCTCCGCGACTGTGTTTACGGACGTGCCGGTTCGTGATTCGAACCTGACGGAAGTTGACGTTGTGCTCCAGGTTGCGCCGAGCGTGGAGACTGTCGAGGTTTCAAGCGGGTCACAGAGCTTCGCAACCGAGTCTTCCGTTTCCGCGAGCCGCTCAGTGCTTCCCATGAAGATGACCGCAATCGGCAAATCCGGCGGGAGCCAGGTATCGACGCCGCGGTTGCGTGAATACTTTCCGGAAACGTTGCTGTGGCAGCCTTCGGTCGAGACAGATAAACAGGGCCGCGCGCAACTCAATTTCAAACTGGCCGACAACATCACGACCTGGAAGCTCGCAGTCATCGGTTCAACTGAAGACGGTCGCATCGGATCGACTGAAACCGATATCAAGGCGTTTCAACCGTTCTTTGTCGAGCACGAACCGCCCCGCGTGTTGACCCAGGGCGACGAGATCTCGCTGCCTGTCGTCGTGCGCAACTACCTCGAGCGCGAGCAAAAAGTTGATCTCGAGATCAAGCCTGAGAACTGGTTTGCGTTGCTTGGTCCATCACGCAAGCAGGCTACGGTTGCAGCCGGAGATGCGAAGCGTGAGACTTTTGATTTTCGCGCGACATCGTCCGTCACCGACGGTAAGCAACGGGTGATGGCGAGCGGCAGTGATGCAAACGATGCGATCGAGAAGCACATCACAGTTCATCCTGACGGCGAACAGTTAGTGACGACTGCCGGCGACATTCTCGGCAACTCCGCGACTCTCGATCTGAAGCTGCCGGAAACGATGATCCCCGACTCGAAACGAGCGGAGTTAAAAATCTATCCAAACCTGATGTCGCATGTGATCGAGAGTGTCGAAGGGATCATGGCGCGGCCGTACGGCTGCGCGGAGCAGTCGATTTCGTCGACCTATCCCAGCCTGCTGTTGCTGCGCCACCACAAACAGACGGGCGAGGATTTCCACCTTCGTGCTCGCGCGCAACGCTATTTAAACGACGGTTACAGTCGTTTGCTCAACTACCGCGAAGAGGAAGGCGGTTTCAGTTACTGGGGACACGGTGACCCCGACGTGGCTGTCACGGCGTACGCGTTACGGTTTTTGATGGATGCGTCTGAAGTGATCCAGGTCGACGAGAAGGTCATTGATGGCGCGCGCGAGTGGTTGTTGAAGAAGCAGGAGAAGGATGGGAGTTGGAGAGCGCACGAGTACTGGACTGGTGCGGATCACAAGCGTCGCAGCGCGTTGCTGACTGCTTATGTCGCGCACGTGCTGGCGATGAACAAGTCGGCGGATAAGGAATCGTCGGCTGCACTCAAACGTGCGTTCGATTACCTGACTTTGCGAGCGGTTGAGATCGATGAGCCATACTTGATGGCTTCGTACGCCCTCGCCGCGCTCGAGGTAAAAGACACAACGACGGCGAAGGCGCTCGTAACGAAACTACGTTCGTTGGCCCACAGCGAGGGAAGTACGGCGTATTGGGCGCTTGAAACGAATACGCCGTTTTATGGCTGGGGACTCGCGGGTCGAGTTGAAACTACCGCGCTCGTGGTCCAGGCACTCACGCGCTACGGTTATGAAGACGATCAGAAACTGATCAACCGCGGTCTCGTGTTTCTGCTCAAGCAACAAGATCGTTATGGCGTCTGGTACTCAACGCAGGCGACGATCAATGTGCTGGACGCGTTGCTGGCGTTGTTGTCGAGCAACAAGTCTGCCGATGTACGTGAGTCGCAGGCGGAGATCGTTGTTAACGGACGCGTCGTGCAGACAGTCACGATACCGGCGGCGCGCGAATTGACCAGTCCGATTGTCGTAGACGTTGCGAAGTTTCTGTCGACGGGCGACAACAGAGTCGAGATCAAACGACCGGCTGGTGGGCCACTCGCGTCTGTGCAGGCGGTCGCGGATTACTACGTGCCGTGGTCGAATGTCGCTGAGCCCAAGAGCGATCTGCGATTGGTGGCGAAGTTTGACAAGAGAGTTGGCACGACGAGCGACGAGATTACCTGTCACGTCGAAGCGGAGCGCGTCGGATTCAGAGGTTACGGGATGATGCTCGCTGAGATCGGTTTGCCGCCGGGTGCAGACGTCGATCGCAGTTCGCTGGAGACGGCGATGGCCAGTTCCGAGTGGAGCTTCACGCAATACGACGTGCTACCGGATCGAGTCGTGGTTTATCTCTGGCCACGCGCGGGCGCTGTTAAGTTCGACTTCAAATTCCGCCCGCGATTCGGATTAAACGCGAAGACCGCCGCGTCAGTGATCTACGACTACTACAACCCCGAATCCCGGACAGTCGTCCAGCCCGCTACATTCAAGATCAAGTAAACTGCGGAACCTTCCTCAGGCGTTGGGAAAAATCTCTCACGCAAAGACGCAAAGACGCAAAGAAAGCCTTCAGAAGCGCGGGAGCGCTTTGCGTCTTTGCGACTTGCGGGAGAATTCTTCGTTGGTCTTTAACTTGCTTAGCTCGCTTCACGAGCATGGGTGAGCATCACGTCGAACAGAATGTTGACGAGCGGAAGGCGCAGGAATTCATGCAGGCGCTTCTCGAGGACCTGCGCGCCCTCGCGTTCATGTTGAACGACGGCCGTGTGGAGCGCCGCAAAGCGCGCATCGGAGCGGAGCAGGAGATGTTTTTGATCGATCGCGACTTGCGGCCCGCACCGATCTCAGTCGATGTGTTGCAACGAGCCAACGAACCACGACTCACCACCGAAATAGCCCGATTCAACCTCGAAGCTAATCTCACGCCACTCGATCTCACCGGCAACTGTTTCCGGCGTATGGAAACCGAGCTCCAGGAGCTGCTCGCGATAACACGCGCGAGCGCGCACACACTCGATGCGGATGTGCTGCTCTCCGGTATCCTGCCGACGTTGCAGAAGTCAGACTTGACTCTCGACAATCTCACACCGAGCGCGCGCTATCGTGAGCTTGATCGCGGCGTGATTCGTCTGCGCGGGGGTCCGCTGTCGATTCACATCAAAGGATTGGACGAGCTCAACCTGACGCACGACAACATCATGATGGAGTCGTGCAACACCAGTTTTCAGATCCACTTCCAATCGAGTCCTGAAGAATTCGTCAATCACTACAACGTCGCGCAGGCCATCACCGCGCCCGTGCTCGCAGTGGCCGTGAACTCACCGCTGCTGTTTGGTCATCGTTTGTGGCAGGAAACGCGTGTGGCTCTGTTCCAGCACTCGACCGATGAACGTTCGCGTCCGCAGTTGGCGCGCAGCCAACCGACGAGAGTGAGCTTTGGCGATCAGTGGCTGCGAAACTCAGTCATCGAGCTCTTCCACGATCAGATTTCTCGCTTTCGCCCGATCATGATCACGCAGCCGGACGAAAACCCGTTTCAGGTGTTGGCTCGCGGCCAGACGCCGATGCTGTCCGCGCTGCGGATGCACAACGGCACTGTCTGGCGCTGGAATCGTGCGTGCTATGGCGTGAGTGACGGTGTTCCGCATTTGCGCATCGAGAATCGCGCGCTCCCTTCTGGTCCAACGCCCGTGGACGAGATCGCGAATGCGGCATTCTTCACTGGATTGATGCTCGCGTTGCCACAGGAGTACGGTGACATCGCCGCGCGCATGGCGTTTGACGATGCCAAGTTAAACTTTTTCCGAGCGGCTCGGCACGGGCTCGACGCTCAGTTTCAATGGCTTGGCGCAGAGAGTCGCAGCGCTTCGTCGCTCATTCTCTACGAGTTGCTCCCACTCGCGCGTGCAGGATTGCGCAGCGCGGAGGTCGACGATGAAGATATCGAGAAGTATCTCGGCATCATCGAGGAGCGCACGCGTTCCGCTCAAACAGGCGCGCGCTGGATCATAAAGTCGCTGGGCACCATGCCCGATAACATGTCCAAAGACGTGCGTCAAAGAAAACTGACTTCGACGATGCTCGACTTGCAAAAGCAGGGAACGCCTGTTCATGAGTGGCCGCTCATCGAAGCGACTGCGACCGAGGATTGGGCGCAGAGCTACCGCACTGTCGGCCAGTTTATGTCGACTGATTTATTCACCGTCCGGCCTGACGATCTGATCGATCTCGCCGCGAGTGTGATGGACTGGAGACATGTGCGTCACGTTCCGGTTGAAGACGAAGCGGGGCGGCTACTGGGATTGGTGACTCATCGCGGCTTGTTGCGCATGATGAATAACGGGATTTGCACCCGAACCACGCCAGTGACAGTGCGTGAGATCATGATCGCGAATCCGGTCTCAATCTCTCCAACTACGTCATCACTCGAAGCGATAGAAGTCATGCGCCAGAATCGTATCGGCTGCCTTCCGGTCGTCGAAGCGGATCAACTAGTCGGCATCGTCACTTCCTACGATTTTCTCGAAGCCTCAGCCGCACTCTTCAAGCAACACCTTGGCATTTCGTCCTGATTGGCCCAGAGAATATAATCGGCGGCTGCCACGACGATGTCTAAAAATTCAGGCGAACAGATTCTTGTAGTCGATGACGACCAGGCAATTCGCTGGACGCTGAGAGAGGCGTTGCAGAGCTGGGGGTTCACTGCCAGTGAAGCAGGTTCTGTTGCCGAAGGACTCGCAGCTTTCAACGCTGAACTGCCCGCGGCGGTGTTGCTCGATATCGACCTGCCCGATGGTTCGGGACTCAATCTCCTGCGTGAGATCAAGCGCGAGAACGAGGACGCCATCGTGATCATGATCACGGGCAACGTTCACGTCGATAACACGATTTCCGCGTTGCGTGGCGGCGCCTACGACTTCATCGGCAAACCGATCAGTCTTGAAGAACTCCGCATAACCATTCGAAATGCGATCGAAGCACGACACCTGCGACGCGAAGTCGAACAGGTACGAAAAGAACGCGCGCGCGAGTTTAATTTCCGGCAGATCATCGGTGAGTCGCCGGCGATGAAAAAGATGCTGAGCCTCGCGGCGAAAGTCGCTGAGAGCGAAGTGTCTTCCGTGTTGCTACAGGGCGAGTCGGGAACAGGCAAGGATCTCGTCGCGAAGGCCATTCACTACGGATCGCAACGGGCTGACAAGCCTTTCGTGGCTGTGAACTGCGCGGCACTGCCGGCCACGCTCATCGAGTCGGAACTGTTTGGTTACGAAAAAGGTGCGTTCACGGATGCCAAAGCTCGCAAGGAGGGATTGTTTGAGCAGGCTGAAGGCGGCACGCTTTTGCTCGACGAGATTGGTGAGCTCGAACTCTCGCTGCAAGCGAAACTGCTGCGCGTTTTGGAGGAGGGAGCGTTCCGGCGCGTCGGTGGGCTGCGTGACATCCCCTTGGACGTGCGCGTGCTCGCCGCATCGAATCGCGATCTAAAAACGGAAAGTGAAGCCGGTCGTTTCCGTCTCGACCTGTACTATCGTCTGTCGATCATTCAGATCGACATTCCATCCTTGCGAGATCGCGACGATGATGTACTTTTGTTGTCGCAATATTATATCGACACGATTGGCGCGCGAATCAGGCGTCGTAAGAAGATCAAAGGTCTTTCGGCTGAAGCGAGGGCGGTGTTCAAGAAGTATCACTGGCCGGGAAACGTGCGCGAACTGCGCAACGTGATCGAGCGCGCTCTGATTCTCGAAGACGAGGATCAGATCACGACCGAGTACCTGCCGGGCGGCTTGCTCGGACCGGCGCGTCTCGATCAAACTTCACTTGGAAGCGTTGATCAGAGTCAGTTTGTATTGCCGAGTGAAGGGATTTCACTGGAAGAAGCGGAGCTATCGTTCGTACGTCAGGCGATCCAGCGCAGCGGCGGCAACCAGACACGCGCCGCCGAACTCCTCGGCATCTCCCGCGATCAACTCCGCTACCGACTCAAAAAGCTCGAGGACGTGCAGTCGGAGGAATAGTTTCACCCTCCCGCGTGGGGAAAATCGCGACACTGGGGCATTCCTCGCAATCCAATCCCAACAAATCTCCCGAAAACGAAATGGCACGAGGTGTGCAGTCAGTTATCAGGGAGGCATAATAATGATCGATCTTATTCCCTTAGCTGAGATACCCATTGGTGGCAAAGAAGGATTTGTCTGGAACCGTTTGCATGAAGAACGCGAGGACATTTGCGAGGCGCTCTCCGGCGACTGCGGAG
>DATDFT010000063.1:0-7156 GCA_036522475.1 Pyrinomonadaceae bacterium | reverse complement strand
CCGGCCGCAGTTCTCACTCGACATCTCGTTCGATCGCGTTCGTCTCGCGGGTTTGATCATGCTGATCGCGGTCGTGCTCGCAATCATTTTTCTCACCTGGTTCAGAAAGCGCTCGTCAGTCGTGATCGAGTTTCTGGAGCGATTATTCGCGCGCTGGCACTTCATTCCGCGACGACTCTCGCACCTCGTCCTGCGAATTCTCGAACAACTCGCGCAGGCGCTGCGCGTGCTTGTTGATTTTCGTGAGCTGGCGGAGACCTCCGGTTGGACCATCCTGCTCTGGTTCAGTATCGCCAGTGCCAACCTGCTCGTCATGCGAGCGTTTCATCTATCGGTGGGATTCACGGAAACGATCTTTGTGCTCGGGTGGTCTTTGGTCGGTTCACTCGTGCCGACACCCGGCGGCGCGGCCGGCGCTTTTCACGCTGCGACTGCCGCTGGACTGCTGTTTCTCGGTGTCCAGAAAAACATGGCCGCAGCGCTTTCGATCGTTTTGCACCTCGTCGATTTTGGTCCGGCACTCCTGTTTGGAATCTTTTATGCGATACGCGGTGACCTGAGCGTGGCCAAGCTGCGCGCCATGATTTCTCCCAATGAATTCCCGGAAAGGGTCTAACAAAGATGAAATGTCCATTCTGTGGATATCTCGAAGACAAAGTGGTTGACTCGCGCGAGTCACGCGAAGGCGATGCGATCCGGCGCAGAAGAGAATGTCTCCGGTGCGAACGAAGGTTTACCTCCTACGAGCGCATCGATGAGATACCGTACATGGTTGTTAAGAAGGACGGCCGCCGAGAAACTTTCGATCGCAACAAGGTGATGGCGGGATTGCTGCGTGCCTGTGAGAAACGTCCCGTTCCGTCAACCAAGCTCGACAGCATCGTGAACGCGATCGAGAAGTACGTGCAGGAATCGCCCGAACGCGAACGCCCGACGAGTAAAATCGGTGAGATGATCATGCGACGCTTGAAAGAACTGGATAAAGTCGCATATGTTCGCTTCGCCTCTGTGTATCTTGAATTTGAAGATGTGTCTGAGTTCATGACTGAGCTCAAGCATCTGGTTCGCACCAGGGCCAGCGGGCCGGCAGGTAAAAAGTAGTACTTTCGAACCGGGGAATTAGCAATGATCAAACCCATTCGTGCGACTGGATTGGAGCGGCTCGAAGTGCAGCGCCTGCGCGACCGCGTCGGACGACTCTACGCTGCTCTACAGGAAGCGACCGAAGCAGAGAACCCGCTCGTATCCGGAACGTGGGCGCCGCCCGTAGATCTTTGCGAAACGGAAAAGTTGATTTCGATTCGCGTCGAACTTCCGGGTGTGTCTGCGGATGAGATCAAGATCGGGATCTGCAACACCAAGCTGCGCATCTGGGGTGAAAAGAAGAGGCGACCCAGCCGCCGGCGCATCATCTCTTATCTGTGTTCCGAACGCAGTTTCGGGAAGTTTGGCCGCATCGTTCCGTTGCGTTGGACGTTCAGTATTCGTGATGCGACGGCCGAGCTTAGCAACGGAGTGCTTCATATTTACCTTCCAAAGATTGAGGATCGCAGGGGAGAGGAGGTCCTGATAGCAGTTAAGGACGCAAACGGCGAAGGATCAAAAAAGGAACAGGTTTAGACCATGGCAATAGTTAAAGAACCAGAATTTTCGGAAGCAATCGAAACAACTGACAACGATCAACAATTGCAGATCCCGAGCGAGCTGCCGGTGCTGCCTTTGCGCGACATCGTGATCTACCCGTTCATGATCGTGCCGCTATTTGTGTCGCGGGAGAAGTCGATCAGGGCGGTGGACGAAGCGCTGGCGGAGAATCGCATGATCCTGCTCGCGTCGCAGAAGGATCTCGATAAGGAAGAGCCCACGGCGGAGGATCTCTATGCAGTCGGAACTGCCGCAGTGATCATGCGCATGTTGAAGTTGCCTGATGGTCGCATCCGAATCCTGGTCCAGGGACTCGCCCGCGCGCACGTTGAATCCGTAGACGCTACCGGTGAGTACCTGCGTTCGAAGATCAAGGTGATGCAGGAGGTTCTACCTCCGGAACGATCGCTCGAAGTTGAAGCGCTGGTGCGCAACGTGCGCGCCTCGATGGAGAAAGCGATCAACCTCGGCAAAAACATCTCACCCGAAGTGATGGCCATCATCGCGAATCTCGACGACGCCGGACGTCTGGCGGATCTATCTGCGTCGAATCTCGAGTTGAAAGTCGAGGATGCACAGTCAGTCCTCGACATTGCGGACACGACCGCGCGTCTGCGCCGCGTCAACGATCTACTCAACAAAGAGATCGAAGTTCTGACAGTCCAGCAGGAGATCAACACCCAGGCACGCGCCGACATCGATCGCTCTCAGCGTGAGTTTTACCTGCGCCAGCAACTCAAAGCGATTCAGAGCGAACTCGGCGAAGGCAACGAACTGGCGGAAGAGATCGCGCAGTTTCGCGAAAAGATCGAAGCCTCGAAGATGCCGAAGCCCGCCGAAGACGAGGCGCTGCGGCAACTGAAGAAGCTCGAGCGCATGCATCCGGACGCGGCTGAAACGGCCACCCTGCGAAACTGGATGGAGATCATGACCGACCTGCCGTGGTCCCGGTCTTCCGTTGACAATCTCGATCTGCAGAAGGCTGAGCGAGTGCTCAACGAAGATCACTACGGCCTCGAGAAAGTTAAGGATCGAATTCTCGAAGCACTCGCTGTTCGCAAGCTTAAGGAAAAACCAAAAGGTCCGATCCTGTGCCTGGTTGGCCCGCCAGGAGTCGGCAAGACTTCACTCGGTCGCTCGATCGCGCGAGCTCTGGATCGAAAGTTCGTTCGACTCTCACTCGGCGGTGTGCATGACGAAGCCGAGATTCGCGGACACCGGCGAACTTACGTCGGAGCGATGCCGGGCCGTTTGATTCAGGCAATCCAACAGGCAGGCACGAACAACCCGCTGATCATGCTCGACGAGATCGACAAAGTCGGCGCGGACTTCCGGGGTGATCCATCATCGGCGCTGCTCGAAGTGCTCGATCCCGAGCAGAACAATTCGTTCCGCGACAACTATCTCGGCGTCACGTTCGATCTGTCGAACGTGATCTTCATGACGACGGCCAACATCCTCGACACGATTCAACCGGCGCTTCGAGACCGCATGGAAGTGATCCGGCTCGCCGGCTACACCGAGGAAGAGAAACGCGAGATTGCCATTCGTCACCTGATCCCAAAACAGATGGACGAAAACGGTATCACTGCTAAAGATCTGCACATCTCGCGAACCGCACTTTCAACCATCGTTCAGCAGTACACGCAGGAAGCAGGTTTGCGACAGCTCGAGCGCGAGATCGGTCGCATCTGCCGTAAGGTAGCGCGCAAGATCGCCGAAGGTCACAAGGGCGCGATCCGAGTGTCCTTAAAGAACGTGCATGAATTTCTCGGCGCGCCGAAGATCATTCCTGAGGAAGCGTTGAAGAAGGATCAGATCGGGGTCGCGACCGGACTTGCGTGGACGGCGGTTGGCGGCGACGTGCTCTTCATTGAGGCTTTGCGAATGAAGGGCAAGGGAAACCTCGTCCTGACCGGACAACTCGGCGAGGTGATGCGGGAGTCCGCGCAGGCGGCCTATTCATACGCAAAATCTCGGGCGAGGGATTTGGATATCGCCGAAGAAGACTTCAACAACTACGACCTTCACATTCACATTCCCGAAGGCGCGATTCCCAAGGACGGTCCGTCGGCAGGTATCACGCTCGCGACTGCGATGGTATCGGCGTTGTCGAGCCGGCCAGTTCGCAAAGATGTCGCGATGACGGGCGAGATCACGCTGCGCGGGAACGTGCTACCGATTGGTGGTGTAAAAGAGAAGGTGCTGGCGGCACGTCGAGCGCGAGTGACTACAATCCTCCTGCCGGCGCAGAACCGGCGTGACCTGGACGAAGTGCCCAAAGAGCCTTTTAAGGACATTCGTTTTGTGTTCGTTGAGAATATGCGACAGGTATTTCGCGAGGCGCTGGGCGAGAAAGTTGTGCCTCCGGCGACGCCCGCACCGAGGCCGCAGCGGATACCGCAAGCGGCCAACGCGCCCCGGCCTGCCTGAAATTAATGCGGTCAAGTTTAATTACAACCATCAACTTTGGGAGTGAATCTCAGTCTCGGTTTTGGTAGGATTCTCCGCGAGCCCGGCAGTCGCATTAACCCAAAGTAAGGAGTTCTTGAGTGATTAAGTCGAATCGTAGTTATCTATCTGTACTGTTCGCGGCTGTCGCATTAGTGCTCACCTCTTCAGTAACCGCCTTTTCCCAGGATTCAAACAAAGCAGACACTTCCAAAGTAAGCATCAAGAACTTCGGCCAAATGGACGATCGGTTCTTTCGTGGTGGACAGCCTAAGCAGGATGAGTACCCGGAACTGGCCGCGCTCGGAATCCACACCGTGATCGACTTGCAGGACAACCCAACATCGTACGAGAAGCAAAAAGTCGAAGCGCTGGGAATGAAGTACGTCAACATTCCGATGAGCGACTCGAGTTATCCGGAGAGCGCGAAGATCGATCAGTTCCTGAAGCTCGTGAACGATTCTTCGACTGGCAAGTTTTTTGTACACTGCGCCGGCGGCCGCCATCGCACGGGTGTCATGGGCGCGGTTTACAGGTTCAATCACTACAACTGGAATTACGATCAGGTCTATGCGGAGATGAAGAAGTACGACTTCTATACTCGCTGGGGCCACGGCGACATGAAGAAATTCGTGCAGGACTACGCTGCCAGTTTCCAGAACAAGCAAGCCACTGTTATAGCTTCCGACCAAAAGTAAGTTTTAGCCGCAGATTTCGTAGATGAACGCTGATTGAGCTGCGTTCGTCCGCGAAAATCTGCGGCTGCTTTCCTAGTTTCCTCTTCCAATCTGAACACTGGGACGCAATCCGACGAGCTCATTCGTGCGCTCGCGCACCTCGCGCGTCAACAAATCAATCTGACCAGGCGTGTAATTTGCCGCGCGGAAAGCGTCACGGATCTGCTGGTCGCTGAGTTGCGACAACAAACGCGCGACCCACTGCGCATCATTCACTCGAATGTCGTTCATCAGCCCACGGTTCTTGCCGCCATAGTGCAACACCACGCGATCGCCTTTCACCTTCTCGAAGAAGTTTGACTTCGCATACTTCTCTGGATTGTTTCTGCTCCGCGTGAAGCGCCAGATGAGCGGAGTGGTGCTCGCGTGTCCGAAGGTAGCGCCGAGATCGCTGATAACGTAGCGGAGCTCGTCGTCGCCGCGCTCCTTGATGATCACGTTGTTGGAATCTTTCAGGTCCCAGTTGTTGATCAGCGCCATCATAATTTTCAGACCCTGAAGCTGCGGTGTGCCTGTAAATGGATTTTGTTTCCACTTCCATTTGCCGAGCCGTTTCCAGTTATCGGGACGTGCTTCGAGTCTGACGTTTGTGAAAGTTCCCTTGCCGGGAATCGTGATGCGCGGTACCAGATAGTTGACCTCGGTTAGATAGCCCATGCCCCACAGCAACCGGACGGCTGACGTCTCAGTTTGAGCTTCTTTGCCGATCTTTGCGACCCACTCGCGACCCGACCCATCGCGGATGCGATACTTTTTCGAGTAGCCGCCTTTCTCTTCCTTGATGAAAGTGATGCGTCGCAGATCCGGCCGCATAGCCGTGCCGCCCGGGCCAAGAAAAAGATCTCGCGATGAAATGTCCCGGGGTTGTTGCCAGAGAACCGGAGTTCCGGTTGGTACTTCTTTCTTTTTCTTTTTCGCGTTGACGAGGTTGGTATCAAGTGAGGCGAGGCTGAAGACCAAAGCGATAAGGATCAGCGCGCGCAGCTTTCTTGTGTAGTTCATTGCTTTCTCCGCGAATACGACGTGAACGCCAGGGGCTAAAGGGGAAGCAATGACCAAGGGGAAAGATCTACGTCCGCTAATCACTACCGGGTCGATCCATGAAATACGTCTGACTATTGAACGACTCGCCGCCGCGCGTTATCGGTGCGTATCTTCCATCCGGCTGTAGCTCACGAGCTTTCGTGTTGTCGCTCAAGTACGCTTCGACCAACACGTCTCGTAGATAACGTTTCGCTTTCGGATCAGTGACCGGAGCAACTACCTCGATACGATGTCTCAAGTTGCGCGACATCCAGTCTGCACTGCCGATAAAAAGCTGCTCGTCGCCGCCGTTTGAAAACCAGAACACGCGACTGTGCTCCAGAAAACGACCGACGACACTGCGCACGCGAATGTTTTCTGACAATCCCGGAATTCCCGGTCGCAACATGCAGATACCGCGCACGATCAGATCCACTTTCACATCCGTGCGCGAGACCTCGTAAAGCTTCTCGATAATCTCGAGATCGGCGAGACGATTGAACTTTGCGATGATGTGCGCCGGACGTCCCGCCTTTTTATGTTCGATCTCACGATCGAAAAGCGCAGTCAACTGCTCGCGCAGGTTTACCGGCGCGACCATGAGCTTTCGATACTCGCTTTGCTGCGAGAAGCCCGTCAGATAGTTGAACAACTCCGTCGCGTCGCGGCCAATTGCATCATCGACGGTGAACAGTCCCAGATCCGTGTAAGTACACGACGTGGTCGGATTGTAGTTACCAGACGCGATGTGGACGTAGCGTCGCAACGTGTCGCCTTCACGCCTGACAACGAGCGTACACTTGCCGTGAGTCTTTAGGCCGAGAATGCCATAGACCACGTGTACGCCTGCCTGATCGAGCTTGCGAGCCCATTCGATGTTGTGCTGCTCGTCGAAACGCGCCTTGAGTTCGATCAGCGCGGTCACCTGTTTCCCCTGTTCACTCGCTCGAATCAACGCCGGCGGAATCGGCGAATCCGGACCGGTGCGATACAGACAGATCTTGATCGCAAGAACATCCGGGTCGTCTACGGCCTGATTGATGAAGCCGGTAACGCAGTCGTACGTGTCGTAGGGATGATGAAGCAGTCGATCGCGCTCGCGAATCGCTTCGAAGATCGAGTCGTACTCTTCGTACCACGACGGAACAGCCGGCTCGAACGGAGCATCTTTCAAGTCAGGCCGGTCGACGTCATAGAGCGCCATCAGATCCTGAAGATGAAGTGGACCATCAAAAACGTAAACATCGTCCGGTCCGAGATCCAGCGAAGCCGTCAGGTATTCGATCATTTCGTCAGGCATG
>DATDFT010000062.1:0-8713 GCA_036522475.1 Pyrinomonadaceae bacterium | reverse complement strand
GAAGTGCTGAAGAAGGGACAGGAGATCGACGCCGTCATCACGAGCATCGACACTGAGAACCGCAGGCTTTCGCTCTCGATCAAGGATCTCGAGCCGAATGCGTGGGAGAAGTTCACGAATGAACACAAGCCCGGTGATGTAGTGCATGGGAAGGTGGCGCGTTTTGCTAACTTCGGTGCGTTTATCGAGCTCGACGACAATCTCGAAGGGCTTTGTCACATCTCGGAGCTTTCGGAAGAGCGCGTAGCGAAACCTGAAGACGTGGTGCAGCTCGGACAGGAGATGGATTTCAAGATCCTGCGCATCGATCCCGAGACCAAGAAGATCGGTTTGTCAGCCAGGGCAGTAGGCAAGGACGAGCCCATCATCGACACCAAGATCTATTCATCCGAAGCCGGCGGCGGCATGGCCTCGTTGGGCGAACTCGCGGACTTCGGTCTGAACAAATCCGACAACGACGAATAGTTCCCACACCTTCTTAGCAACCGATTACACGGATCGGGTTCGGCTGATCCGTGTAATCCGTGGCTAAAAGTCTTGCCCCACCCGTAGTTTTTCTGTTAGTGTACGGGTCAACATAACCTCGCCATTATCAAGACGTTATATTTCAAACACTCGAGGTAATGCATGACTAAAGCGGAACTCGTCGAAGACGTAGCTCGAGCGGCTGAACTCACCAAGAAAGACGCCGAGCGTTTAGTAGAGATCGTTTTTGAAAGCATCATCGAAACGCTCAACCATGGCGAGAAGATTGAACTGCGCGGCTTTGGAAGTTTTCGCGTGCGCGAGCGCGGCGCCCGGCGCGGTCGAAATCCGAAAACAGGTGATCCGGTCAGTATTCCTGCTAAACGAGTTCCTTACTTCAAACCCGGCAAAGAACTAAAAGAACTCATTAACGACGATAACTCCGGCTCACCGGCAACGGCGGCAAACTCTTCACGTACCCTTGGGGAAGACAATCACCAGCCCCCGATCATCTAAGTTGCAATGGATAGACTTTGGAGTCCCTGGCGCGCCAGGTACATCGCATCAGGCGTTGATGCTCAGCGAGAGGGTTGTGTGTTTTGCCTGATCGCTGAACACCCTGAAGACGACGAGACCAATTTCGTTTTGCACCGTGCTCAGCATGCGTTCGTGGTGCTGAATCTATATCCGTACATCAGCGGTCATTTGATGGTCGTTCCTTACCTGCACACGGGCGAGTTTGATTCGGTGCCGAAGGAGATCACGGATGAGCTGATGGATCTGGCCAAGCGCGCTCAAACTGCGCTGCGTGAGGTCTACTCGCCCGCGGGTTTCAATCTCGGAATGAATCTCGGCGCCGCTGCCGGAGCAGGCATCGCGGACCACATGCACATTCACCTGTTGCCACGCTGGTCGGGTGATACTAACTTCATGACGACGGTCGGCGAGTCGCGCGTTCTCCCAGAAGACCTTCCAACAACGTACTCAAAATTGCGTTCAAAGTTTTAGCCACAAAAAGGCACAAAAGCACAAAAAGAAATTCCTGTTTTGGTTTTCTGTATTTGTGTGCCTTATGTGCCTTTTTGTGGCTACTACCTTTTGCTGACTTTTCGTGGCACGGCCTCGTCTTCAACTTCGCCGCCGCGACTGATCGGAACTTCGGAGGGTTTGCTGTAAGTGATGCCTCGTTCTTCACTGTCGAGATTGCCGGGAGGCAGTGGCGGCAATGGTCCAGTCAACGGTGGCGGGTTAAAGCCGGGATAATCGATGCGCGCGTGATAGATCGCTGTCAACGCGCTGATCATCGCTTCGCGAATCGTAGTCAACTCCTGCAACGTCACGTCGCATTCATCGAGCTGACCGTCACTAATAATCGCATCGACGATCTTGACCACGATCGCGCGAATGTTCTCCGGATCGGGCCGGGCCAACGAACGCGCCGCAGCTTCACACGAATCGGCCAGCATCATGATCGCCGCCTCTTTGAACTGCGGCTTCGGCCCGGGATAACGAAAATCAGCCTCGTTAACAGTCTCGTTTGGTTTTGCCTGTGCCTGAGCTTTGCGCAAAAAGTAGTGCAAGGTTCTGGTGCCGTGATGTTGCGGAATGAAGTCCGCAATCTTTTGCGGCAGACCAATCTCTTTCGCGAGTTTCGCGCCGTAAGTTACGTGACTCGTGATGATCTTGGCGCTTTGATATGGGCGCAGGCGATCGTGCGGGTTGTCGCCCTGCTGGTTCTCGACAAAATATTCCGGCGCGGCGAGCTTGCCGATGTCGTGATACAGCGCTCCGATACGCGCGAGCAGTGGATTTGCACCGACGGCGCGACACGCGTCTTCGGCAAGTTGGCCCACGGCGTGTGAGTGCTGATTCGTGCCCGGCGCGCGTAACGCGAGTTGGCCCAGAACCGGAAGATCTGCGTTTGACAACTCGAGCAGTTTGACGTCGGTAAGGATGCCGAAGAACGACTCGTTGATTGGCAAGCCGCCCGCAGCGAACACTGCCGTCAGCAACCCGCCGGCAATCCCTGCTCCAGTCGCCATCAGAAACGTTCTGAGCGTGAGTGGCTGTTCGGAGTAAGCGAGCAGCGCGATAGCCATCACCACGTTCACGGCGCCCACGAGCAAACCGGCGAGCGTTACCGACTGCCGCTCGCGATAGCGCCCGATGCCGTAGATCGCAGCCGAACATGACACCACCGCGAAGAGTGCTTTTTGCATTCCCGTCGGCGCCAGCATGCCCGCGAACAGTGCGGTGATGATTCCGGTGAGAAACGCGAGCTGCGTATCGACCAGCATCGCGACCAGCAACGCGGCCGCAGCAAAAGGAATGGCAAAGTTCCAGATGACCGGATCGTTGAACGGAGCCTGCATTCGTGCCGCTACACTATCGCCGAAAGTGAAACCCACTCTCATCAACGCTGTCTCGACCAGGATCGCGGAGCTGACGAGCACGAATGCTTTTTGTCTACTCAAAGTCAGAGGACTGCTACTGCTGCGATGTTCGGCAAACTTCCACGCGCCCCAGTAAACGCCAATCACCACCAGCAACAAGCCGAAGAAATTATTCAACGGCTTGCCCGAATGGCCGGCGCTCTTGATTGCAGTAATCTGAGCGAGCACTGTCGGCGTAACGGTATCGCCTTCGCGCGCCACGACCTGGTTACGCTTCAACGAGATTTCCACTGGCTTAACGCGGCCGGCTTCGAATTCTCTCGCGGCGGCAGTCGCTGCCTGGTCCAACACGACGTTCGGACGAATCAGCGGCAACAGTGCAGCGGTGAGAGCTGTTCTTTCGTCCGGTGACCAACCCGGTAGAGTAGCGATTCTCAGTTCGACACTCCGGCGCGCCGCCGAGAGCGAAGTCATTCTCGTCGGGATCATCTGGGCGGTGGGATTGCGAATGTCGACCAGCACGATCTCCTGTTTAAGACGATCCCCGTCCGCGTCGTCGTAAATGTAACCTCCGCCGATTTCGCGAATCAGTGACTCGATTCGGTCGAGGTCGGTGTCGTCGAAACGATGCGCGATGATCGCTCGCGCCACGGTCGGACCGCCTTCGCCGGTCCACGTGAACGATTTTTGACCTGAGGCAGTTTGTTCCTGAAGGTCTTCCCAGGCGGAGCGGAAACTCTGGACCGAACTCTCCGCGCGACTCGAATCAAAATTAAAAACTGCGCGCGCTGATTCTCGTGCGGACGCTTTACGTCTTTCAGTTTCAGCCTGGTCCACCGCGGTCAGATCGGCTGGGGCGATAATCGATCTGCTGAGCACGTCGCCGAGTTTGTAGTTTTCGTTGAAAGTTGAAGCACGATTCGAATAGAGGAGGAAGGTGGTGAGAAGAACGAGGACGCTGCACCCGATGAGGAATCGCTGTCGCGGCTTGAACACCATCAGCGGGCGCACTGCATAAGCCATTAGCTTATCGCGGGCCTGGCTCATGGGCGTTTTGAATCGTGGGCGGAATCCCATAAAAAGTTAGCCACAAGAAAGGGCAAAAGGCCGAAAAGAAGAACTTATCTTGGCGCTGAAAGTTTTCTGATCATTTGTGCCTTTTTGTGGCTGAAAATTGCCTAAGCCGCGGCGAGGTCGCGGGCCAACACCGCGCCTGTCCTTTCCAGTAGCGCCCCCAACGTCGCCGGTTTGAGAGCCGAGATGACAACTACTTCGCCGCTGTCGAGTTGATGTGCTTGCCGGACAGCCGCATCGACGTCCGAAGGTGCAAGCAGGTCGGCTTTGTTTAGCGCCAGTATCGAAGGAATCTCGGCCAAATCCAGTTCGGCGAGAATTCTCTTAACCGATTGAACTTGCTGAACCCAGCGTGGATTCGAAATATCAACGGCGTGAATCAACAAGCGACTGTCGCTGATCTCTTCGAGTGTCGCACGAAAAGCCGAAAGCAGATCCGGCGGCAACGCGCGTATAAATCCAACCGTGTCGTTGATGATGACTTCCTGTTCGCGTGGCAAACGCAGCCGGCGCGAAGTCGGATCGAGCGTTGCAAACATCCGCTGTTCGGCGTGTACATCGCTCTTCGTCAGCGCGTTAAGCAATGTAGATTTGCCGGCGTTCGTGTAACCGACGATCGAGATCACCGGGAGCTCTTGTCGCGTTCGTCCCTTGCGACGTTCCTGGCGACGCTGTCGTTGCGTTTCGATCTCTCGCTCGAGACGATTGATGCGATCGCGAACACGGCGACGATCCGTTTCGAGTTTGGTTTCACCGGGACCTCTCCCACCGATGCCGCCTGCCAAACGCGAGAACGCCGAATCCTGACCCGCGATCAAACGCGGCAACAGATACTTCAACTGCGCCAGCTCAACCTGGATCTTTCCTTCTTTCGACTGCGCGCGCTGCGCGAAGATGTCGAGGATCAACTGCGATCGATCGATCACTTTCAAATCCGTCGCTTCCGACAACGACCGCACCTGAGTCGGAGAAAGCTCGCTGTCGAAGACGAGCATATCGGCACCGAGTTGAAGCGCGCGAATGATGAGCTCGTCGAGTTTTCCGCGGCCGAGCACTGTGCGCGGATCGATCGCGGAGCGACGTTGGATGATCTTGTCCTGGACCACCATGCCTGCTGAAGCCGCAAGCTCCGCGAGCTCGGCCATCGACTCTTCCGCGTCCGCGAGCGAGCCGGTCGCTACGCCGACGAGGATCGTGCGGTCGCGTACTTCCGCGCGCCGGGCCGTACGACGATTGCGAGCCATCTCTTCTTCGAGCGAGTTGATCAGAGCCTTAAAATCGTGATCGAGTTGCGAAGCGACTTTGGGCTCGAGAAACGCGTACAGTTCCGGAGTTGTTCCGTTGTCGAGTTCACCGGCGTGTAGTGGCAAGAGATGTGCGGCGCGCACGAGTCCCGGTAGTCCTGAGTCGGCATCGACGTCGATCGCGGCCATCAAGTCGAGACGCAGGAGAGCGAGGTCTGTTAAGTCGTCCTGGGTGAGTGGTTCGCCACGCAGGTGTGTGTGAACGCAACGCAGACCGCGAAATCGTCCCGATGCGACGCGCACGCGTTTGAAGTCAGGCAACTCGATGCGGCGATTGTCGCCAACCATCACGTATTGAATGTGTCCCGAGCGATCTATGAGCGCACCGAGCTGGCGGCGGGTCTCATGAGACAGTTCGCTCAACTGCCGCGCGAATTCAGGTGTCACGATTTGGTCGGGAGGTATACGGCGAGTGTACAGCTTCTCGATGCGCCGCAGTTGATTCGGTTTCAACCCTAGAGTGTTGCCTAGAACGCTGCTAATGGACTTATCCTCGCAGGGGCGGATTATAACACAGCGCACCCGAGCAGGTTGCGGTTAGACATCGATCCGGCAGCATCGTATGATGAACGACTTTTATGGCTAACCTCGCGAGAATCTTGAATATCGATCCGCCCTTCGGCATTCCCGGCGGCGAGATCGTGATTGACTGTGAAGGCTTTGACACAAGGGATCCGTCTAGTTGTGCCGTCCTCATCGGCGACTCACCCGCGCAGATCGTCGCGCTCGCCCCGCGTCGCGTGTTGGCAATCGTTCCTGAGACCAAAGCGGGCAAGGTTGCGGTGAGACTCAGCGGCGGCGGCTACTTGGGTGAGCCGGCGTATCTCACCGTCGCTAAGAAACTCGCGGGCGATCTTCATCCGGTCGCTAATCCGGCTTTCGATCCTGACGATGGCGCGCTGTTTGTCACTCGTTCCGGCTCGCGCGGCGAGGAACTGCCGGTCACGCTGTTTCGTATCGACATCAGCGGCGACGTTTCAGAATATTCGGGAGACATTTCAAATCCGACCGGGATTGCGTTCGGTCCTGACGGCCAGATGTTCGTGAGCAGCAGGCTCGAGGGTGTTGTATATCGAGTGAATCCGTTTAAAGAAGCCGTCGCGTTTGCGCGCAACCTCGGCGTTGCAACGGGAATCGCTTTCGACCCGCGTGGTGTGATGTACGTTGGCGATCGCACTGGAACGATCTTCAGGATCAACGGAATTGGTGAGGAACGTGCGTGGACGCAGATCGAGCCATCCGTTTCGGCATTTCATCTTGCGTTCGGGCCGGACGATTCACTGTACGTCACGGCGCCGACGGTGACGAGTTTCGATGTGATCTGGCGTGTAAATGCGGATGGCGAGGCTGACATTTTTTTCAAAGGTCTCGGACGACCTCAAGGGCTCGCTTTTGATCGTGACGGAAACTTGTATGTAGCTGCTGCCTTGCGTGGGCGGCGTGGGATTGTGCGTATTTCACCGGACGGCAGTGACGCGAAGGTGATCGTCGCGGGTGTTAACTTAGTCGGACTGGCGTTTAGTGCCGCGGGAGACATGGCGGTTGTTTCGATCGACTCGGTTTACAGTTTGCCCGTGCAGATCAAAGGGACGTTACTGCCTGGGTAAGAGAACTCTTTGCGGCTTTGCGCCTTTGCGGGAAAAACGTCTTATGCTAAGTTGAACCACTTGAATTTAGAACAACTCATTCCCCAACTCGTTATTTATATGGTGGTGCTGCTGCTCGCGATCTCGGCACACGAGGCAGCGCACGCCTGGATGTCTTACAAGTTTGGAGACGACACGGCGTACCTGTTAGGCCGCATCACGCTGAATCCCGTCGCGCATACGCATCCGATCGGCACGCTTTTGATTCCGATCATGATGTTCATTCTCGGTCACATCAACAGCCCGCTGGCAGCGATCCCACTTATTGGTTGGGGTAAACCAACTCCGGTAAACCCACTGCGCTGGCGTAACAAGGA
Source organism: Pyrinomonadaceae bacterium (assembly GCA_036522475.1). Lineage (GTDB taxonomy): Bacteria > Acidobacteriota > Blastocatellia > Pyrinomonadales > Pyrinomonadaceae > PSRF01. Next base: position 1,514 of record DATDFT010000062.1, on the reverse strand, counting down.
CGTCGCGAACATCATGGTGTCAATCGCCGGAATTCTCGCGAACCTGTTGTTGGCCGTTATCGCCTTTGTGATCTTGAAGATAATTTTGATGACGGATGCCGGGTATCGTCTCTCGGCGTCAACGCAGGAACCAATCATGCTGTTCCTGTTTCAAATGTTGATCATGAACATTTCCCTCGCGGTCTTTAATCTACTTCCGTTTCCGCCGCTCGATGGCAGCAGGGTGCTTGACAGTATTTTGCCCGCGAGCATGCGCCCGGTGCTGGATATTCTGGAGCAGTACGGCTTCCTCATTTTGTTGATGTTGATGTATTTCGGTTTACTCGATGTAATCATCGATCCGGTGATAGAAGTAGTCATTGCTCTGTTAAGGGCCGGAGTTAGATGACAAAGCGAATCTTCAGTGGCGCTCAACCTACCGGCAACGTACACCTCGGCAATTACCTCGGCGCGTTGCGCAACTGGGTCGCGTTGCAGCACGAGTACGAGAGTTTCTTTTGTATCGTCAACATGCACGCGATTACAGTCCCTCACGACCCGGCGCAGCTCGCCGCGAAGACGAGGGATCTCGCCCGCATCTACCTGGCCGTGGGAATCGATCCGCAGGTCTCGACTGTCTTCATCCAATCAGATGTACACGAGCACGCCGAACTGACGTGGGTGTTGAACTGCGTCGCGCGCATGTCCGAACTCGAGCGCATGACGCAGTACAAAGACAAGGCACGCAAGCAACAGGAGAACGTCAGTATCGGAGTCTTTGATTATCCGGTGTTGATGGCGTCTGACATCCTGCTCTATCAGACGGATCTCGTTCCTGTTGGTGACGATCAGCGACAGCACCTGGAGTTGACTCGCGATCTCGCGATTCGTTTCAACCGCGATTACGGCGAGACCTTCCGCGTGCCCGAGGCTTACATCCCGAAAGTCGGCGCGCGCATTATGTCTTTGTCTGATCCGACACGAAAGATGTCGAAGTCGGACGACGATCCAAACGGCTGCGTGTTGTTGATGGACGACGCAGATGCCGTGCAGAAGAAGTTCAAACGAGCGGTGACCGATTCGGGCACGGAGATTCGTTTCGACGAGTCGCGACCGGCAATCAACAACCTGCTCGAGATTTATCACCTGAGTACCGGCAAGTCTCCCGAAGAAACTGAGGCTCATTTTGCAGGTAAAGGTTATGCGCAACTGAAAGCCGATCTTGCCGAGGCGACGATCGAGTTTCTGCGCCCGTTCCAGCAGCGCGTGCGAGAGATTAGCGACGAGCAACTCGACGCGATCCTGGACCAGGGGCGTGACAAGGCGAAACAAGTTGCTGCGACAACCTTGGACCAGGTGTTTCGTCTCACCGGTCTGGCGCGTAGTTCGAAACATTGAGTTACGATGGACGAAGAGACAACCAAACTTGAGCCGGGTGTCCCACTGAATGTCGCTGGCGCGATCCCGCAAATAGTTCGCGACGACAACAGCGACGATCTGAAAATCCTGCTCGGCGAGTTTGAAGGACCACTCGA
>DATDFT010000061.1:0-12412 GCA_036522475.1 Pyrinomonadaceae bacterium | reverse complement strand
TGAGCGCCAAAGGCGCACAATATGATAGCCAGGGGCAAGCGTGAAGCGCAGCGGAACGCGTCGCCCCTGGTTACGAGGAAACAATTTCAATAGAGCACTGAAAGTGCGAAATATCGACGCAATTATTCCGCTCCTTCAGAGCTTCACGGCTATTTTGCGGTGTTAACCAGGGGCGACGCGTTCCGCTGCGCTTCACGCTTGCCCCTGGCTATCATATTGTGCGCCTTTGGCGCTCGCCGACTGCTACATCGTTCTGCAGTAACCCATCAAAGACATAAATCCGAGGATGAACCTATCGCCCCATCTCGCGGCGAGCGTCCCAACAATGAGCGCGAATATCAGGTCTTCAGGGAAGGGACATCAGCCCCGACAGCGCGAGACCGGCCGCGAGAATAAAACCGATGATCACTAACTGGAAGGTTGCGCGGGGTGGTCCAGTACTGACATGATATGGACCTTCAACCAGTCAAATTGCAAAACACTAATTCCCGAAGGGGGTGTTGCAATGCAAAGCAAAGCCAGTATCGGCGGTCATCCGGTCCATCCGATACTGATTCCATTTCCGCTTGGTCTTTGGGTCACGTCATTCGCAGCCGACGTCCTTTTCTATTTTCTCCGGCATCCGACGCTGCTCGTGGTTTCTAAGTTCCTGCTTGCAGCCGGCTGCTTAGGCGCAGTTGCAGCAGCGATCCCGGGCATCATCGATTGGCTGACAATCAAGAACGGCGAGGTGAGGAAAGTCGCAAACTGGCACGCACGGCTCAATGTCATTGCGCTGATCGTGTTTGCGATTAGTCTCTTCCTGCGAATGAACAGCTACAGTCACTTCGTCGGCCACCGGCTCACTATTCCGTTTCTGCTTTCGCTCCTCGGCGTGATTCTGATCGCGATCTCAGGTTGGCTCGGTGGCGAGCTCGTTTTTCGGCATGGAGTGGGACAGACGCGAAACGGAGAGAAACCCTAACAGTCGTTTACTTGCGCGAGTTGGGTCTGCGGCAGCCGAGATGCTATACCTTAACCTGTCTCCTGTGAGCTACTGCATAGAAAGGGGAAGAAGATGAAACAGGTGAAGTCAAGTGTTTTCGCGTTGATTTTACTCGCGAGTCTATCAGTGCCGGCTTTCGCGGCACGTCACGACAGACATCGCTGCACCGATCACTGCGCTGACTCCTACAGGGTCAAGAAAGACGCCTGCCGTCTGATACCGCTCAAGCACGAACGCAAGATTTGTGAACGACGAGCGAAAGAAGCGAAAAACGATTGCAAGCACAGGTGTCACTAGCGCTGACACACTCGCCACAAATCTCTCCCCACTTCAGAACTTCGCTACGATGAACGTTCCGCGGGCGCTTGCACTGTCTGAAGCGTGCGCATGACCGCATCCATTTGCCCATCGCGCTCACGCTGTTTACGCACCAGTTCTTCAAGCATCAGTTCACTCTTCAGATTTACTTTAAAATCCTGCTCAGCCGCGAGTCGATCTTTTTCAGCCGCACGATTCTGCGACATCATAATTACCGGTGCTTGAAGCGCGGCGAGAGTCGAGAGCAACAGATTAAGCAGGATGTAGGGATACGGATCCCATTGCGCGCCATTTTCGCCGTGCCCGAAGCGCGCCAGCAGAATCGAGTTGGTCGCCATCCATGTCAGTAGAATGCCACCGAAGATGAAAATGAATGTCCAGGACCCACCAAATGTTGCTACTCGATCGGCAATTCGCTGCCCAACCGTATATTGCTCCGCCATCACTTCGTTGATATTTCGCGATGCACGTTGAGCCACCAGTAAATTCGTTTGGCGGAGGCGCGCGCCGATCTCGCAAATGACATCGATGGCGCAATCAGGATGTGCCATTAAGAACTTCTGAAAGTTGTCGCTGCTCAGTCGGTGCAGGTGTGTATCGACAATGGCTGAGGCACTGCTCGAACGCTGACCACGATCGAGTACTGACAGTTCGCCAAAGAACTGGCCCGGGGTCAACTCCGCCAGCGTGACTTGCTTTACATCTTCATCAGTCACCCAGATACGGACAGAGCCTTCCTCGACCACGTACAGTGCGTCGCCCGCGTCGTATTCATGAAATATAACGTCGCCGGCTTTGTAGTTAACCTGCTCGACATCCTCGGCCAAATGCTCGAGCTCATGAGGTTCGAGACGCTGAAACAACGGAACTCGCGCCAAACTCTGCGCTTCATCGCTCAAGTTTGAATCGTCTGACATTGCAGGGTGTCCTTTCTGTTCCGCTCTTAGAACCGCAAGCGGTTTAAGAATTCAACATTAATTGCAAATGGGTCCGTCGTCGGCTGGTTTTGTGTAATGGTTTCTACTTCCTGGACCAGCTTCAGCACGGCGCCGCCCAAGTCCGTATCGTTTGAATTAATCTCGATACAATCCGGCGAATCAAATGGCGTGATAAACAAGTAACGCGGCACGTTGCTGGACATCGGCGCGGCAGGGCCGAGAATTAAGAGATGGTTATCCAAACGTGCATACCGGTGAGCGGAGCCCAACTGTCGCTCCCAGTGTAATTCTTTTTTTTCGGTTAAAGTGCTGAGCTGATCGATGAAGCGCCGCAGTCGATCAGTTGTTGCTGCATCTCGTGTCATTGCGATCTCCTTCATCCTTAAAACAGTTGACACTACCTGTAATACCTAACATGTTTCCGGCCCGAGAACTCAACCTCGAAAGACCTACCAAAATACTTGATCGGAGGACCCTCAATGAAAGGCTTGGCGCTAACGATTCTACTCTCACTAGTAACTATTTCGACAACAATCCTGTCCAGGCGCAATGTCCCACGCCACGGGCAGCCGACGACGCATGTCAAGCTACGCGCAAAGAATATAAGGAATGATTCGGCTACCAGGGGCGAGGAAGCCCAAAGGACCCACGCCGCAAGTCGGAATAATGATTCATGGTGCAATGACCGATTTCCCGCTGACTTGCCATGCTCTCGAGTGTGTTACGAAGTACGCGGGCGATAACAGTTTATGAAGCTCCTAACGGCAGCGGTTTCGGACTGCCTTGCAGTTGGACCGGCAACTCCGGTGCGCAACAAATCTTGTCCAAACGCTTACGATCTGACTGCATCGCGGGATCGTTCGCCAACCACTCGCGCACCTGCGCCAGCACTTTCGCCGCGTTCTCATCCTTCGGCGTCGAAATCCGGTAGTGCATCCAGATTCCTTCGCGTCGCGCCGCGACAATACCCGCTCGACGTAAATAAGCCAGGTGCCGGCTAATCTTTGGCTGATTCGTTTTCAATATCTCCACGAAAAAACAAACGCAGACTTCCTGATCGCCAATGAGGTTGATGATTCGCAGTCTGGTTGAATCCGCCAACGCCCGAAAGAACAACTCACGATCGAAAGGTTTTTCTTTCCTTGTCATAACGGACTAAATCGTACCACAACACATGCGGCTTGACATATGTCTGCGCCTGGAGGATACTGCGTTACATATGTGCTTGTGCGTATGTATATCAGGAAGGAGTACTTGAAATGCAGAAGGAACAAAAACCGGTTCAGGCGCTGAAGGCGCATCTTGCGTTGAACGTCAAAGACGTGGAAGTGAGCCTCGAGTTTTATCGAAAACTCTTACGCATTGAACCGAGCAAAGTGCGAACAGGTTACGCAAAATTCGACGTTCAAAATCCACCCTTAAACCTGACTCTGAACCAGCACGTTTTTAACGAACGTGGTGCGCTCTCGCATCTCGGAATTCAGGTGGCGTCGACGGACGATGTTCTCGCCATTCGCGAGCAGTGGACCGAAGCGGGTTTTTTAACGCGTGACGAAATGCAAACGAGCTGCTGTTACGCACTACAAGACAAGACGTGGGTGCGCGATCCCGATGGCAACGAGTGGGAAGTGTTCGTGGTGCTCGAGGACAATCTTGCCGAAACTGTGCCTTGCGAGTGCGGGACAGCCGAAAGCGCGGCTGCGTGCTGTGCGCCAACACCGATTGGAGTCACGAATGCATCAGCCGTTAGCGAGGCGGGTTGTTGCTGAAGCTTTAGGGACGTTTTTCCTGTTGGCCGCAGTTGTTGGGTCGGGCATCATGGCTGAGCGCCTCGCAAACGGAAACACAGCCCTCGCCTTGCTCGCCAACACTGCGGCTACAGGAGCCGCACTTATCGCTCTGATTATTAGTTTTGCGCCGCTATCGGGCGCGCACTTTAATCCAGTCGTGACGCTCTCTTTTGCTTTGCGTCGCGATTTACCCTGGCAGGTGGTTCCGTTCTATTTGCTTGCGCAATTTGTGGGTGGAATGGGCGGCGTGATTGCAGCAAATCTGATGTTCGGTTTGCCGGCGGTTTTTATATCTAGTCACCCGAGAGCGGGCATGGCCCAACTCCTCAGTGAATTCATCGCGACACTTGGATTGTTGAGTGTGATTCTTGCAGCCAGCCGCTCAACCATCGCTGTTGTAGCGGTTGCCGTAGGTGCGTACATAAGCGCGGCCTACTGGTTTACGGCGTCGACGTCCTTTGCGAATCCGGCAGTTACCGTCGCTCGTTGTTTGAGCGATACCTTTGCAGGAATTCGCCCGGCTGACGCGCCTGGTTTTGTTCTCGCTCAACTCGCCGGCGGTATCGCTGCAACAGTCTTATTTCAATGGTTGATGCCGTCGCGAGATAATTAAGAACAGGCAATATGGAAAACAAACCGTACAAATTTTTGTTTCTGTGCACCGGCAATTCCGCTCGCAGTATCTTTGGCGAATACCTCTTGAGACACCTGGGCGGATCGCGCTTTCAGGTGTTCAGTGCCGGTTCGTTTCCCACGGGCAAAGTCAATCCTTTCGCGATTCAGGTCTTGAAGGACGTTTACAAGATCGATGGTTCGGAAGCTCGGAGTAAATCGTGGGAAGAGTTCAAAGACGTCGAATTTGATTTTGTTGTAACCGTCTGCGACAACGCTCGCGAGAGTTGTCCGGTGTGGCCGGGGCAACCAATCGTCGCTCACTGGGACAGTCCAGATCCGGCAGCAGTCGAGGGAACCGACTCAGAAAAGTACCGCACGTTTAAGGAAGTGGCCCTGCAGATGAATCGCCGCCTTCAACTATTCACATGCCTTCCTTTCGACAAATTGGACCGACTTGAACTCGCCGCGGCCCTCCAGGAGCTCGGATCAAAATGAATGCTTGACATTGGAATCGGTTCCAAGCTTTAGAATGCTATTATGAGTGGCGACTCTCTAAGCTCAGGCAAACTCGCTGATTTGGCAGGAGTCAGCAGAGACACGCTGCGACATTACGAACGCAAGGGTGTGTTGCCGCGTCCGCTCCGCGGTCATAACGGGTATCGACAATATGCGCCTGAGGCATTGCAACGAGTGCAACTCGTTCGGCGTGCGCTGTCAGTTGGTTTCACGCTGGACGAACTCGCCAAAGTGTTGAAAGTTCGTGATGCCGGCGGCGCGCCGTGTGAAGAGGTCAGGAGACTGGCAGCTCAAAAGCTACTCAACGTTCAGGATCAACTGCGCGAGCTCACGAGGTTACGAGACGACCTTCAAGAGACATTGCGAGACTGGGACGCGCGACTAAGTCGTCAAGCCAAAGGTAAACGCGCCAGTCTTCTGGAGTCGCTTTCCGCCGATCCGAAGCCTGCCAAACGTTCAAACAATTCAATCAAACGCAAGAGAAGGAGTGAGTAATGAAAACACATTTTCGACGGTCCATCTCGGCTTCATTGATTCTCGGAATCGCGACACTCGTGATTGTTCACGCGCAGCAGCCGAAAGCTGACGAGGAGATGAACAAGCGCGGCGATCATGTCATGGGATTTGACCATACCAAGACCACGCATCATTTTTCGTTGCAAGAGACGGGAGGTTCAATTGAGGTAACAGCCAACAGCTCTGACGATGTCGAGAGTAGCGAACAGATCAGGATGCACTTGAAGCACATCGCGATGATGTTCGCGGAGGGGAACTTCAATGCGCCAATACTAATCCACGATCAAACACCTCCCGGCGTGCCCGTGATGCAAAAGTTAAAACACGAGATCAAGTACGACTACGAAGAGATCGATCGAGGAGCGGCGGTGCGAATTTCAACGAACAATCCGACTGCGTTGAAGGCGATTCATGACTTCTTACGCTTTCAAATAAAAGAGCATAAGACCGGGGATTCGCTGGTCGTTGGTAAGTGAAGCGTTCCGCTAGGGAATCGTTCTTCTCCGCTTCGTGAGCAGATAATCCACGGAGAAGCGATCATCCTCGCGCGGTAGCAACAAGACGAACAGCAACAAAGCAAGACGCGGTATTACGTGAGTGTGGAACTCATAGAGCGGCTCATGAAGCAGGTGCCCAAATGTGACGACCGCCAGTACAAACCCAAGCGCAACCAACGCCTCGCGCACACGCAATCCGAGAATTATCATCGCGCCGGCGATCAACTCCACAAACGGAATGACGACGCCCATCGCCCAAAGAGACCAGACTGGTAGAAACGTATCAGCGAACGGCAGGAAATATTTGCGGGCATGATTGAGTGGTCCAAGTTGAAAGACCTTCATCACTCCCGCCATGAAGAAAATCAATCCGAGCACCAGGCGTGCGAACAGAATGGCCCACGCTCGATCGATATTTGTGATCCTTGTGGCTAAGCTCTCACTCATAATCCCTCTCCTCCGTTGGGACGTTATCGGCGCTTCACTCTGCATCGTGGGAGTCATCATCATCATGTACGTTCCACCCGCCGCTCAATCACCGGCATGATCGCTCAAGGCGTTTTCAGTTCATTAAATAGCGCATCAAGCTGACTGTTTAGCTCGTTGAGTTTCGCCTGCGAGTTCTGCAACTCACTGTCGAGAGTGGCTTCACGGTTGCGCAAGCGATCCTCTTCGGGCGCGACCCGTGCGAGCCTTGCTTTCATTGCCTTGATGCGCGATTCCATGTCAAGGCGGCCATTGGGATCTGTCGTTCGTTCGAGCATTTCTTCTGTGTCTTTAATCTGTTGCTCCATTTGAGGCTTGGCGCCACGCATGTCGGCGAGTTGAGAACGAAGATTTTCCAACTGGCGGCTGGTTGTGTCGGCGCTACTCTGTTGGATCTTCACTCGCTCGATCAACATTTGGAAGCGAGCGTAACCAACGGTTGCCCTTTGCACTGCCAGACGTAGTTCGCGAACCTCTGCAGTCAATTGTTGCAACGTCTTGTCGTAACTGTTTTGCGCCGGATCCGCAGCCTGATTCGTCTGCGCGTGGGTTGACGTGAGAGAGCCATAACAAAACGTAAGAACAAATAAAAAGCATCCGATAACGAGAGTTCTTGATCGCGGCATGAGCTTCTCCTTTTCTTGCCAATTTACCTGAATGCTAGGCCATCGCTGGCTGTTGACACCAGGTCAGCGGTCTAACTATAGTCGGGGCGTGATACGAAAGCCGATGACATCGGTAGTGTTAACAATCGCCATGTTGACTGCGGCTGTAGGTGTGGGCGCGCATCAGCAGGAAGGTTGGTGTCCGATGCTGAAGCTGCCCGACTGTTGTAAGAAGGCGCGAAGCAACCGGCCGGGAGCATCGATTGCGCGCGTCTGTTGTAATCTGAATTGTTCCGAGCCAGGTAGTACCGGAAACAGCGGCAGCTCGTCCAGCTTTTCCGTGCAACTCAGCACGACGGCGAATGCTGCTGTGGCCGTGAATGCCGCATCGTTCAGTTCCAGGGTCGTGTTCACTCCTCATTTTCAGCGATTCTACTCTCACGATTCCAACCCAAGATACATCAAGCATCTCGCACTCCTGATCTAGACCATCACGGGCCGAAGTGTGTCTGTTTTTTGATCACGCACTCGTGTGTGCAATCTAATTCAGGAGAGAATATGCAAAAGAAAACATCTCTGATTGTTCTTAGTCTGGCCCTTGTCTTCGGCGGCGCAACTTGCGCTAGTGCTCAGGTCAAGCGAGTGCAAATGCATATCGCGGGTTATCTGTGCGGCAATTGAGTGTACAACATTCAGAAGGCCGTGAGCCGTCTAGACTACGCACCAAAACTAAAAGAAATTGAACTCACCGACATTAAAAAAGGCTTGGGCGTGTTCGTGCCGAAGCCTGACAAACCCGTTTCGTTCGCAGCGTTGAAAGCGACGTTGAAGAGCGCAGGCTATGTTCTGGACGCCGCTGAGATCAGCGTTGCCGGCACTCTCGACAAGGAAGGCGATCAGTGGGTTATCACAGTAAAACCTTCGGGGCAGAAGTTTGTGCTTGAAGGTCCCAACGTTGCCAGTGCCGTGACAGGATTCAAAGCCGGGTCGTCAATCGAACTGGTTGGCAATTGGAAAACTGTGGGGCAGGGAACGAGCGCTCGCGAAGTCATAGCACCGGCAGAGAGGAAGCAGGCTGATTACTCGCAGCCTGTTCAATTCGTTCCGGCGACGTTTGTGGTTGCGGAGCCGGCGAAGCCTTTAGCCCCGATCCGCGTCACCTCCCCCGGATTGACAGTTTACAAAGGAGGCGCGATTACTCCGCGCCTCTATTTCATTCGCCAGCATTTGGGACCGCTCAAGGTTAATCGCCAACTGATCGACGTGAGCCTGTCTTATACTCCATCACCGCATCTTCAATTAGAAGCAGAAGTCCCGGTATCTCGAACGTCATTTCACGATCAAGCGACGTCAGGATCGGGTGTAGCTCTGGGTAACATTACGGTATGGTCCAAGTATCGTTTCTTTCGCAAGGTCAAAACGTATGGCGACAGGCAAGCGGCGGCGAGGTTTGGTCTCGAGCTGCCGACCGGCAAGAAAGACGCTCCAAGCGTGAGTCAGATCGATGTTCCCGCATTTGTCAGGCAACAACTCACGCCAATCAACGGCGGGCTTGCACCGCACGTCGATCTCGCGTACTCACAAGCCGGCGGCCGAATTATTTTTGGCGGAAACGCTGAAGCTGTTTTCCGCACCGAGCGAGACGGATTTCGCATGGGACACGAACAGCGATTGAACACGGATCTCGAATACGTCCTGTTGCCGCGCGATTATAAAAAGCCGGGCGGTGAATTGTTTCTTATTCTCGAAACCACGTTTGTTCATCGAGGCACGGGCCGCCTCAACAGCGCGCCTGTCACCGGCAGCAAAGCAAGTGAGTATTACCTTGCGCCAGGACTTCAATACGCAGCACGCCCACGGTTTGTAGTCGAAGGCAGCGTGCAGTTTCCAGTTGTACGGAACACTGGACCACTGACGCTGCGAACCGATGTCAACGTTTTACTCGGAGTGAAATATCTGTTTTGAGATCTAGATTCTTAGTGAGCCGCGGAATCCTCGTGCCGCGTAGTAAGAGTCCGCACCGTTGTGATATGTGAAGACATGATCGTACCGGCGATCGCAAAAGAGGGCGCCACCGCGTTTTCGAATCTCAGCAGGCGTTTTCACCCAGCTCGACGTTTTCAAATCGAATTCTCCGAGTTTCTGTAACTCGCGATACTGCTCTTCTGTTAGAAGCTCGACGCCGATCGCAGCCGCCATATCGACAGCGCTATCTTTTGGTTTGTTTTCTTTCCTTGCATCCAGCGCTTCACGATCGTAACAAATACTTCTGCGCCCTTTCGGACTCTCTGCCGAACAATCATAGAAAACGTATTCGCCAGTCTTCTTGTCATAACCAACGACATCCGGTTCACCGCCCGTTGTCTCCATTTCATTCAGTGACCACAGCTTTGGATTATCGGCTTCGAGCTTCGCTTGTACCTTGGCCCAATCAAGACCTTTGTGGCGATTCATGTTTTTCTCGAATCGGGCCTTCAATGTGCCGAGGAGTTCGTCGCGTTGTTTTGATGACAACTTCTTTTTGCTGCTGGTAATGTTGTTCATGCTTCAATAGTACCTCCGTTGATAGGTCCGCCATCAAGAGAGCGTGAAGAGTGGTAGGGTTGATAGGCGGGTTTGCACAAGAGCCGCTAATCGCCCGCGCCTTTGGCGCTGGCACTTGGCTTTCATGTTCCGCGCCTTTGGCGTTGCAACTGGCGAATTTTTGTGCAGAGCCTCACCACGTGATTAAAGAGAACGCAGTGAGTTACACTGCTCCTCATGGTTCCATCTCAACTCCTTCTCCCTGAATGAAGCCTATGAAACAAATATTAATGTCGATTCTCCTCTTGATCGGATCGGGATACTTACCCCATCAGGAGCCTGCACAAACGGCTCAGGACCAAAAAACACCCGACGAGAAGGTTTACGAAGGCAAAGAGGTCGATACTAAAGTCAAAATACTGACGAAGCCCCAGGCTGATACGACATGGGAGTCTTCGCGCAAACACGTTGTTGGCGTCGTCGTATTGATAGCGGTATTCACTGGCAGCGGTGAGATCAGAGACATCGAGGTTGTCCATGGATTGCCGGCAGGCCTGACGGAAAATTCAATTGCGGCTGCGCGAAAGATCACCTTTACACCCGCGACGAAGGACGGTCATCCTGTATCGCAAAAGATGCAACTTGAGTATAGCTTCGCAGTAACGGAACAAATTATCCACGGCCAGAATTTTCCCATGGTCTTCTATGACTTGAGTTGTCGCGATTACACGAATATCGCTCCCGATAACATGGTGTTCTTCACGAGCGAGAAGGAAGCAAAGAAAGCGGGTTACAAGAAAGCGAAGAGATGTCCGTAAGACTCATCACGGCCTTACCCCAACGAGTACGCCGTTGCTAGTCTTACCTCGCACAGTAACAGTCGCCTGCAAGTCTCCCGCGACGGTGATTCCATCGGGAAGCTTGACTACGATCTGTGTAAAGCCCATGAACGTTGGTAGCCCGCCCACAAACTCGACTTCCAGTTGATGAGTTAACTGCTGCGAGTCTACTGCCTGAGCCGTTATCGATAAGCCCTCCGTCAGTTTTAGGTTTGTAGCAAAGAGTGAAACGCGAGTGCGTTTGTCTGTTCCAGAGTATTGATCATTCGTGAGCACGAACGGGTCACGCACAAAGGTCACTGTGTCGAGTGCGATCGCCCGCTGTGAGTTCTGTTCAGTTGCGAGCACCGGAGCATCATCGTCAACTATCGTTCCGACACCGTGACCGTCACCGATCGTGGCGTTGGTTGGTGCGGTTAGATTTACGTTGAAAGAAACGTTCTCTTCGTTTAAGACATCGCCCTTGATTCCGACGTTTAGAAGTTGCGAAGTTTGTCCGGGTGTGAACGTCAACGTGCCGCTGGCGTTTATGTAATCGCTACCGGCGATCGCCGTGTTGTCGGAAGTAGCATAGTTCACTGTGATCGTCTGGCTGCTTGCGTTGGAAAGCGAAACTGTGAATGCGGCGTTTGTAGTGCCCGAGTTGCCTTCGTTTACCGATGCGTCATTGATTGAGATTGTTGGCTGTGGTCCACCAACGAACTGCACACGAAAGACGGAATTACTTCCGCGCGCGAGGTAATACAAACTACCGTCATTCGCGACCTGAATATCGACTGCGGAATTAATTCCAGTCGCGAAATCCACGGCGGTATCAGTTGGCGGCGGACTAAGCGGGTCGAGAGTCTTTATCCAACCGGCACAGAAATCCGCGAAGAAATACTTGCCGATGAACTGTGCGGGAAACGTCGGTGTCGTCGGGTTGTAGAAAGCACCACCCGTGATTGCACAAGGCGCGGCGACCGCCGAAGAGTACTGATACAGTGGATTCGTCATTCCTGAAGTAGCGCACTGGCCTTCACACGTGGGCCAGCCGTAGTTTGCTCCTTTAGTTCCGGCATTCACTTCTTCCCATGTGTTTTGTCCGACGTCGTTGATGTGCATGCGACCGGTGCCCGGCTGGAAACTGAATGTGAATGGATTGCGAAGGCCGACCGCCCAGATCGCGCGATTGTTACCGGCCGGCGAACCGGCGATATTTGGAAAGCTGGTTGGGTTATCCGCGGGAATCGTCCCGTCTGAATTGATTCTCAGTAGTTTGCCGAGACGGTTCGCCAACGACTGCGAGTTGACCGGCACTCCGTTCTCGCCCACCGCAATGTAGAGCTTGCCGTCAGGACCAAAATGTATTGCGCCTCCGTTGTGGTTGGTCGCGCCGAGAGTCTCGAGATCAAGAAGAACGACTTCGCTGCCGGCTACTACGAGGTCTTCGTTAGCGGTACTGGCTGTGAAACGGCTGACACGATTGTGAATCGTCGGAGTGGTGGCAGTGTAGTAAACATAGACGAATCGATTAGTCGCATAGTTCGGATCGAACGCCACACCGAGCAGCCCACGTTCACCATCGGAGTTGACTGTGAGTGTCATAAATGGCGTTGGCAGTACGGCACCGTTCTTGATTACACGCAGTTCGCCAGTTTGTTGACACACGAAGATGCGTCCATCAGGATGGAGCGCGATTGCGGTCGCATTAAAAACTCCACTGATCTGAGTTTCGACAAAACCATTGGAAAGCGACGCCATCAACGCGGTGGCGTGGACGCTGGTGACTATGAAGAGAGAAA
>DATDFT010000060.1:0-18947 GCA_036522475.1 Pyrinomonadaceae bacterium | reverse complement strand
GGGCGTGGCACACGGTTACTCGTCGTCGGGGCAGACAGCGTTCGTCGAGCCGCTTGAAACAATCGATGCAAATAACGAGTTGCAGAGTTTGCACGAGAATGAAGCGCGCGAGATCGCGAAGATTCTCTACGGCCTGTCGGCTGAGTTGCGCTCGCAACTGCCCGCAATCGAGCTGGCCGCGGAAGCTGTTGCTGAACTCGACTTCATCAATGCGCGCGCGGTTTTTCACCACACGTTCAACTGTGTGATTCCGGAGATTCAGCCTGAGCAGACGAATCCGTATGCAAGGGGTGAGTTGCAGTTGATCGAAGCGCGTCATCCGCTGCTTGAAGAAAATCTGCGAGCCGCCGGTGGCTCAGTTGTGCCGGTCTCGTTTGCGCTCGATGACGAGAAGAATGCGATGGTGATCTCGGGTGCAAACGCCGGTGGCAAGACGGTAGTTTTGAAAACTACGGGACTGCTCGCGTTGCTGGCGCTCTCAGGAATCTCGGTTCCTGCGCGCTCGGCGCGTTTCCCGTTTTATAAGTCTGTGCTCGCGGACATCGGAGATCATCAATCGCTCGCGGCAAATCTCTCGACGTTTACTTCGCACGTTGCAAACATCGCTCGCATGCTCAATCTCTGCGAAGCTCCGGCGCTCGTGTTGCTGGATGAAGTCGGAACAGGAACGGATCCTGAAGAAGGTTCGGCGCTCGGAGTTGCAGTTGTCGATCACTTTCGGAGGACTTGCGGTGCGCACGTCATCGCGACGACGCATTACAGCGGGCTCAAGATGTACGCGGCGAATGAAGCAGGCGTAATTAATGCGAGTGTCGAGTTTGACGAAAAGACTCTGCGACCAACTTATCGTTTGGTGGTCGGTGTCGCCGGCGCTTCTTCAGGACTGGAGATCGCGCGCCGCTTTGGTGTGCCGCCGGAGATTGTTCAAACGGCGATGAAGTCTGTTAACGAGTCGTCGTTGCAGGCGTCTGAGTATTTGCGACGCATCAAGCGCGAAGCCGAAGATGCGGAGGCGTTGCGTGTCGCTTTGGAAGAAGAGCGGCTCGCGGTGGCGGAAAAATTTGCGTCGCTTGATAAAGAGGCGGCGAAACACGAGCGCGAACGGCAGACGGAGTTTGACAAAACAGTGCAACGCACGATCGCAGAGCTCGAGAAACGTTCGCAGGATCTGGTCACGAAGATCGAAGATCGCGCCGAACGCGTGAGAGTCGAGCGTGAAGCGCAACGGCAAGTCGCTGAAATCAAACGAACTGCGCAGCGCGCGGTTCGCGTTGTTCGTGAAGGGCATCCGGTCCAACCTGAACCGGAAACTGCGGTAGCCGAGGAAGCTCCAAAATATGTCGCGGTGCCGTCGCGCGAGATCGTCGTCGGAGACACGGTGAAGCTGCGTTCGTTCGGATCGATCGGAATCGTCGATCAGATAAAGGACGGCGTGGCTGAAGTGCGCGTCAAGTCGCTGCGGCTGAAAGAAAAACTCGAAAACCTGGAACTTGTAGCTGCGCAGGCGAGTCAAAAGACGCAAGCCGGCAAGTTGGAAAAGCTACAACGTTCAAAAGGCACAGAGGTTCAACTCGCTGCTGCCGAACAGAAGGCGCAATCGGAGCTGAATGTGATCGGACAGACTACGGACGAGGCTGTTGACGCAGTCGATAAGTTTCTCGACGAAGCGTCGATGGCGAGTCTAAGTAAGGTGCGAATCGTTCACGGCCACGGCACGGGCGCCTTGCGTCGGGCCATCGCCGGTCTTTTGAACGGTCACCCTCACGTATCTCGTTTTCTCCCTGCCCCACCCGACCAGGGCGGTACTGGTGCAACGCTGGTTGAGTTGAGACAATAGACGGCGATGACAGACAACGCATACAACCGTTTACTCAAACGTGTGGTTTCTGATCCGAAGGTGCTGGGTGGAGAACCACGCATTCGCGGCACGCGAATTCACGTGGCGGTGATCCTCGACTCATTAGCTGAGGGCTTAACGCCGGCGCAGATTGTCGATCATTATCCGCCTCTAACCGAGGCTGATGTGAGAGCGGCCGTGGCATATGCAGCAGAGTTGGCTCGTACAGTTTCGGCTGCATGAAAATAAAACTGGACCATAATCTCTCGCGTCATCTCAAGGACGTTTTAGAAGCTTTTGGTCACGACGTTGACACCGCATTCGATGAGGGTTTGGCGCGGTCGACTGATAGAGAGGTTTTGCATGAGGCTACCGAGCAAGGCCGGATTCTGTTCACGCTCGATAAAGATTTTCTAAATCTAAAGACGTACCCTCCCAAGAAACATGGCGGTGTGGTTGTCTTTCGCCCGACCCGACAAGGTGAACGTGCTGTTACGAAAATTGTTGAGGCTTTTGTTAGAAGTGCGGATTTGAAGAAGTATCGTAAGCGAACGGCTATCGTTGAACGGACTCGCATCCGAATCTTCAGATAATGCGTTACCCCCAGACATTCATCGACGACCTCAAACGCCAGGCGGATATCGTCCGGGTGGTCCAGGATTATGTGCAGCTCAAGAAGAAGGGCGCCAACTGGATGGCGTGTTGTCCTTTCCACAAGGAGAAGACGCCGTCGTTTTCTGTCAGCCCGGCGAAGGAGATCTTTTACTGTTTTGGTTGTCACAAAGGCGGCTCGGTTTTCAACTTTGTCATGGAAATCGAGCGCGTCGGATTTCCCGAGGCGATCAAGATTGTTGCCGATAAGATCGGCATGGCGCTGCCGAAGATGGTGGACGATAGTCGCTTCGAAGCGCGTCGCCAGGAAGCTGACATCGTCATTCAGCTCAACTCCTGGGCCATGGAGTGGTGGCAACAGCAGCTCGACTCGAGCAACGAAGGTCGCATCGCTCGCGATTATTTAAAGCAACGAGAAATCTCAGAAGAAACGCAGAAAACTTTTCGCCTCGGCTACGCGCCCGACAGTTGGGATTCACTTTCAATTTATTTACGTAACAAAGGGGCCACTCAGGAACATGTAGATCGGAGTGGGCTGGTCGTAAAACGAGAAGATAAAAATAATTCCTACGATCGATTTCGCGGTCGATTGATGGTTCCGGTGCTCGACGTTCAGGGACGGCCCATCGCGTTTGGTGGACGAACGCTAACCAACGACGATGCGAAGTACATCAACTCGCCGGAAACAGCCGCTTACGTTAAAGGACGAAATCTATTTGGTCTGAATCTGACTCGAGACGAGATCAGGCGATCGGGTTTCGCGATTCTCGTCGAAGGTTTTCTCGATCTGATCGTGCCGTATCAGTTCGGTGTGCGAAACGTAGTTGCGAGTTTGGGCACGGCGTTGACGCCGGATCAAGTAAAGCTTCTAAGTAGGTTTGCGCGCAAAGTAGTAGTCAACTATGATGGCGACCGCGCCGGCGTACAAGCGGCAAAGAAAGCGATCGAGATTCTCCTCGCCGAGGACCTTGATGTAAAAGTTTTGGTGCTTCCGGATAACGCGGATCCTGATGAGTACATCCGGAAGTTTGGCGTAACGGAATATCAGCGGCAACGGGCACAGGCACAACCACACATACAATTCGTGATCGACAGCGCATTACGCGACCGTAATCTTCACCGGCCCGCGGAGAAAGCTGAAGCCGTCGAAGAAGTTCTCCCTTACATTCGCGCGGTCAAAAACGGTGTTCAGAAGCGCGAATATTTTGACATGGCGATGGATACGCTCGGGATCGATCGTGAGAACGTCAACACGTCGACCTGGCGACGCGAATTGTGGCAAACAGTGCGCCACAATCGTCCACTGCGCGCAGACAGTGTTCAGGTTTTGACAAGACGGACCGAAGCCACTGCGGCAGAGCAGCGTTTGCTTGGCCTGCTGTTTGCTGATGCAAACCTGCGCCGCGAAGTGTTGCCGATGTTGAGTGAAGAAGATTACGAAGACCTGGCGACGGCGCCGCTCTTCAAGGCTGTTTTCGAGCTCGAGCGCGAAGGCGCGCAAGTTGATTTCGACAGTTTGAATCGCAAGACTGAAGGCGATGAGTTTGCGGCGCGGATGATTCCGCTGGTCCTGATGAACTCCTCATTGCACGGATCGAATGAGCATTACGTTGCTGATGAATGTGTATCGACGTTCAGACGGATGAAAATCGACCAGCGTATTGAAGAACTGAAAAGAGAACTGGCGATCGCCGAGCGAGAACAGGACATCGAGCGAGTTTCAAAACTTTCAGCGGAACAGATTCAACTCTCCGCGCAGCGTCAGGGAATGCTGCAACCTCAGAGCGAAGCGGCCTCGCGTACCAGGTAGTACTCGGAGTTACAAAAGTGAGCATGGAAGAAAAAGATCGCGACGACGTGATGGAACGACTGCTCGAACTCGGCGGCGACAAGAAATACCTGACGTTTGACGATCTCAACCGCGAGTTGCCGGATAATGTCGTTTCTCCCGACGACATTGAAGACGTTCTGCAAAAACTCGAAGGCTCGAATAACCCGGTTGCCGATTCCGACGAACGCCTGCTCGAGCAGGTGGCTACGACGGTCGCTGACGAAGACGAAGACGGTCTCGATGAAGACATCGAGCTCGATCTCTCCGCCGGCGCGCTTGAAAAGACAAACGATCCGGTGCGGCTGTACCTGCGCGAAATGGGCGTGGTCCCGCTGCTGACGCGCGAGGGTGAAGTCGCGATAGCGAAACGGATCGAGCGTGGCCAATTAAAGACGCAGAAAGCGATCGCGCGTTCGCCGATTGCAGTGCGCGAGGTTTTGAAGATCGGCGAGGATCTCGAGAACGGCCGCATCAACATTCGCGACACCGTTACTTTTTCCGAACAGGCTGAACTAACCGGCGATGAAGACAAGGCCGAAGAATACCGGACCTGGACCATCGAGGGAATTCAGAACATCGACAAGGGATGTACGGTCGGGCTGAAGGAGTTGGAAAAACTGAAGCTCGAACAAAAGGTCACGCACGGCAAGAAGGGGAAGAGGTTGACTCGTCTCAAGCGCAGGGTGGGGCGGATACGCCTCGAGATCGCGCAAGAGATTGGCCGGCTGAATCTGACGGAGCGTGCGCGACAGCGCTTGATCAATGCGATTCGCGCGGTGCAGAAGTCAGTGCGCGAAGCGGAGCGCGAGATCGATAGTGCTAACGAGAAGTTAAGCAGGAAGCGGATCAAGCCTGAGGAGCAAAGAGATCTGCGACGGCGTATTTTACTCGCGCGCAAGAAGCTGTTGCAGATCGAGATCGACAACTTTGTCAGTCCGGTCGAGATCAAGCGATCCTTACAGGCGATCGTTGTCGGCGAGCAGCAGACGGGTCAGGCGAAGCGTGAGTTGGTTGAGGCGAACCTGCGTTTAGTGGTATCGATCGCGAAGAAGTATACAAACCGCGGTTTGCAGTTTCTGGATCTGATTCAGGAAGGCAACATCGGTTTGATGAAGGCGGTGGACAAGTTTGAATGGCGCCGCGGGTACAAGTTTTCGACTTACGCGACGTGGTGGATCCGCCAGGCCATCACGCGAGCGATCGCGGACCAGGCGCGCACCATTCGTATCCCGGTACACATGATTGAGACGATCAATAAGTTGATACGAACGTCTCGATCCCTCGTTCAGGAGTTGGGACGCGAGCCGACGAGTGAAGAGATCGCGAGGAAGATGGACATACCAGTGTCGAAGGTTCGCAAGGTTTTGAAGATCGCTCAGGAGCCGATCTCTTTGGAGACTCCGATCGGTGAAGAAGAGGATTCACATCTCGGCGATTTCATCGAAGACAAGTCGATCCTGAATCCGGCGGACGCAGTGGTTGCGTCGAACCTGCGCGAGATTACTGATGAGGTTTTGGCGACACTCACGCCGCGCGAAGAGAAAGTGATCAAGATGCGGTTTGGGCTCGGGACGACGGGATCAGAACATACGCTCGAAGAAGTGGGCCAACACTTTGCGGTGACGCGCGAACGCATTCGACAGATCGAAGCGAAAGCCTTGCGCAAACTGCGCCACCCCTCACGCTCTCGAAAACTGAAAGCTTTCCTCGATGGCGGCGCACCGCGATAGACTTTCTAGCCGCGTTCATCTGCGGCTGATTTTACTTGAAGGTAAGAAATGCGGTGCTCTTCGCGGTGTAATCGAATTCGTAGTTGTAAGGGTAGCCGGGGAAGTCGATCACTTTCACAAATTGAACCCTCACCTCGATCCTTTGATCGCGTTTCACTGGTGTGATGATCGCATTGGGAGGTATACCGTATTCAGGGCCGCTCTTCGTCAGTTGTTCGGCGACCCACGATGGTTGATAACCTTGCGCCGCTGCCACGTCCGAGTAGTGCTGCATGAGATCTTTATACGCGTTCGCCTGGAACGCGACGGGCACGTAGAGATACGCGGCATAAGCAGAGGAGCCGATAATCGCCATCACGATTATGAACTTGACGCTCGCACTGCCTCGTTCACCTGATCGATGCTTTTGCATTATTTAACCCCTTCAATCCAACTCGCAGCGAAAGACGTAAGGATTTCGCACTGATAAGCCCGCCTTCGACGATTCGTGGCCGGCCTATTCCTTCGAGCAACACCCAGTTGATTTGACCACCAACACTCTTTTTGTCGTGCTTCAGCGCAGCAGTGATCCGGTTGAGGTCGAGATTATCGGCGCGCGGCAGTGGTCCACAAAGACCGACCGCGTCGCGCAGTTGTTTCAATTCACCGGCGTCGATTAGACCCAGGTTTCGAGAAAGTTCTCCGGCAACTAACATTCCATACCCAACAGCCTCGCCGTGCCTAAAGTGACGATAGTTTGTAACCGTCTCGAGTGCATGTGCGGTGGTGTGTCCGAAGTTAAGCACGCGTCGCGATTTCGTGTCGGAGCGGTTGGTTGATTCACGTTCATCGTTAGTGACAATCGAAGCCTTGAAGCCACACTGCGCAGCGATCAACTCTTCGAATTCCGGCGAGCTCAGGAACTCACGTTTACCACTCGCGTTTCGCATGACGCGCATCGTCATTTCAAAAAGCGTGTCGCTGGCGACCAGCGATTGTTTGACCATTTCACAGAAGCCGGAAGTCAGCTCGCGTGGAGGTAATGACGCCAGCGTCTCAGTGTCG
Source organism: Pyrinomonadaceae bacterium (assembly GCA_036522475.1). Taxonomy (GTDB): domain Bacteria; phylum Acidobacteriota; class Blastocatellia; order Pyrinomonadales; family Pyrinomonadaceae; genus PSRF01. The sequence goes on along the minus strand of DATDFT010000060.1, from coordinate 11,893 downwards.
ATGAACACCGACGCAGGTTGATGAAACGCACCTATAAGGTTTTTCCCCGTCGCCAAATTGATGCCGGTCTTACCGCCGACCGACGAGTCGATCTGCGATAACAAGGTCGTTGGCACTTGCAGCAATCGCAACCCCCGCAAGTAAACCGCGGCCGCAAAACCAGCCAGATCGCCAACGACGCCTCCTCCGAATGCCATCACCAGATCGTCTCTTTCAAACCGATTTTCGCTCAGGAAATTGACGGCTTTTTCGAGCTCCCGGAATGACTTGTGACGTTCGCCTTCAGGCATCAGCCAGATCAACGTCTTGAAACCCGCGGATTTCAAAGACCGAACCACCTCGCGCCCGTATAAATCGAACACGCGCTCATTGGAAATGATCGCAACCCGTCGCGGCGCTTTGAACGGAATCAAGTTACCGAGCGTACGCCGGACACCCGCGCCGATGTTGATTTCACTGCTACGAGCTTCTTGTTTTAGTGAGATTTCCAGGCGGTGCATGTTGGGGCAGCGATCCAGGGTTTACAAGTAAAAGCGAATGGGCGCGACATACGTGGGAGTGCGTCGCGCCCATCCATATTCGTGGTTACTGTCCTCACCCCAGCAACCACTTGAGACGGAGGATCCACCAACCGTCTCTCTTGCCCCACAATATACATCGCAATGCCCGTGCCGTGCAAGATCCTTTTTCTTTTTGAGACACAACTGGTTAGTTTGCTGGGGAAGACTGATCGTGGCGATCAATCAGAGTCTGGCGAGGGTCTTGGAGGGTGTAGATTTTTCTCGCGTGACCGTGTAGAAAATTCATGAAGTGCTTTAGTTGGCAGCGCCGATCTCATGCTCGATAGCAAGTGCGATCCGCCCGGCCCACTCGTTAATCTCTGCCTGGTTCTCGCCCTCGATCATGACCCTGGCCAGCGGCTCCGTTCCGGAGTAGCGGAGCAGCAGTCGTCCCTTTTGCGAAAGTAGTTCCTCGACCGCTCTGACTTCCGTCTGAACGGACGCCAGTTCACTGAATGGCACTTTTTGCCGGACCCTGACGTTCACGAGAACCTGCGGGTAGCGCTTGAATCCGGAGGTGATTTCGGCGAGCGTCTTGCGCGATTCGCTGAGCGCCCTGAGGAGGCAGAGCGTCGTAATCATGCCGTCACCGGCCAGACTCAGCTCGGGCAGGATAATGTGACCCGATTGTTCGCCTCCGAGACTCGCGTCCCGCCTCAGCAATTCTTCGAGCACATACTTGTCGCCGACGTCTGTGCGGACCAGTTTTATTCCCTCAGAACGCAGGGCGATTTCGAGGCCGATGTTGCTCATGACTGTTGCGACAACGACGTCGCTTTTCAGTTGTCGATGAGCCTTGAGATGGTTGGCGAGGGCCAACAAGGTGGCGTCGCCGTCGACGAAGTTTCCTTCACTATCGACAAATAGCGAGCGGTCGGCGTCGCCGTCAAAAGCAACGCCAAGGTCGGCCTGCTCTTTGACGACTTTGGTGCGCAGCGAGTCGATGTGCAGCGAGCCGCAGTCGCGGTTGATGTTGCGGCCGTCTGGAGCGGCGTTGATGGCAATAACACGCGCGCCGAGGCGTTCGAAGAGCACAGGTGCGAGTGCTGAGCTGGCGCCGTTGGCACAGTCCACTACAATCGTCAGATCGTTGAGCTTGAGACGGTTTCCGATCTCATCCGCCAGGAATGATAGGTACTCTTCGTGGAGCTGTTCTTCGGAAGCGTGGCTCCGATCAGTTGACGAAGCAGCCGGGACTTCAATCTTGCTGAAAATGTCGGCCTCGATTTGACGCTCGACAGCGTCGTCCATCTTCCGTCCGGAAGGCGCGAAGATCTTGATGCCGTTGTCATGATACGGATTGTGCGAGGCGCTGATCACCACTCCTGCGGACGCCTGTTCTTTGCGCGTGACGAAAGCGACGCCCGGAGTTGTAATCACGCCCGCCGAAAGACACTCGGCTCCGGCTCGGCTCGCGCCGTCAATGAGCGCCTGCTCGATTGATGCACCCGATTCGCGCGTGTCTCGTCCGGTTATGATTTTGGGTTTGTCGCCCGAGCCGGCGAGGTGCGAAGCCAGCGAAAAACCGATCGCGGTTACGGTGGCGGGATCGAGCGGAAACTGTCCGGCTTCACCACGAATCCCATCGGTACCAAAAAGAGCTTTCATCCTTGTAATCTGGGTAATCTGCGGCTTACTTCAACGCAAACTTCGAAGTGTGCACAGATTTCAACGTCACCTTCCCCCGTAATGCGTCCGGCACTTCGAGTCGCGGTTCGAGATTGCCGTCAAGAACGATCTTTACCTCTTCGGGCCTTAATGAATTGATCATACTGGCTACACCCAACAACGTCACCGACGTCGTCGCCGGCTGAACCTTGTCCCCACCGGGGGTGGTGACACTGACCGCCGGAAAGGTTTTCTCGATACGACGTTCGCCAATCTCGACATTTACGTTCACCATCGGATCGAGCAGATCGATCTTCGGATCCGCGACGTCGATTGCGACGCTTGCGGCCGTGAAACTCTCTTTCTGTCCGGCCAGCCAGATGCTTTCAGTCTGGACTTTCTGGAGCGAATTCACACGGCTCTCCGGCCCGCGGATACTCACGCTGCCCTTGTTCGGATAAACGCCGTAAACCTCAAACCCATCAGCCGGTTTGCCCTCGAGCTTCGGCTCAACCGGCACCTGTCGATCCACGATCTTTTCGAGACGAATCGGAATCGCGCTCGGTTGATAACCGTCAACCTTGATTCCCTGCGGCAACGCGATTTGTGCTCTGTCAGCCAACCGCAAAACTCGTTCTCCGGCGCGCTGATCGCTGATATCGACAGTCGCCACGAGATCGAGAGAAGTCAGTTCGTCTAACTTGTTGCGACTCCCGGTAAGCATCACGTCGACCGTTCTCGGCGGATCGTTACTGATCTCCAGCGACTGGGGTCGGATGAAATTCAGTTGCACGTTCAGGTGAGCGGTTACGGGTTGATTCTGGCCGGTGACGAGCAACCAGAGGGCGATTGCGATCGCGAGTGAAAGGAGCTTGAGACTCCAGTCTTCGATGAAGATCCGTCGCAGCAGCTTCTCGATGCGCGTGGGTGCCGGCCGCGGCTCGGGAGTTGCGATTTCGTCAACGTCCTGAAAAGGCATGGTTCTTTAGACCGGAGCGATCTCTTCAGTTTCACTGTCGGTTTCGGAGTGCTTTTGTTCTTTGTCTTTGCGCGGGCCGGCTACGATTGCGTCGATGATCGCGGCGCGCAGTTTCGTTGCATCGAGCCCGCGCCTGATCTCGCCTCGCTGCACAAACGAAATCAGCCCCGTTTCTTCCGACACGACCACCGCCACCGCGTCAGTATCCTCGGTTACACCGATCGCCGCGCGATGGCGTGTGCCGAGATCTCGCGAGAGACGCGGATTCAATGTCAGCGGGAGAAAGCATGAAGCAGCAGCGATGCGATGCCGGCGTACAACAACTGCGCCATCGTGCAGCGGACTCGCAGTGTTGAAGATGCTGATCAGCAGGTCGTAACTGAGCTCGGCATCTAGCTTCACCCCGCCGTCACTCACGTTCTTCAACCCGACATTTCGTTCGATTACGATGAGGGCGCCGGTCTTGGTCGACGCGAGTGTAGTCGCAGCCAGAATGACTTCGTCATACACGCCTTCGCCAAACTGTCCGCGATGTCGTGAAAAAGGCACGCGAAATCGATTGCCAAAGCTTATCAATGCCTGGCGAATCTCAGACTGAAACAGCACGATAATCGCGATACCGATGTACAGCAGCCCGTTGCTCAGCACGAACTGAAGCGTCGAGAGATCTTGTTTGACGGAAAGCCAATAAAGGAGAACGAGGGCGGCGATCCCTGCGGCCATCGGAGCGGCGCGAGTGCCGCGGAGGAGTTTCAAAACTGCATACACCAGCAAAAAGACAAAGACGATGTCCGCGACATTGCGCGGCTCAATCATTCGTCTTAAGTACTCAGTGTATGGCAGTAAAAGCAACATCTGTTCTGATCGGTGTTCATCACGAAATCCGTGGCTAAAACGATACTTCAACCAATGTGTTCTGCAACCGCTTGATGTTCGTCAGCCTGTCTTCCCCGCGCGACCTCCAGGAATATCATTTCGACTTTCGGGTCCGCACGTTTGATGCGTTCTTCGATCTCTTCGATCGACTTCACCACATCGCCAGTGACCAGACCCTGCCGCAGCTTCACGTGCGCATTGATCAGGATCTGTTTCGGCGCGAGATGCATCGTCAATAACTCAACCACGGTTTCCACGTTGGGATGACTTTCGATCGCCTGCTTGATCGCTGCGAGCACTTTCGGAGTCGCTGCTTCACCGAGCAACAGGCCGCGCGACGAGCGCGCCAGTACGAAAGCGACAACGGCAAGCACGAGGCCGATCATTATCGAGGCCATGCCGTCCCAGTATGCGCCTGCGCTGCCGCCGACCTGGTAGTCGGTCAGGATCAGTCCAACAGTGGCGATGATGATACCTATCAGCGCGGCTGAGTCTTCAAAGAGCACTGTCTTGGCCGTCGGATCTTTCGACTCGCGCAGATAACCGGCAAAGGTCAGTCCTTCGTGATGAGCCTCTTTCACTTCCTGGTAAATCGCCAGTGCAATCGAGCATCCCTCCAGCACAAAGGAGAGAGCGAGCACAGCGTAGGCCCATTTCAAATTTGTTGGTGGATGCGGATGCGCGAGTTTTTCAATGCCTTCGTAGATCGCGTACGTCGCACCAACACCAAAGATAAAAATCGCTGCTATGAAAGACCAGAAAAACCGTTCTTTCCCGTAACCGAAAGGGTGCTTGTTTGACGCTGGGCGCTTGTAAAATCGCAGACCCAACAACAGAAAGATCTGGTTGGTCGTATCCGCAACTGAGTGGAACGCCTCGGCCATCATGCCGGACGAGCCAGTGATAAACGCGGCGACCAGCTTCAGTACCGTGATCAGTCCGTTGGCAAAGAGCGCGCCGAGTACGGCCAGCATGCGACGTGTCCTTCAATTAACGAGAATTGACAGTTCTTTAACTATCCACAGATTACACAGATTACACGGCTTATGTAAAACAGTCTGTGTACTCTGTGGATGGATTTTATTTGCGTTTTTTGCGTCTAAATTTACCGGCTTGAAGAAAGCCGACAAGCTCGCCGGTTTTACCCACCACCGCGACCGATGCGATGCCGTTGCGCTTCATCAATTCCTGCGCGTAGTCGAGCGTGGCGTTTGGTTCGACGAAGAATCGAGGTGCGATGGGACGCATCACGTCGCGCGCGTGCGTGAGATGCCAGCGCTCGCGCGGCAACGTTTTCAAATCTTCCAACGACAGCATTCCGTGTAGCCGGTGATTCTGCGCGACGGGAAACGCGACCTGGCGATGTAACGGCAAGATGGAGTCGATCAAATGACTGATGAGCGTGTCCGGCTCGATCGCGAATGGAGCTGACATCGCTTCACTGACAATGTTACGAAGCCGGCCGCGGACGTGCTTCACGACGCTGTAAGCGGCGTCGAAAAGAAAAAGTCCGACCAGCACTGACCAGAAGCCCATGAAGTACGCGCGGAAGCTGGGCGCGATGGCCATGTAGACACCGAAGATGATCAGAATCGCGGCGATCAACATGCCGCAAATTCCGGCGAGTCGCGTCGCTTCTTTGATGTCGCCGGTGCGACGCCACAGGATCGCACGCAACACGCGGCCGCCGTCGAGCGGATATCCGGGAAAGAGATTGAAGATCGCGAGCAGCAGATTGCCCGCGCCAAGCAGGAACAACACACCACCGACGGCGGGGTAGTCGGCCATCATCGCCGGCAGCATCAGTACAAAACTGATCGCTCCAAACACAAAGCTCGCAGCCGGTCCGGCAATCGCGATTCGAAACTCCGCACGCGGGCTGTCAGGCTCGTTGCGCAACCGTGCGAGTCCGCCGAACGGATGCAGCACGATCTCTTCGATCTCGATACCTTCCGCACGTCCCATCAACGCGTGCGAGAGCTCGTGGCCTAAAACGGAAAGAAACAAACCCAGGGTGGTCACTACTCCGAGAATCCACGCCGTCGTCGTGCTGACGGGTACCAGTTGGACCTGGCTCACCCACATCCCGCCGCGCGCGAGATTCATCGCGATCAACCAGACGCTGAGCAGAAAAACTATGAACCAGCGATAGTCGAAACGCACCGGAATGCCGAAGATGTGAGCAACTGTGATCTGTCGTTTGTAAAGATCGACTACGTTCATGCTCAGCGTTCGAATCTTAATTAATGTTTAGCCAGTCAGCGGGGGCAAGCCACCCTTCCTGACTTGTTCGCTTTTATGATCCGTAATTGGATGAAACAAGTCAGGAAGGGTGGCTTGCCCCCGCTGACCAGCCAAATACTAACCGTCGTTGCTCAGGTTTCAAAGGCGGTGGCTTCGGTGTCCAGTAACGGGTGGGTGTCGGTACGCGCGACGCGGCGAAGCAACAGGGGCTCGTCGTAGAGTTGCGCGAGACCACGGACAATCGCGAATCGCGGCTCGTCTGCAACTCGCACACTCAACTCCAATTGGTTTGTGAGATAAGTCGGCAACCCTTCCAACGAAGCGCCGCCGCCGGTCAGGATCAAGCCACGCTCGAAGATATCGCCGGCAACTTCAGGCGAAAGATCTCCCAGCAGCGAGCGCACTCCTTCAGCGATACGCTTGATGACCGGTTGTGTGATCGTATAGACCTCGCCTGCAGTGAGGTCGACTGCACCCGGACTGCCCGTCTGCACGTCTCGACCCCGAACATGAATTTTCTTGTACGGATCTTCAGGTTCGATGGCGGAGCTGAGCTCGAGCTTGAGGCGTTCGGCAGTTTGAACGCCGATCGTCAGCCCACGATGACGTCGCAAACGGTCCATAATCGCGAGGTCGATATCGGAACTGCCGATGCGCTCGGCGCGCGAAGCAATGATCGAGCCGCTGATGATCGCGGCGAGATTCGTTGTGCCGCCACCGATGTCAACAACTGCCGCTGCATGTTCGTCGTTGATCGGAACGCCCGCGCCGATTGCGGCCGCCTGCCCTTCTTCGATCATGTAGACGCGGCTGATGCGCGCTTCTTCAGCCGCAGCCAGCAGTGCGCGTTGTTCGACCTGTGTCACTTCCGAGAGCACACTCATGATCGCGCGGCGGCTGAAATGCGAGAAACCGCTGCGCGCCGCGCGCACGAAGTGGTCCAACATCGTCCGCGTGCGTTCGAAATCGGCGACGACGCCATCGACGAGCGGCGCGATCACCGTGACATCGCGCGCCTCGCGTCCCTGCATCTTGTGCGCTTCGTTCCCGACTGCGATGACCTCGCCCGTGACCTTGTTAATGGCAACGACCGAAGGCTCGTCAACGACCACACCGCGACCTCGCACGGAGATGATCGTGCTCGCCGAGCCCATGTCGATAGCCATCGAATCGGAGACAAGGTTCTTGAGGGCGTTGAGGCCGAGGAAGGTTTTGGTTTTACCTATGAACGACATAAAGAAAACAATAGGACCTATCGGACGTATAAATCTTATAGGACCTATTCAAAGCTTTAAAACGATCCGCTTGCTCTTTGCCAGTCAACTTCCCAAAGCTTCACGGGTTGCTGGCGGTTCTTGACCGTGATCGGCTCGCGTGTCTTCAGTTTATAGCGGCTGTGCGCCGCCTGTGCAGTGGCATCGCTGATTAAAATCTCGCCGCCGCGGGCGTTGGATTCGAGTCGCGACGACGTGTTGACCGTATCACCGATGGCTGTATATTCCGAGCGCCGTTCCGAACCGACGTAACCGACAATCACTTCGCCGGTGTGCAGGCCCATGCCGACACCGATCTCCGGAAATCCTTCTTCCCGCAACTCACGATTGATACCCAGCATGCGGCGTTGCATGGCGACGGCAGCGTTCAGGGCGTTGGATGCATCGTCAGGGGTCGTGGTGGGCGCACCAAAAAGGGCCATCAAACCGTCGCCGAGATACTTATCCAAAGTTCCGCCATGCGCAAAGATTATGTCAGTCATGGCTGAAAAATAACGATTCAGCAGGTTGACGATCTTTTCCGGCGCGGCGTGTTCGGAGATCCGCGTGAAACCGCGGATGTCCGCGAATAGAATCGTGATGGTCTGACTAACACCGCCCAGCTTGAACGACTCCGGATTCTCGAGCATCTGTTTCACAACGTACTCAGGCAGGAACCGGCTGTAATTCGCGCGGGCCACTTCCTCGCGTGCGAGACGTTCGTGCGCACGCGCATTCTCTACTGCGATCGCAGTTTGCGCCGCGACGGCGCTGATCAATTCCAGGTCGTCCGGCTTAAACGCCGCAAACGGATCGAGACGGTCCGCATACAACGCGCCGTGAACGCGCGTCTCAGCCACGAGCGGCGCGCAAATCGTCGAACGCACACCCTGCGAAACGATCGAATCCACGCCCGCAAACTGTTCGTCAGAAGCAGCGTCCTGCGAAAGCAGCGCGACACGATCCTTCATCACTTTCCGTGTGATGGTGCGACCAATCGACAACTTGCGCGCGTGAGCCTCGAGCTTGTTGTCGCGAGCTCTTACCGCGATGGGCGTAAGGCTCGCGTCTTCGCCGCCGTCAGTTTCGGCGAGCAGCGCGACGACGCGATCCGCCGGAGTCGATCGAAAAATAATGTCCGTCGCTTTTTCGAAGATCGCGTTTAAATCAAAGACCGAGCCGAGCGTTTTGCTCATTTCGTAGAGCGCGCTCAGGATGTTTGCCTTGCGTTGCAGCGTTTCGAGGACCTTGTCGCGTTGCGGCGTGGTCGTGATTTCGTCTTTGGAACGAAGCACCGTTGACATCACGTCGTTCGCGGAGATCAGCAACTGTGTATGGCCCAATGGCTTGTCATCGTAACGAACGTCAGTGGTCCGTTCTTCGATCGGCTGCTCAAACTTCAAGGTGCTGGCGCCGATCGTGACGCGATCGCCGTCTTTGAGCTGGTGCTCGAAGCGCGGTTCGCCGTTGATGAAAACCTTGTTGGCACTGCGCCGTAGTTGACCATTGATCACGGCGCCATCGACTATCGTGAAGTTGCCGTTTTCAGTTGGATTGATATGGGCGTGGTAACGCGAAGCGCGCGGATCATCCAGGACCACCGTATTGTCGGGCGCACGACCTATCGTGCAAGTGACCTGCGGCAGAAAGCTAAACTGCCATTGCCGACCACTTGCGTCGGTGATTTTTAGATGAGCCATGGGGGCCGATCCTAACAGTAGAGTATTGAAGCTGACAACAGTGGTATCCTCTGCTCGGGACTTCAGTCTTTCACATGAAAGAGGCCTTCGTTATGATGAGCCGCCGCGTCTCAAAACCGACCCGGAAGGACTAGTCCGGTATGAGTTTCTCAGCTCGTTATTTGTCCGCAGTTCTGCTTACGATTTTGAGTCTCTCAGCCTTGCTGTGTGCTCAGACTACGACCAAAGAGACTGCGAAAGTTTCAACCGGCTCAATCTCCGGGCGCGTAACGATCAAAGACAAGGGCGTGCCTGGCGCCGCCATCGGATTGCGTATGGGCGATAACTCTACACCGTTTGAAGGCTACACAAGAATTACAACGGACCCGGACGGCTTCTATCGCATCCCAAATCTCACCGCCGGAAGTTATTCCATTCTCGTGTCGGCGCCTGCTTTTGTTTCTGAAGCTCGGGATAACAGCAAACAAAAGACGGTGTTGGTCGGAGACGGTGAGAACGTTGAAGGAATCAACTTCGCACTTGTGCGTGGTGGCGTTATCACTGGCCGCGTCACTGATGCCGACGGGCGACCGGTTATCGAGCAACAAGTTAACGTTTATGTCGCTGCAATGTTTGAGCAGCGAGTACAACGCACGATCTACCCGACCGGCTCAGCTCAAACGGATGATCGCGGTATCTATCGCGTGTTTGGCCTGCCTCCAGGTCGTTACAAAGTCGCGGTTGGTCGAAGCGATGATGGGATGAGCGTTACGTACTCCCCGTCGCGCAGCGTCTACAAGCAGGTCTTTCATCCGGATGTCAGCGAACAAGCGAAGGCGACCATAGTCGAAGTTGGTGAAGGCAGTGAAGCGAACAACATCGATATCACCGTCGGTCGTACTGAGCAGACCTTCAGTGCCAGCGGACAACTGGTGGACGAAACCGGCCAGCCAGTGCCAAATCTTCGCTTTGGGCTACAACGCCAGCTCCCGCAAAGACTCGAGTACATCAACAATCCCTTGACGGCTAACAGTCACGGCGAGTTTGTTGCCGAGGGGCTCGCTCCGGGTCGGTATACGGTGTTCCTGTTTCCTAATCAGAATAATGATCTGCGGGTCGAGCGTTTCACCTTTGACATTGTAAATCAAGACCTCACCGGTCTGATTGTGAAGCTGGCTCGTGGCGTAAGCATTACCGGTGTTGTCGTGCTCGACAACGACGACCAGGCCATATTCGCGAAGCTCTTGGAATTACAGTTGCGCGCATATGTGACGATCCGAATGGAAAACGGAGTTAGCTTCGCTTCGTCCGCGTCGTCTCCGATCGGTCCTGACGGAAGTTTTCGTGTGGCGGGTTTGCCGGGTGGAACGATAAACATGCTATTTGGAACCGCGGGAGTTCCAATGCCACCGAAGGGATTCACGATCACGCGCATCGAGCGCGATGGCGTTGTTTCGCATGGCGGTTTGAGTGTTAAGGATGGTGAACAACTGACTGGCGTGCGCGTTTTTGTTTCTTATGGCAACGCGACTCTGAGCGGCGTCGTTACGGTCGACAATGGACCGTTGCCGCCGCGGGGCAGAATCTCTGCGCGACTCATGAAACCTGGACGAACAAATTCCAGTTTGGCGCAGCCGATTGTTGACCAGCGTGGACGTTTTCTGTTCGAGGGAATTGCTCCTGGCACATACGAGCTTCAGACGATTGTAAATCTTCCCGGGCAAAGACCTCGAACCATCAACCGCGAGGTCACCTTGCAGGATGGCCAGACAACGCAAGTGACGATCAACATCGATTCAAGTGAGCCGACAACGAAATATTGAGACGGAACGAAACGATTGTAGGGGCGGCACTCCGTGGCCGCCCCAATCGTTCGTGATAGGCGTGCTTGGGGGCCGTCACGGAGTGCCGCCCCTACAATTCATTCGTCAGTGTTTAATTCTCCTCGGAGTTATGCTGGCGAGCGCTGCTGTTCAGGCGCAAGTGCAGTCGCCGTCGCCGTCAAAGGTTGCGAGTGATACGACCGGAACGATTAGCGGGCAAGTCGTAAACGATACCGGCCAGCCACTCGCCGGCGCTTCGTTGTTCGTTCGCGCCATGAATTCCCCCGGCGCGCCTCGCAACACTACAACGGACGCGGACGGCAACTTCCGTCTCAACGGTCTCGAGCCTGCCCTTTACACCATCACTGCAACTGCACCCGCATACGCCACCGACAATACGAACCCAACGTTTTACCGCGTCGGCGATTCGGTCCATTTAGAACTAATTCGCGGTGGCGTCATTACCGGAACAGTAACGAACATCGCCGGAGAGCCGGTCATCGGCGTGCGCGTGCGCGCAATGAGAATTCGTGATGAGAACGGAAAACCGTTTAGAACACCTTCATTCGGATCGCGCGAACAGACGACTGACGATCGTGGCGTCTACCGAATCTACGGTTTGCTACCCGGAACATATCTCGTCAACGCGGGCGGTGGTGGTTTTCCGGTTATTTTCAATGCTTTCGACAACGACGTCCCAACTTACGCTCCATCATCGACACGCGACAACGCGTCAGAGATCAGCGTGAAGTCAGGCGAAGAGGCCACTGCTGACATTCGTTATCGCGGTGAACCGGGTTTTAGTATCAGCGGCACCGTGAAGCTTGCCGGCACAAGTGCAGCAACATTGACGCTAAGAGCTGTGGGTAAT
>DATDFT010000059.1:0-4884 GCA_036522475.1 Pyrinomonadaceae bacterium | reverse complement strand
AACATCGTCACGCGAATAGACGGTCGAGTCGTAATGAAGCTCCAGACGCGGAGACGTACCAGTCGTCACTGAGACGAGTTTTAGTCGAAAACGATTGTCCGTTGTGTCGCACTCGTAAATTGAAAAAGTGACGTCACGTGTCTTGAATGTACGTTTGCCACTTAGCTCTTCGAAACAGACGGAAAAGTAATCCTCTGGTTTATTAACGGCCTGCCAGAGAAAGTAATCCTGCCATTGAGCAGCTTCGCTCTCTACTTCCGCCAACTTTTCCAAAAGCTGAGACATCGCCAAACGCTCATCAATGAAATCGACGATGAGCGGTACGCAATGGCCATACGGACCTACTGCGGTCTTGAGTTCCGGATGTGTTCGGCCGTCAAACGCCTTGCCCACAGTCACAGCGGAAGATCCATTGAGTCGTTGAATGAGAACCACCCAACACGCCAACGCAACACGGGACAGTTGCTCACCCGCGCTTTCTTCAAAAACGTTCAGCCGGACGGTATCAGGACTGAAAACTGTTTCCTCTCCAACTGGACTTTCGAAAGGTGTCGTTACGTGCGCTCGTAGCTCCCGCGCCTGCCAAAACCGTCTGCCGGGCTTTCCTTCGTCGCTCTCCAGTAATTCATGGTGCCACTCCGCGAAATCCGCATATTGCATCGACACGGTTTCCGCCATCTCGGAGTCATAACACGCGGCAATCTGGCTGATCATGTTCTCCAGCGAACGCACGTCGGCGCACATCGCCGGGACTTTCAGCAGCATCACTGTTTCATCCGGAGCGAGTTGCAATAATTCACAGCGAAATAAAGGCAAGTTATCGTAACTTTCAGGCAAGTCTGAGGTTGGTTCGGAAAGCTCTTTAATTAACGCGTTCTGTTCCTCAGAAGTTAATGAGGTTAGATCCTTTCGTTTGACCGAACCCCGCGACTCCTGATGTACGACTTGCACCGGCAGCGTCATTCCAGGCAGCAGTGGGAATGTTGTGCGGAGAATCTCATGCATCTCGACCACTCTGGAGATCGCTCTTTCAAGCCTCTGCAAATCGATCTGACCGTTTACTCTTACTGCGCAACGCGACCAGAATGCGGAGCCCGGTGCGTGTTGCTGCAACAGCCAGAGATGCTTCTGCTGTGGCGACAGTCGATAGGCTTGAGTAATACCTTCTGACATGGTCAGTTCGTGGCTCGCTTAATTTTCTATGAGTTGTCCCATACCAACGACGATCTGGCGAGGACCGCGAAACGGTTTGCGTCCGTGGGCCGTAAGAATGTTGTCAAGCACGAGAACATCGCCTGGTTGCCAGGAAAACGTAACCATTTGATTGTCATAAACAGCGCGAATGTGAGTTAGCACGGCTTCTTCGATCTCAGTTCCATCACCAAAGAAAGCATTGCGCGGCTCATTGCCTCCGGCTGCTGATTGCAGCGACTTGCGAACGTCAGGATCCAGGCTGGAAACATGAAACAGGTGGGCTTGGTTGAACCACACTGTCTCACCTGTCGCGGGATGTTCTGTCACGGCCTGGCACACTTGCGAGGTGCGCAAATGATTCTCGCCGCCCCACTGAACCTTCATTCCTGCCCTGGCGCAATAGCTCTCAACCTCGGCGCGGCTATTTGTCTGGAAAACTTCTTGCCAGGGAAGATCGAACGCGTCGTCATAGTTACGAACGTACATCACCTGTTTGCGAACGAATTCTTCTCTGATTTCGGGGTCGATCTGCGCAAATACTTTACGGCTATCGGCGAGGGGTGTTTCCCCTCCCTCGCGGGCGGCCTCAACACAAAAAAACCCGATCGTCATCGGCCACTGCCGCGAGTAGGACATCTCGTTATGAAGGGCAATAGTTTGGTGTGCAGGATAAGCAGTGGATGTGTAGATTTTCCCGCTCACAAGCTCGCGCGGCGTCGAGCGATAGGAGTAGCCAATCAACTCACCAGAGAAGTCTGTAAGCAACTGCTCAAAATCCGGAATAGTAAGCAGATTGAAGTCACGAAATAAGACGGCGCCGGCCGTTTGCAGTCTATCGAGCAGCGTCTGGCGATTAGATTGAGTCCATTGGAGCAGGCTCAATCCCTCAACTGCGGGTTTAAACTGAACGAGGCACTCGGCAATCGAAGTCTCGGCCACCATTTGCGCGGGCGCTAAGCTAATTGATTTGCGCCGGGCTTTGTTGAGCTGTGTGATTCCGTTTTTCATTGCTTCAGTGCAAAGCGCTCATTAGCCACTCAGTTGCTGCTCGTTGGAGCCAAAGACTTACGTCTGGCTGATAGAAACTTCCGCCGGATCGATTGTTGGCGCTCCTGCTCTATCGATTCCATGTATGCCTCGTATCGCTGCTGAAGCAGGTTTCGCAAATCGTTCGAATTAGTATCTGGCTGCTTTAAAACCGTGGCAAGCAGCAGTAAAAGCTGTTCAGCCATGTGCTCGACGGTTTGTGAATCAAGAATGTCGGTGTTGTAGGTGAATGCAGCTTTAAGAACCGATGAACTTTCCCAGATCGTCAATTGCAGATCGTGCCTCGTGACCTCGCTTTCGATTGGATAGTGCTCAACCGTCAATCCGGCGAAGTCCTTTCGCTCTCTCTCGCCCGCCTGAAGCACAAACCAGACCTGGAACAGCGGGTTGTGATCGAGGCTGCGTTCTGGCTGTACTTTTTCAACCAGCTTTGCGAAGGGCAGGTGTTCATGCATTAAAGCTCCAAGCGTCGTTTCGGCAACACGATGAATCAACTCGCGGAAAGTCGGGTTCCCGGAAAGATTCGTTCGCAACGCAAGCGTGTGGACGAAATAGCCGATGAGAGTCTCGGTGCCTGACCGCCGGCCCGCACTCGGACAGCCAACGACGATGTCGTCGTCCTCCGAGTATGTCCAGAGCAACGTTTGAAATGCTCCCAACAGAGTCATAAACAACGTCACTCGTTCAGCCCGCGCGAGGTTCTTGAGTTCCGCAGTAGCGTCCGCTGGAATCTCAAACACGTACCGCGCCCCCTTAAAGCTGCGAATCGCCGGACGCTCGCGGCTGTTAGGCAAGTCAGTCACGAGGGGCGCGCCCGCCAACTGCTGCTGCCAGTAAAGTAGTGATTGGTCCAGCTTGTAGCCTTTTAGCGACTCTCGTTGCCAGTGAGCGAAATCCGCATATTGAATTGCGGGCGCGCTCACGCTTATTTCTTCACCCGCCACGAGCTTGTTGTAACCGGAAACGAGCTCATCGAAAAACACACTCATGGACCAACCGTCGCTGATGATGTGATGCATCGTCACAATCAGGATGTGGTCGCGTTCAGCACTGCGAAGCAATGTGGCGCGCAGCAATGGACCAACCGCGAGATTGAATGGTCGCCGGCATTCTTCACCCACGCGACGTCGAACTTCCGGATCGCGACCTGGTTCCGGCAGGTAACTTAAATCGTCGATAGAGAGTAAGACTCTCAACTCGGAATTAATGAGTGAAACGGCCTTGCCGTTTTGGCTGGGAAAAATTGTTCGCAGTACTTCATGTCGGGAGACGATGTGGTCGATGCTCGCCTGCAAAGCCTCGACAACCAGAGTTCCCTTCAGCCTCAGCGCACGTGGGATATTGTAGGCTGCCGTGTCAGGATTGATCTGACCGATTGCCCAGAGACTCTCCTGTGCAAACGTTAGTGGAAGCGGGCCGTCTCTCGAAACGCGAACCAGAGGTATTTCCGCCGCAGCGCTGCGCGTCCCTCGCAAGCTCGTGATCTTCTCCGCTAGTTCACTGATTCTAGGGTAGTCAAACAGCGCTCGCATTGGCAGTTCGACGCCGAATAACTCATGGAGACGCGTAGTGACTCTCGGAATCAACAATGAGTGGCCGCCGAGTTCGAAAAAGTCATGGTTGGCGCCGACGTCCTCAACTTTCAATATCTCAGCCATCACGCTCGCGACGATCTCTTCGGTCAGCGTTCGGGGTGCGACGTACGCGCCGCCAACTTCAACCGGCTCCGGAAGACTCACCCGATCTATTTTTCCGCTGGGAGTGCGCGGAAAATCCTCGAGCACGACTACGGATTTGGGGATCATGAATTCGGGCAACGTGCGTCTGAGGTGCGCGCGGATTTCGCTATTGGATACAGTCTTGCTACCGCTGCGTATGTAGGCGACTAATCGTGTCTCTCCTGAATCATCTTCGCGGGCGACGACGATGCTCTCCTGTATCTCCTCGTGAGTTTCTAACGCGCTTTCTATTTCACCAAGTTCGATCCTGGAGCCAAGAATCTTTACCTGGTGATCGGTGCGGCCCTTGAATTCGAGTGCTCCGTTTTTGAGAAATCGACCCCGGTCTCCAGTCCTGTACAAACGCAAGCCTGGCGCCGCCGCAAAAGGGTTCGGAACAAACTTCTCAGCCGTGAGCTCCGGTCGCTCAAGATAGCCACGCGCCAGGTTGTCTCCGCCAACATATATTTCCCCAATGACTCCAACCGGCACAGGCTGAAGGCTTCGGTCCAAAACATAAAGTTGTGTGTTCGCGATCGGCCAGCCCAGGGGAATGCTTTCCAACTGTTCACTACCGGTGATCTCGTAATAACTCACATCCGCAGCCACTTCTGAGGAGCCGTAGAGATTCAGCAACAGCGCGGCCGGCATACGCTGCTGGAACCTCTTTGCCAGACTCAACGGCAGCGACTCGCCGCTGCACGTCCACAATTTCAGCCGCGACAACCCCTCGCCGAGGTCATTGCCTGCTTCCAACATTGGTCGTAACAGCGAAGGCACGAGGACGAGCCGGGTCACGTGACTCGTACTCAGCACATCGACAAACAGATTCACGTCCCTCACCACATCGTCTGGAAAGATCACCAAAGGCACTCCATGGAGCAATGGGCCAAAGATTTCCCAGATCGAATCGACGAAACTCAGC
>DATDFT010000058.1:0-29082 GCA_036522475.1 Pyrinomonadaceae bacterium | reverse complement strand
TGGGTTTCATTCGCACGTACTGGTCTGGTCAGGAGCATTGACTCGCCGACATTGTCCTTGTGCCTGATCACCCACACGGAGTCTGAGTTTTTCCAAATGCGCTCGAATTCGTACTTCCCAGCCGGAAACGTTTTCTCACCGGCGGTAAAATTAAAGGGTATATGTATGATGGTTTGCCGGTCAGATTGTCCCAGCGCGGCCGAGAACGTCAAGAGTACAAGTAGACCAGACAAGGCAAATGCCTTTTTAACGTGTTTCATGGCTCTCCTTCAGGCACTTTCAAAAATATCGGCAAGTCTTTCAATGCTGCCGTACATTCGAATAACGCGAGAACGAGACAGAGAATGGGCCACTAATCCGCGTTTTTATTTGATCAGCTTGCCTAACTGTCTCCAGGTGATGAGCTTGATCTGATTCTCCTGAAGGACTTTGCGGAACGCCTCGCTGGTGAAAAATTCGAGGTCGCGCTGGCGCCAGGCAGCACCCCAGTTCGGATGGCTGAACGTCGCGCCCTGCATCTCGCTGTCGTCGTAAGCAAGATGGATGATGACTTCAGTCACCCCTGGTTCCAATTTCCTGAGCTCGTCGGAATAAAACCTGGCCCAGTCTTCGGGAGCAACAGACGGATTGATGTCGAGCACGTGGTCGATGTAAACGTCGTCCTTCGTCAACGTCTCAGCTAGGAAGTCTGCGCGCGGAAACCACGAGCGCGCCACTCGCACCGGCAACTTCTGACTACGCGCGACGCGCAGGAAAACTTCAAACAGCGCCTTGTTCTGATAGAGCGTGCCCATGTGTGAATCGAGATGCGTGGGCTGGATGCCGAGCGAGCGCGCCTTTTCGATCTGGGCCATGATCTCCATCTCGACCTGCTTCGGATCGGCATGTGCGGCGGCATCGGTCTCGGTCAGATAAAAGTAACCGTCTTTATCCAGCAGTGAACTGACGCGATCTCTTGACGACACCGGACCCCAGCGCAAGTTGATCCATTCACTCGTCAACGTGAGGTGTAGACCGAGATCCGCTTGCGGGTTTGCGCGCGCGTAAGTCGCGATCTCCGAAAGCCACGGACACGGGACCATGATGCTGCCGGAGTTCACGAGGCCGGTCTCGAGCGCTTTCATCGTGGCGACATTGACCGAGTGGGTCATGCCGAGATCGTCCGCATGAACGATCAACAGCTTCGCATCCCGCGGGTAGCCGAGTCGTTCGGCGATGGTCTTCACAGGTTCCTGGGCGTGAGCTGTGGCGAACAGCGTAAAGAGCGCGAGTGCGATCACAATTGTTCGTTTCATGGCGAAGAGAATAGCATAGTGATTAGCCGAAAGATTGTGCCGTGTCTGCACCCTTTGGTGGACTGACGGGCACTTTCGTCGTGAGGTACAATTAAGCCCGTTCAGCATCCAGCTCCGGATATTCAGTTCATCAAGTAGCAGTTCATGAAACCGCTGAAAATCGGCATCACCGGCGTTCGCGGCATCGTCGGTGAGACCTTTACTCCAGAACTCGCGGTCGACTTTGCGGAAAGCTTTGGAACGTACCTTGACCGAGGTCGAATCCTGGTTTGCCGCGACACGCGCCCGTCTGGTCCGATGATTCGTTCGGCGGTGCTCGCCGGACTGCTTGCGGCGGGTTGTGAAGTTATCGATCTAGGCGTTTGTCCGACGCCGAGCATGCAGTTGGCGGTGCGGTCGTTGAAAGCGGATGGCGGCATTGCGATCACTGCCGGTCACAATCCATGGCAGTGGAACGCACTGAAGTTTGTTCGCAGCGACGGGCTTTATCTCAATCCGACACAGGGCGAAGAGTTGCTCGACATCTTTCATCAGGGCGAGTTTGCGAAGGCGAGTTGGAACGAGATTAAGCAACTGGTCCAGAAAGGCGATGCGATTGAAGAGCACATCAACGTGCTGCACCGAAGTTTCGCAGTCGAAACGATTCGGGCGAAGAAATTGACGGTAGCCGTTGATTGCTGCAACGGCGCCTGTTCATTTCTCAGTCCGAAGTGGTTGGCGTTTTTAGGATGCGAGGTGCTTGCAGTCAACGACAACCCGAGCGCGCCTTTCCCACATGCGCCCGAGCCGAAGCCTGAGACGATGGCCCAACTCTGTGCGGTTGTGAAAGCTGGTCGTGCCGCGATCGGTTTCGCGCATGACGCGGATGGCGAACGCCTGGGAATCGTCACGGACCTTGGTGATCCGCTTTCCGAGGAGATGACGCTCGCTATCGCCGCTGACATTCGGCTCAGAAAGAAACGGGGCACGGTGGTGACGAATGTTTCGACGTCGAGCGCGGTGGACATGATCGCAGCGTATCGCGGCGGCAAGGTGGTGCGTGTTCCGGTGGGCCAGGCGTACATCTCCGAAGGGTTGAGTGAATACGATGGCGTCCTTGGAGGCGAAGGCAGTGGCGGCATCACGGTGCCTGAAGTTCATCTGACTCACGACAGCGCAGCGGCGATCGGCCTTGTACTCGAGCACCTTGCTGAAACAGGTGACCGCATTTCTGATTTAGTGGCGCAACTGCCACGTTTGACGACCTTGAAGCACAATGTCGTCGTCGAGCCGCATCGCTTGTACTCGGTGATGCAGGAGTTTCGTGTGGCAGTGGAGCAGGACGGATTGGAAGTTGATTCGACGGATGGGATCAAAGTGACGCTACCGGCTGGTTGGATACACGTACGCGCGTCGAATACGGAGTCAATGATCCGAATCATCGTGGAATCTGATCAGAAGACTGCGGCGCAAGAGTTACTCGACTGGGCACGCGATCGGATTAAGAGATAAGCCGCGAAAATCTGCGGCCAAAAATATGCGAGCGATACCGACTCTCAAGATAAGCATATCGGGCGTGCGTGGTGTGGTGGGCCAATCGCTGACTCCCAAGCTGCTGACGCGCTTCGCGCAAGCCTTCGGAACGCACGCCGGCCCAGGCACGATCGTCATCGGACGCGATCCAAGAACCTCCGGCGAGATGGTCAAGCACGCCGTCGTTGCCGGCATTCTCTCCACCGGCAACCGCGTTATCGACATCGGCGTCTGCCCCGTACCCACAGTTCAACTCCAGGTGCGAAACCGGCGCGCGCAAGGCGGTATCGCGATCACAGCGAGTCACAATCCCGCCGAATGGAACGCGCTGAAGTTCATCGGTCCGAGCGGCCTTTTTCTGAACGCCGCTCAGGCGCGCGAGCTGCTCGATATCTATCACCAGGGTGAGTACACGAAAGTCGGTGGCGCCGAGCTCAGAACCGTCGACGAGATCGAAGGCGCAACCGATTTGCACATCAAGTCGATCCTCGACGCTCTTGGTCCACTGCCGCGAACGCGTAGAAAACTTCGCGTCGTCCTCGACTCATGCAACGGCGCAGGTTCGTTAGTTGGTCCAAAGTTGATCGAAGCTCTCGGCGCGGAAGTCATTCCGTTGAACGTCACGCCCGATGGTTCGTTCCCGCGTCCCGCAGAGCCGCTGCCTGAGAACCTCGTCGAGCTTTGTCGCATGGTCCAGGAGCATCAGGCCGACGCTGGTTTCGCCCAGGACATGGACGCCGACCGTCTGGCGATCGTTTCGGAAAAAGGCGAGCCGATAGGCGAAGACTACACTCTCGTGCTCGCCTCGCTCTACGTACTCAGCCACGAGAAAGGGCCGGTAGTCGCAAACCTCTCCACAACTTCCGCCCTCGTGGATGTCGCGAAGAAATTCGATTGCCCGGTGTTCACCACGAAGATCGGCGAGGTGAATGTGACCGACGGAATGCAACAGCAGCAAGCTGTGATCGGCGGCGAGGGAAACGGCGGCGTCATCTATCCGCGCATCAACTTTGCGCGCGACAGTCTCGTCGGCATCGCACTCGTGCTTCACCTGCTCGCCGAATCCGGAAAGTCCGTCACCGAATTACTCGAGAGCGTCCCGCGCTATCACATCGTGAAAGAGAAGATCGCGTGTCCTTCGGATCGAATCGCGGGCGTGCTCAGGACAGTGCGGCAGGAGTTTGCGAAGTTTCCACTTGATACGCGCGACGGTGTGAAAGTGATCTTGCCCGATGGCTGGCTCCTCGTGCGCGGCTCGAACACGGAGCCGATCGTGCGCGTCATCGCCGAAGCGAAGACTGAAGCACGAGCGCGCGAGATGGTCAGCGCGTTGATGGCCCGAATCGTGTGAATAGGATCGATAGGACCACTACGACCTATATTTCCGCCGGAAAGGACCTCCCAAATGAAGCGTTTGGCAATTCTACTTTTGCTGATCTTTCTTGCGTACGTTTCAGCGTTCGCTCAACAGGCCGCAAACGCCACTCTCACTGGAGCGATTTCCGACCAGAATGGCGCGCTTGTTCCGAACGTTAAGTTAACTGCCACGCATACTGCCACCGGCGCCCAACGCGAGACCGTCACCAACAGCGACGGCATCTACGTTTTCTCAAATATGTCGCCGGGTGATTATGAGTTGCGCATTGAGGCCAGGGGTTTCACTACCAAAGTCACGAAGACTCCAGTTCCGCTCAAGGTCGGTCAAACGCTTAGCATGAACGTGCCCCTCGAGATTGACGTGAACGAAAGCGTCGTCGTCGATCTCGTGTCATACCTGCCGCTGATCGATAACAGCGACTCACTAATCAACAGCGTGATCGACTCTCGCGAGGTCGAGAGCCTCCCGCTCAACGGCCGCAACTTTCTCGAACTCGCGTTTCTCGTTCCCGGCAACGCTCCCGCGCCGAACTTCGATCCCACGAAGACAAACACCGTCGTGATCTCTTCTGCCGGCCAACTCGGCCGCGGCGGCAACGTAATCATCGATGGTGTCGACACTAACGACGATGTTGTTGGCGGCTCAATTCAAAACATCTCGCAGGAAGCGATCAAGGAATTTCAGATCGCCACCAACCGTTTTTCCGCGCAACTCGGCCGCTCCGGCTCGTCAGTCATCAACGTCCTGACTAAATCCGGCGGTAACGAACTGCACGGCTCCGGCTCTTTTTATTTTCGCGACAGAAGTCTGCAAGGTTTGCCGGCCACGTTTGATCGCAGTCTGGGCCAATCACCGCCCTTCGATCGCGAGCAGTACGCTTTCACTCTGGGTGGTCCAATCAAGAGGGATCGCGCCTTTTTCTTCGGTTCGTTTGAGAATCGGAACCAGGATGGCGTGGTGCTTGTGGGCACGCGAGATTTTGCGACACGTTCGATCAGGCGCGGCTTCGCGGATTCGCCGCTCGATGACTTCATGACCACTGAGCGATTCGATTGGAATCCGAATCAGCTCGACCACTTCAACTTTCGTTACTCGTTCGAGCGCGAAAACGGAACCAGCGCAAGCACACTCGTCCGTTCCATCGGCTCAGCGTCGCAGCGCCAATCGAGCGAGAACAAGTCAAACACTTTTCTCGCTAACTATAGTCGTCCCTTCTCCGCCAGGGATGTAAACGAGTTCAATTTCAGCTTCAGCACTTTTCGCAACGAAACGCTCCCGGTTGCACCTGGACCACAGCTCACGTTTCCAAGCATCCAGGACGGCGCGTCGTTTCGCGTGCCCCAACAGACGAAGCAGCGGCGTTTTCAGTTCGGCGACACGTTTACGATGGTGCGTGGCAAGCATGTGTTCAATGTCGGCGGCGAAGTTCAGCGTGTTGAGTCGGATCTGGATCTGAAAGTCTTCCAACAGGGCCGCATCGAGTTAATTGAAGACTTTCCTGATTTCGATCGCAACGGTGACGGCCACGTTGACGACAACGATCTGCTGTTTGCCGTCACGCTTCGCAGCGGTGTTCCGGATCGCTCGCTGTTGTTGCCTGACACTGACAGCAATTATTTCGCCGGGTTCTTTCAGGACGACTGGCGCGTGCGTACGTCGTTAACTCTGAACCTCGGTCTGCGTTATGAGCTCGACACGGACGTCAAGAACGTCAGTCGCACTAACGAACTCAATCCGCTGATCCTCCCGTTTTTGAAAGGTGAGCGACACCGCGACAAAAACAATTTCGCGCCGCGCATCGGCTTCAATTATTCAACCAACGATTCGCGCACGAGCATTCATGGCGGCTACGGAATTTACTACGACCGCGTGACTCTCGAGATCCAAACACTCGAACGCGGGCTTGACGGTCGCGCATTGCCGGTCGAAGTTCGCGCCGGAAATCTTTTCTTTATTCCGCCGCCGTTTCTCTTCGATCCAGTCAACGGCGTGTTTCCGCCGGGCGCGCCCACGCTTGCGAACCCGTTCACGGGATTTGTGCTGCCCGGCGCCGGAGCCGGCGGCATCAACATCATCGATAACGATCTGCAAAATCCGATGGTCCAGCAGATGAACGCGGGCGTGCAGCGCGAGTTTGGTAGCAAGTTTGCTCTCCGTGCCGATTACGTGCGCAACATTGGCACCCACTTCATCATCGGTCGCGTCATCGGAACCGTGCCGTTCAATCCGGTCGTTGGCGGACCGGACATCGTGAAGAATCTCGAATCGAGTGTGCGAACGAAGTACGACGGGTTGCTGCTGAGTTTCGAAAGACGTTTTGCGGATCATTACCAGTTTCGAGCGTCGTACACTCTTTCGCGTTCGAATAACTACGCGAACGACGACCAGATCCCGTTTTCGAATGGGCCGATAAATTCGAACGACCTGCGTCGCGAGTATGGCCCAACGCCAAACGATCAGCGTCATCGGTTCTCGTTCTCGGGTGTCTTTCAGCTACCGGGTGAGATAAGCGTGGCGCCGATCCTGACGCTTGCGTCTTCGGTGCCAATCGATATCCTGCTGCCCGACGGCAGTTCTCGCGTGTGCGAGTTGCAACGAAACGCGGGCGCGCGACAGTTTCACACCGGCGCAGAGTTGAATGCGGCGTTGAGCCAGATCAATGCGGCTGGTGGTTCGTTGTGTCCGAATCCGGATCCTTCGACTGGTTTCAAGCCGCGCGTGCTCGTGCCGCTCGTGCGTGACGATCTGAAACTGGGCGACACGTTTTCGTCTCTCGATCTGCGAGTGTCGAAAGTGTTCAGAGTTGGGGAGCGTTGGACTGTGGAGCCGATTGCCGAGGTGTTCAATCTCTTCAACGTGACGAATGTGCTCGGCGTTTCGAATGTTAACTACTCGGGATTCAGCAATGTTCTCGTGCGCGACAGTAACGACCCGGGTAGTCCGGGATTTTTGAGGTCGTCGAACTTCGGGCAACCGGTGACGACTGCGGGCGGCGTGTTTGGGTCAGGTGGCCCACGTGCATTTCAGTTTGCGGCAAGAGTGACGTTTTAGACACGGATTTGACTGATCTAAGAAGACAGATCGGAGTTCGGACGGCGGCGATGTTGATCGTCGGTGAGGTGATTGCCGTCGGGATTTTTTTGACGCCCGCAGGGATGGCCAAGGATCTCGCGTCACCGTTTTGGTTGCTGGTGGTCTGGTTGACGATGGGTGGGACGGCGCTTTGCGGCGCGCTCTGTTACGGCGAACTGGCGGCGCGATATCCGGAGGCTGGCGGCGGTTACGTCTATCTGCGCGAGGCTTATGGACCAGCAGTCGCTTTCATGTACGGCTGGATGGCTTTTCTTGTCATGGATCCCGGCCTGACCGCTTTGCTCGCCGTGGGACTCGCGACTTACATGGGTTACATCCTCAAGCTCTCCGCACTGGGCGTTAAAGGGGTCGCTATCGCGACGATCATTCTCGTTGCGTTAATCAACATTCGCGGCGTGAAGCTCGGCGCCGGTACGGTACGCACGATCACGTTTCTCAAGCTTGGCCTGCTGGCGTTTGTATTTCTCTGGGGCGTTGGCTTTCAACTCGGCGACTGGTCCAACTTCACGCCATTCGTCGCGCGCTCGGCTACTTCTACGCCTCTGATCGGTGCGCTCGCAGGCGGGATGATGGGAGCTTTCTTTTCGTTTGCAGGTTGGTGGGATCTCGGAAAACTAGCCGGCGAAGTCAACAATCCCGGACGCGCGTTGCCACGCGCACTTGCGTATGGCGTGACTATCGTCACGGTGGTTTACGTACTGACCAGCTTCGCTTTCGTCTACCTCGTACCGTTGGACCAGGTCACTTCGGGCGAAACGTTCGCGGCCCAGGCGGGCGAGGTCTTGTTCGGACGTGCCGGTGGTCTAATCTTTTCACTCGTCGTCGTGATCTCGGTGCTGGGCAGCATCACGGCAATCGTGCTGTCCGCTCCGCGCGTTTACTTCGCAATGGCGCGCGATGGGCTGTTCATTCCCTCCGTGGCCACGCTGCACAAACGTTACGAAACTCCCGCGCGCGCGATTGCCTTGCAGGCGTTGCTGGCTTCAGTGCTCGTTGTCGCCGGCAATTTCAGGGAGATCATGACGTATTTCATGTTTGTCGTTGTGCTGTTCGTTGCGCTGAGCGTCGCCGCTCTGTTTAAGTTTCGTCGCGACGACTCGAAGGGCGTTCGCTTCCTCACGCCGGGTTATCCCTTCACGCCGATCGTGTTTCTCGTGATGATGGCGGTGACTCTTTTTCTGCTCGCCGCTGACAAGCCAACACCGGCGTTTCGCGGCGTGCTTGTAGTGGCACTCGGTTTTCCGGTTTATCTGTTTCTGTTTCGCAGCAAGCGTTTGGTCGAAAGAAGGACAACTCAATGACGTGGATCAAGACGGTTACCGTTGACGAGAGTGACGAGGTGCGTAAGGCGGTCGAATCGCAACGCGCGTTGTATCCGATTGAATACGCAACGCCGGTTCATCCAACACCCGACGGCGAGACCGCGGGGATCGTTGCGTCTCACAGTTTGATCCCTCAGGCGCTGTTTCATGCGTTTGCGACGTTCGGATCGTTGATGTCTCCGGACCTGCCTCTCGACCGGCGACAGCACGAGATGATCACGACGGTCGTCTCCGTAACCAACCGTTGTCATTATTGAATCGAATCTCACGCAGAGTTTCTGCGTCGCGTGACATTGGACCAGGAGTTGGTAGCCGCACTCGAGGACGATTACCGCAACGCGCCGATCTCCGATCAGGAGAAGGTGATGCTCGACTACGTGGTGCAGATCACTCGCGACGCGACGCGCATCTCGCCCGCGGACCACGAGCGGTTGCGCGCCGCGGGTTTTGATGATAAGGGGATTCTGCAAATAACACTCATCGCCTCGTGGTTTAACTACATCAATCGAGTTGCGGACGCGCTGGGTGTGGGGAGGTAAAGATGACCGCGAATTTATTCGGATTTGTGCGGATTTTTGTGGCTATTCTGTTACTCGCACTCATTGCGCAAGCGCAGGAGGATGAGGTTGTCAAAGTTAAGTCCAACCTCGTCAACATCGACGTCATCGTCAAAGATAAGAAGGGAAAATACGTTTCGGATCTGAAGGCTGAGGATTTCGTTATCACGGAGAACGGCCAGCCGCAGAAGATCGAGTTCTTCGATGCGCCACTCGCGCGGGGCGAGACGCGCAAAGCTGGTGAAGTGACGACGGCAGAACCTTCGGCGCCTCCGAAGCCGATCGAACCGCGCAACTACGTCTCACTCGTACTCGACTTTCAAAGCACTGACATCTCGAATCTCAAACCAGTTCGCGACGGTGCGATCAAATACGTCCGCGAACAGATGACTGATCAGGACGCTGTGGCTCTGTTGACCGTCACGCATGGTTTGCAGATGGTCCAGACGTTCACGCAGGACAAGGCGCGACTGATCGCCGCGCTCGAAAACCTTGGCGCCGCTCCCGATTCAAAGAATTTTGAACAGCGAGATATTGCCGACAACGTCTCGAATCTCCGCGACTTTTTAAACGGCGCTCCGACGCCGCCGGCCAGCGGCGTAACGAGTCCTGCTGCCGGAGCGATGATGGCCAGAGTGATGATCGCGCAACGCGTGTTGGCGCAGTTCATACAACTTCGCACGGCGCTTAGTATCCAACAGGCGCGTCCGGTTCTTGCCGCGCTCGCGGCACTCGCCGAAGGTCTCAGGCCGATTCCGGGCAAGAAAACCGTCGTCCTCTTTTCACAGGGTTTCGTGACACCGGCAGTGCTCGATTGGCAAGTGCAGAGCACTATTGATATGGCCAACCGCGCGAACGTCGCGATCTACATTATTGACTCGGCCGGACTCAAGGCGTCAGCGCCCGAGTCGGGCTCGTATGTTCCCGCGACGCCGCTCGGAGGCATTTCGGCAATCACAAATCAGGAGCAACGCATTCGTGCGGTCGGTGGCGAAACTGTTTTCGACTATGCGCGACAAGAAGGGCAGTCGCGCGAGTACGACATTCTTTATCGTCTCTCGGGCGACACGGGCGGCAAGTTTCTCAAAGGCAACAATGACATCGGGCTCGGGCTCGAGCGAATCAACGAAGAGATACAAGCGCGTTACACGCTGGCGTATCGCAGCACGAATCAAAACTTCGATGGCTCGTTTCGCAAGGTGAAGATCGAAGTGCGCCGGCCGGACGTGCAGATAACGTCGCGCAACGGCTACTACGCGATAGCGCCGGAAGAGATCGTTCTCTTTTCGCCCGCGGATAAGAAACTGTTGGCGGGTTTCAAGGAGGCGCAGTCGACTCCAGGTCTGCCGCTGTATGTTTCGTTGACGTCGTTCAGGACGCGAGAAGGTCTCTACACGGTTCCGCTCGCTATCGAGTTGCCGCCGACGGCAGTGAAGTTTGAACGCAAGGGTGATAAACGATCGATGCAGTTGGAGGTGCTCGGAGTTTTGAAGGCGGGTTCCGATCGGATTGTTTCGCGACTCGGTGGAAATTTCGATGTCAACCTGAACGCCGAAGATTACGACAAGATCGCGAGCAACAATATTTTCTACCGGCAGGATCTACAGCTTACTTCAGGCGAGTACACGGTCGAGCTGATCGTGAGAGACAAGCAGTCAGGGAAGATAGCGGCGCGTCGCGAGCAGTTTGTGCTGCCTGAAACGGAATCGGAGTTTACGGTGACGCCGGTGGTGCTTAGTCATTACGTTGAAGCAGCGAGTCAATTGCCACCGAACCCGGCCGACGTGCCCGACGTGTTTGTGTATGGCAAGCAGGTGATTCGTCCGTCAGCGGCGCGGCAGTTCAAGAACACTGACAATCTAATCATGTTTCTGAATGTCTACAACGCGGCGAACAGTCCCGATACTGGCAAACCTCTGGTGCGCGTGACGGTGCGGTTGATGAAAGACGGACAGCCGGCGACGAAGTTCTTTGACTTCGTGTTGACGGATACTCAGGAGCGACCCGTGCCACATCTGACGTTTGCGGAATACTTGCGACTGACGAATCTCGCGCCCGGACGTTACCAGGCGACGATCGAAGTCAAAGACATGGTGACGCGTAAGTCGTCGAAGCAGGAAGCGGCGTTCGACATTCTACCTTGAATTGTACGGTTGCAGTTTAGACAGGATTTACAAGATTTTCAGGATTTTCATGATAAATCTTGTAGTCTTGTAAATCCTGTCTAGAAGACAACGATGCTCATCTCCGAACTCGAAACACCCGCGGTCGTCATCGATCTCGACGTGGTGGACCGCAACCTCGCGCGCATGGCCGATTATTGTCGCGAGCATAAGTTGTTGCTGCGGCCACACACGAAGTCGCACAAGATTCCCGAGTTGGCCCAACGACAAATCGCGAGCGGCGCTGCCGGAATTACGGTCGCGAAGCTCGGTGAAGCTGAAGTGATGCTCAAGGCAGGCATTACGGACATGCTCATCGCATATCCGATTGTTGGTGAGGAGAAGACGACGCGGCTTGCGCGCATCGCGGAACAAGCGAAGATTACCGTGTCACTCGATTCGGAAGAGGCTGCGCGCGGGATCTCGGCCGCGGCTACCAGGCAGGGAAGCACGATCGGAGTGCTGGTTGAAATGGATGTCGGGTTTGGTCGCTGTGGTCTCGGGAATGAGAATGACTTGCTCGCGTTAGCGCGGACAATTACTGAGCTGCCGGCGCTTGAGTTCAAGGGGTTGATGTTTTTCCCCGGGCATTTCACTGTTGGACCAGAGCAACGAGCGGTGCTGCGCTCCGGCGTGAATGGTTTCCTGGATCGTTCGCTGGAAACATTTGCGCGGGCAGAGTTGCCGCTATCGATTGTGAGTGGTGGATCGACACCGACGGCTTATGAAAGCAGCTTCTTTCACGGTGTGAACGAAGTGCGGCCCGGCATGTACATCTTCAACGATCGAACCACAGCGGGCATTCAGGCCGCTTCATTGAACGATTGCGCGCTGTCAGCGGTCGTCACGGTTGTGAGCACGGCAGTTACAGGACACGCGATCGTCGATGGCGGATCGAAGACGTTTTCTTCCGATCGTTACCAGGCGGAAGACGGCGCTGGCTTCGGACTCGTGAAGGAAGATCATGGAGCAGTTGTCGAAAGACTTTCCGAGGAGCACGGGCATTTGAATATCGCGCGTTCGGAGCGTCGCTATCGCGTTGGCGATCGACTCAGCATCATTCCGAATCACGTCTGCACGACGTTGAATATGCACGATGAGGTTTATGGCGTGAGAGGCGAGCAAGTCGAGACGGTGTGGCGCGTCGCGGGACGCGGAAAGGTGCGGTGATTTGAGAATAAGTCCGATAGGTCCAATCGGACCTATTCTATTAATCGGTTTGCTGATTCTCGGTACCCTTTCTTCTGCCTCAAGCTCGCAAGCGGTTTACGATCTCGTGATCCTCAACGGCCGCGTCATCGATCCGGAATCAAGAACCGATGCCGTTCGCAATCTCGGCATCTCGAACGGCGCCATCAAAACCATCAGCTCCAACACGCTTCGCGGCCGCACAGTGATCGATGCGCGTGGTCTCGTCGTCGCGCCGGGCTTTATCGATCTGCACCAACACGGTCAGGATGAAGAGAACTATCGCTTCAAATCGATGGATGGTGTGACGACCGCGCTCGAGCTCGAAGTCGGCACGGGCGACGTCGACGTTTGGTATGCGCAGCGCGAACAAAAGACGCTGATCAACTACGGCGTGAGTGCCGGACATCTCGCCGCGCGCATGGCTGCGATGCACGAGCCGGCAGAGTTTCTACCGACCGGCGATGCCGCACGCAGAGCAGCCACCGACGCCGAGATCGTCGACATGAAACAGCGTCTCGACCAGGGTTTGAAGCGTGGCGCAGTTGCGGTGGGATTCGGAATTCAATACACGCCGAATGCGTCACGTTGGGAGATCCTCGAGATGTTTCGCGTGGCTGCGCGCTACGGCGCATCGTGCCACGTTCACATGCGACACGCGGGCGTGAAAGAACCCGGCAGTAGTATTCAAGCGCTAGAAGAAGTCATATCGGCGGCGGCGATTACGGGCGCGCCGCTGCACGTTGTTCATATTCACAGCACTGGTGGACCAGCAACGCCGAAGTTGCTGCAAATGATCGCCGAAGCGAGGTCGCGCAAGCTCGACGTGACGACGGAGTGTTATCCCTACATCGCGGGCATGACCGACATCAAATCGGCGATTTTCGATGAGGGCTGGCAGGAAGTCTTTGGTATCGACTACAAAGACCTGCAATGGGCAGCGACTGGTGAACGCCTGACGAAAGAGACTTTCGATCGGTATCGGAAGATCGGCGGCATGGTGGCTGTTTTCTCGATGACCGAAGAGATCGTGACGGCGGCGCTCAAGAGCCCGCTGACGATGATTGCCAGTGACGGCATCCTCGAAAACGGGAAGGGACATCCGCGCACGGCTGGAACGTATTCGCGCGTGCTCGGGAAGTACGTGCGGGAGCAAGGCGTGCTGACGTTGATGGAGGCGTTAACCAAGATGACGTTAATGCCGGCGCAAAGGCTCGAGCGGCGCGTGCCGTCAATGAAAAACAAGGGACGGATTCGAGTCGGCGCTGACGCAGATTTGACGATCTTCGATCCGCAAACTGTTACGGATCGGTCGACTTTCCAGGAGCCGGCGAAGTATGCGGAGGGAATCCGATTTGTAATCGTGAATGGCGTTTTGGTTGTGAAGGAGGGTCAGCTTCAGACCGGTGTACATCCTGGACGTCCCGTGCGCGCGCCGGTATCGAACTAACTCTGCGGCCCTCTGCGATCTCTGCGTTTAACGGCGCTTTTCCAACGCCGAGATCGCAGAGGGCCGCAGAGTACCGCAGAGAATTACTCCGGCAGACCCAAGTTATCGTCGACAATCGTCTCCATCGGCACGCCCGCGAGGCGCGCGTAGCGCAGCACGACCAGCAGGTCCGGTTCGCGTGTGCCCAGCTCGAAATTCGAAACTGCGGAGTAATGCACCGTCAGTCCCAGCGCCCGCGCCATCTGTGTCTGACTCATTTGCAGACGCTTCCTGATCGCCAACAACTTGTGGCTCAACAGTAAAGGCTTGTTTCGGCGCGAGCGTCCCATCAGGCCACAGCTCCTGACGAAGATGCGCTCTTGTATTTATGTGTATTTTCACTTACACTGCGCGCCGACCAAGAGGACAACCAACACGCCCGAACTAGTCGGGCGCGACTCACTAGAAGGTCTGTCCTCGCGCCTTAATCAACATCTGCTCCTTTTCATTAAATAAGTTTTGGAGCGCATGCCCGGAGGCAAATGTGGGTGTTGCCTGTGCGTTCCGCCGAGAGCGGTAGTTCGGCCTGAGAATCGCGCTGCCGCTCTCACCCTTAGGTACTGCCCACGAATTGTTAACAAGTATGAGTATCGCCGGCGTCAGCTTGGCGAGGTTCGCTCATCTTCGTAGCGCCGAAGGTTATCGCGGGGATTTTCGCTTGGCAACAGATTTACGCACAGTCGCGGTTTTTGAGCGCGAGTGTTTCGTACGATAAGTCACTATCACGCAGCCATTCGATAGCTGGCGGCACTTCACCAGCTCCAGATCAATCTGCTGCTTCATCTCGTAATACAACGGAATGCCGGAACCCAACAACACCGGATGAATGTTGAATCCGATCTCGTCGATTAATCCGGCTTCAAGGAGCGGCTTCGCCAAGATGCCGCCGCCCATGATGCAGATGTCTTTGCCGTCTTCTTCTTTCAGGCGCCGCACAAAATCCACCACGTCTTCCGATAGCACTGTGAGGCTTTCAGTACTCCGCGGTTTGAGCGTGCGTGAGAATACATATGTCTTTATGCCGGGGTGCTCGCAGCTCGCTCCATGTTGAACGGCGACTTCGTAAGTACGTCTCCCCATCAGCATAGTGTCGATTGTTTTCCAATAGTCCCGCATGTCCTCGGTCGCCTCTTTGGACGGCATAATCCAGTCGTACGAGCCGTCTTTCCGGGCAATGAAGTTGTCGAGACTGATCGCGCCGCCGAAAGTCACTTTACGCATGTTCATCTCCTTTCGAGTTTGATGTCACATTATCCAGGCCCACGCCAAAGTTTTACAGCAAAATTGCCACAGTTAAAACTTCTTGACACGTTACCGTTTCGCGTCTAGTATCCGCGCTGCTTCAGTTGTTCCCCCAAGCCCGTCTCGACTCCTTTTGGTTGTCCACGGACTTTCTCAGCAGATCAATCAACGGTGTGTTCCTTACATCGCGTGGACCTGTCTCATCTACGCTCATGGGGGTTCTTGGGCCATGAAATCAGCAGGTGCGTTGCTGCTTAACCTTAATGCTTCCGATGCCTCGAGCAGCAAATTACAAAAGATTCTTGAGATTGCATTTAACGTTACTCTGTCGCCGCACTCACGCGACGAGGAGTTGGCCCAAACTATTCTACGCGCCCATGCCGGTTTGATCTTCCTGATCAGCGTGCCGGAAGCAATTGCTGCCGCGCGCAACGTTCTTGAATCGTTAAAAAGAATCGTGCCTGATGTGCCGGTGCTGGTTGCGCTCGAAGAGTGTGATTCAACGCAGGCATTCGAGCTCCTGAACGCCGGAGCAACGGATTTTATTGTTGCGCCTTTTCAGGATGTCGACGTGCTGCCACGCGCCTGGAAAGCACTCAACAAATGTCTCGGCGAAGATAGTCCAAGCCAGGCGGACCCACATCGCCAACTCATCGGGCAGAGTCTGATTTTTCTGCAACAGGCACAAAAGATCTCGCTGATCGCGGCGTGCGAGGCGAACGTGCTGATTGTCGGCGAAACGGGAACGGGCAAGGAGTTGTATGCGCGCGCGATTCACTACGGCAGCGCGCGTGCGGGCCGTCCGTTTATGCCCGTGAACTGCGGCGCGATCCCCGCGGAATTGGTCGAAAACGAGTTATTCGGCCACATTCGCGGCGCTTATACGAGCGCTTCGAATCTGCAAATCGGATTGATCGAAGAAGCTAACGGCGGGACGCTTTTTCTCGACGAGATCGACTGTTTGCCAGTGCATGCACAGGTGAAGTTGCTCCGGTTTCTACAGGAGAAAGAGTATCGGCCGCTCGGATCTTCGCGCATGAAACGTGCGGACGTGCGCGTGATTGCGGCAAGTAATCTCAATCTGGAAGAGGCAGTCGATACGGGAAAAGTGCGACAGGATCTTTTTTACCGGATCAATATCATCTCGTTAACGCTGCCGCCGTTGCGGGATCGGCGTGAAGACATTCCTTTGCTGGCGCGTCACTTCCTCGCGAAGTATTCGCGTGAGTTTGACAGCCAGGTCCGCGACTTCTCTGAGGAAGCGATGGACATGTTGATGATCTATAGCTGGCCGGGCAACGTGCGTGAGCTCGAGCACGCCGTGGAACGTGCGGTCGTGCTGTGTAACAAGCCGTCGATCCAGGCTTCAGACATCATCCTCTCGAATCAAACGCGCAACGGAAAACGGGAGTCGTTACGCGAAGCAAAGGCGAAAGAGATTGAGCGCTTCGAGAAGAATTACATTCAGGGTGTGTTGAGTGCGTGCCGTGGTAACATCTCTCGCGCTGCACGGATTTCTCAGAAGAACCGCCGCGCGTTCTGGCAGTTGATTCAAAAATACCGGATCGACGTCAGCCGCTTTAAACCCGCTTCATCAGACGGACAAATCATGGACTGAGTAGGACAGAAATGTCCTAGCCACAAAAAGCCACATAAGCACAAAAGTTTCAGCAAATGTTTTGTGACTTATGTGCCTTTTTGTGGCCTACCTTGGATAAATCCCACCGAGCCTCGTTCGGGTTTCTGAGAAAAATTGCAGGATTTACGTGGTCTAACGATTGCTCTTCGCGCACACAACGGGCAATGAAGCGTGATGCACGAACGAGCGTAGCTGAGACTGTGCGGGCGATTAAGGAATACCTGCGCAAGAATCCAAACGCACAGGACACACACGCGGGAATTGTTCAGTGGTGGCTCACCGACTTGCCGACAAAGCCGCGAGACGCCACCGTCAAACAAGCGCTCGACGAGCTGGTTCACGACGGCGTCCTGAGCGAACACAAGGGTAAAGACGCGCAAGTCTCATATCGGATGAAAAATCCGCCACCCTAAGAACTGATTCGCCACAAAGCCTGCACAAAGATCACAAGATCTGTTGCTAAACATTTCACACGTCTTTGTTGACGTGTGGTGTGAATGAGCAAGGGGGGAATCAACAGTGGTCGCAGGGACGCGGCCGGAGGGTGCTGCGCACCGTTGGTCTGGGACTGATCACGGGCGCGGCTGATGATGATCCGTCGGCAATTGGTACCTACGCCAGCGCCGGAGCCGCAATCGGTCCTTCCTTTCTTTGGACTGCACCCGTCACTTTCCCGATGATGTGCGCCGTTGTTTACCTTGCGGCGAAGTTGGGCCAGGTTTCGGGCAAAGGTCTCTTTCACGTCATCAAGGAGCGTTATCCTCGCTGGATCCTCTATCCCGCGCTCACCGGTGTGCTCATCGGCAACACGATCGAAGCGGGCGCAGACATCGGCGGCATGTCTGCCGCAATCGCGGTGCTGTTACCGTTGCCTTTGCCGTTGATTATCATCCCGGTCACCATCGCGATCTTTGTGTTACAGGTTTGGGGATCTTATGAGTTGATTCGAACGATCTTTCGTTGGCTGGCCCTAACGCTGCTCGCATACGTCGGTTCAGCGATTCTGGCCAAACCCGCTCTGCTCGAAGTGATCAAAGGCACCCTGATACCCACGATAAGATTCGATCAGAAGTTTCTCTCGTTGCTGGTCGCAGTGATCGGCACAACACTGTCGGCATATCTCTACACGTGGCAATCGAACCAGGAAGTTGAGGAAGAAATTGCGATGGGCCGTCGACGACTGGCCCAACGCCTGGGCGCGACGAGGAAGGAGTTGAAGGAGACGAAGACCGACGTCATCTCCGGCATGTTCTTTTCGAATATCGTCATGTACTTCATTATCCTCTCGACCGCGTCGACGCTCTTCAAGACCGGCAGAACAGAAATCAACACTGCGGCCCAAGCTGCCGAAGCACTTCGTCCGCTGGCTGGTGACGCGGCGACTGCTTTGTTTGCAATCGGAGTGATTGGTGTGGGATTCCTCGCGGTGCCGGTGATGACAACGGGAGCTGCCTACGATCTGTGTCAGGTGGTGGGATGGAAACACAGTCTGCACGCCAAGCCCGCCGAAGCGAAGAAATTCTACGGCGCGATTGCAGTGTTTACATTGCTCGCGATGTCGATGAATTTTCTCGGGTTCAATCCGATGAAGGCGCTTGTGTTTTCGGGTGTGGTCCAGGGCTTCTCAACGCCGCCGCTGTTATTGATGATCATGTTGATGACGAACAGTCGCAAGATCATGGGGAATCGTGTGAACACTTTTTGGCTCAACGTACTCGGTTGGATCACGACGGTGGCGATCTTCGCGGCGTCGATAGGGCTGGTCGTCACGTGGTTCCTATAATAATCTTAGCTCCTCCAAGTCTGACGTCCTGTTAATCATCCTGATGAGTCGCATTGACGCTTCGATACCTCGCGCGCAAGAGACTGGTGAACTGTTCAACGATCCCCTCGGCTTTTTAGCGAGGGCGCGTGCGTCGCTGGGCGACGTCTTTGTTATTCGTGAAGACAAGGCGCTGTTCTCGCGCGCGCCGGATTGTGCGGGTGTCGTTGCCGTGTTTGGCGCCGCGAATCATCAAGCGGTCTTAACTGACGCCGAGCTTTTTCGTCAGCCCGTCTCCGCCGCGCAACACATTTCACTCCCGCAAAATCTCGTCAATCTCAATCAGGGTCTGCACAGCATGCAGGGCGCACAACACGACCAGCATCAACGCCTGCTCATGAACCTTTTAAGCGAGCGCAGCAACCAAGGGTGGCAGCAGTTGGTGCATGCCGGACTCGAGAAGTTCGTGCAGGGCTGGCAATACGACCGGCAGATCTCTTTACTCGAGGAGATGCGGCGACTAACGTTAGAGCTTTCGACGCGTCTCCTTTTCGGCGAACAGTATGACGACAGCCCGCAGCTCGCGTCGCTCGCGGAGCAGTATTTTCACGCTCGTCGCGCTGTGGCGTCGACGTTCAAAGCGCCTGATAAAGGCACGCGCGCCAAACTGATCGCACTCGGAACGTCGCTGGACGAGGGGTTGCGACGCTACATCGATTGGTCGCGGCAGGAGACTGGCGGCGACGGCCTGCTGCGAACACTTACATCGCTTGAAACATTCTCAGACGACGAACTCGTCGCTCATAGCAACGTCTTGTTCATGTCGAGTCTCGAACCGACGGCGGTCACGTTGACATGGACCTTCCTGATCCTCTCGCAACTGGCCGATCTGCGCCGAGATTTGCGTGAAGATCAGTCTCAACTCGATGGCGTAATCAATGAGACGCTGCGTTTGTTCACTCCAAACGCATTGATGACGCGCCTGACCACACGGGCCATGACGCTCAGTTCGTTTCCGATCCCTCAGAACTGCGAGATCCTCCTCTCGCCGTTTCTCGCGCACCGCGAGCCGGAGCGCTTTCCGCGTCCCGATGAGTTCCTGCCCGAGCGCTGGCAACGAACAAAGCCTTCGCCTTTTGTTTACTTTCCTTTCGGCGGCGGCGCGCACTATTGCGCCGGCCGCTCACTCGCGACGTACATGATCAAAACCTCACTCGCATTTCTGCTGCGACGTTACGATCTCATTCTCTCTTACGATCAGGCCGTCGACTGGAAGATCGAGATCGTCTTACTGCCGGAGAACGATCCGTTGATGTCGCTTCGCAAGCCCGACGCGACGCTGGTGAGTGGCGGAAAATTAATAGGACCAGTCCGTGAGTTAATTGATTTAAAGTCTTGACATGCGCGGCGATTCGCAGTCCAATGTGCGCGCTCAACTTTCCTTTTTCAGGAGAAATAATATGACCACCTCAAAAAAGACCTCCAAGAAGAAAGCTGCAAAGAAGGGCGGGAAAAAGTCCGCTGCAACTGCGAAAGTAAGACTCGACTTCCCGATCGATGCGGAGCGAGTTGAAGCGATCAAGCGTTGTCTCGCCAAAGGCACCTTGAGAGTGACAGTGAGCAAAGCGGATCTCGGTCGCGCGCGTCTTCGTGATCCATACCTTTACGACTAAACGAAAAACCATTCACTTCCATGAAGTACGTCACCGCCAACTCCGGTACGGTTGCGGTTGGACTGGCCTTTGGTCCAATCGTGCCGGAGTTTGTGCGCGCAAACCCTGACCTAATCGATTACGTCGAGATTCCCTTCGAGCAACTTCGCCACACTCCCGAGGTAGGCGCGATTCAGGAGACAGTTCCCGTGATCCTACATTGCGCGAGCATGTCGGTCGCCGGGTTTGTGCCTCCCGATCAGCGAACGCTGAAAGCCATCGGGCGCGAAGCGGAACGAACCAAAACGCCATGGATCGGCGAACATCTCGCGTTTATTACCGCCGATTCAATCGAAGACGACGACGATAAACCGACGTCGTTGACTTACACTGTGTGCCCGCAGATGAGCGACGAAACGGTCGAGCGCGTCGCGAGTAATCTCGGTTCGCTTCAAGAGAATTTCGACGTGCCACTGATTCTCGAAAACTCGCCGCAGTATTTCGACGTGCCGGGAAGCTCGCTGTCGATGGTCGACTTTGTCAGCGCGGTGGTTAAACGTTGCAAGGTTGGCCTGTTACTCGATCTCACGCACTTCGTCATCTCGATGCTGAATACGAAGAAAGATCCGTTGAGTGAGATCGATCGAATGCCGCTGGAGCAGGTTGTCGAAGTTCACGTCTCGGGATTGAACGTGCAGTCGGGCATCGCCTGGGACGACCACGCTTTGCCCGCGCCGCCGGTCGTATTCGATTTGCTCGAGCGTGTGATGAAGCATGTGCGACCGAAGGCAGTGACGCTTGAGTACAACTGGTCGCCGCAGTTTCCCGAGTCGATGCTGGTCAAGCACATCGATCGTGTTCACAAAATCGTGAGGTGCTGATGATCGCAAGCCGTGTTCACGCGATTGTGGCTGCGGGGTTGGAGAATCCGGCGCTGCTCGCGCGCTGGCAGCAGGAGCCTGACTTGCTGCGCACTTACGGAGTTGATCCGGCGGAGTTTGATCTCGATGCGATCTGGAAGTTTGCCGGGCTGTCCGCGAAGGTGAAGCACAACGGCTTGCGAGCCGAGCTTCCCCTCACGTTTCGTTTTCTCAGCGTCAACGGTTTGGAGATCGAAGTGTTTGGCGCGTATGCCTCGCACAAAGCGCGTGCGGGGACGCGTTATGCTCCGACGACCGCAGAGCGAATCGTTGAGCTCGTCGGGTTTCTTCGTGACTGGCTCGACTTCGGCAAGCGTCAACATTCGCTTCTTTGGGATCTAATCCGGCATGAAACCGCGTTGGCCCAACTGCGACAGCTCACGCCGTCAACAAAGCGGTCACGCGTGCCGCACATCGTCGGCGAGATCGTGCTGCACGAGATGAATTCGGATCCGCGCGTGATCGGAAAGCTCTTGCGTGAAAAATCTTTTGACTCGAGGAGAGTGCGACGACGCGTAACCCGTCTTTGTTATTGGAACGGGGGCGATCCGGATGAGATCAGCATCCTCGAGCTCGACGAGTTGGGGTTCAACCTGCTTTCACTCGTCGACGGTAAGCGGTCGATCGCCGACTTCAATCATCTTTTCGGAAGCCTGAACGACGCATTCGCCGCGCTCGCTTCAGTGGGAGTGATCTCGCTTGGATGATTGTAGGGGCGGCCCTCCGTGGCCGCCCCTCTCGCGCCGAAATCGAACGATGGGGCCGCCAGTCATCCAAGAACGTTGCATGCGAATAACGCTTGTCGACAACCTCGTGATGCCTGAGGAGCATTCGCTCGAGTTGCTCGACGTTCATCCTCATCTCGGGTTGCTGTCGCTCGCCGCTGTCGCCGAACGCGATGGGCACCTCGTCCGGATCTACGATCCGAAGCGTTTGATCCGCTCGGGAGCGCTTAGCTACGACGAGACGATCTACGATCGCGCCGCGCAGAGTCTGCTGTCAGAATGTCCTGACGTCGTTGGCTTCACCTCGCTTGGTTGTAGTTTCCTGTTTGCACTAAATGTCGCCGCGCGACTCAAGCGTCACGATCCCGCGCTTCCGATTCTGCTTGGTGGACCGCACGCGACGATGTTGCACCGCGAGATCCTCGAACGCTTCACGCAATTCGACGTCATCGTCAGATACGAAGCCGACGAAATTTTCCCCGCCGTCCTCACCAATCTCGAAAATCGCGAGTTCACCCTTATCCCGGGCCTTAGCTGGCGCGCCAACAACTCCGAACTGAAGTTCAACCAGGGTGCGCCCAAAGTCGAGAACCTCGATACGCTTCCTTTATTAAACTACGACCATTATCCGATAGCCGAGCTCGAGCTGGATCTGTTGCGCGTCGAAGCCGGACGTGGTTGTCCGTTCATGTGTACATTCTGTTCGACCGCGAGCTTCTTCCAGCGAAGTTTCCGCTTGAAATCAGCAGCGCGCCTGGTCCATGAGCTCGATATCCTGCACGACAAGTACGACTATGTTGACTTCAAACTCGACCACGATCTGTTCACCGTGAACAAGCGAAAGATCCTCGAGTTCTGCGAGGCGGTAAAAGATCGAAACTATCGCTGGCGCGTATCAGCGCGCGTCGACTGCGTAGATAACGAGCTGCTCAACAAGATGGCCGAAGCGGGTTGTGTGGGGATGTACTTCGGTATCGAGACCGGCTCTCGACGCATGCAGGAGATTGCGCGCAAGCGACTCGATGTCGATCTCGTTGAACCGACACTCGCCGTTACCGAACGGCTCGGCATTCACAGCACTGCGTCCTTCATAACGGGTTATCACGAAGAGCTCGAGCCGGACCTCGCGGACACGCTCGATCTGCTCGGACGTTGTGTTGGTCCATCGTGTCTCACTCAGCTTCACATGCTGGCGCCTGAGCCGGGCACGCCGATGTTTGCCGAACATCGCGACAAGATGGAGTACGACGGCTATGCCGGACCGTACAACGCCTTTCACGTCGCGCCGGAAGACACGCAGCTCGTGCTCGATCACAAAGACATCTTCTCGACGTATTACTACTACCCCGCAGCGCTGCCGCGTGCGCAGTATAAGTTTGCGGTCGAGGCGGTGGATACGCTGCGTCACCTTGGCCCCATTATTTTGAAATACCTGCTGCGCGCGTTTGATCACAGACTCAGTCGACTCGTGTTTGCGATGCGTGATTGGGCCTCCGACAATGGCCGAAGCGATCTGCCTGATGCTGAATTTGTCGAAGACTTTATCAGCGCGAGGTTTGGACCACGCCACCATCTCACGTCGCTCACGCGCTATGCGTTTCACTTACCGAACAGCACGAACAACGACGCTGCGGCCGTGGCGTTTGATCCGGATCAGCAGTATCAACTCGACACGAACCTCCGCTTGTTGACGGACATGCACGATTGCGAGGCGCTGATTGAACGGATTAAAAGAGGGATAACCGCGGATTTGTTTGCTGAAGCGGAGCTCGGAGAGCGTGTGACTTATGTGATGAGTGACGCGGCTTATCGCATAGATCCCGATTCGCAGGCGTTATTGAGTTTGTTTGAGCAGCCGCGCAGTTGCCGCGAAGTCACTGAGCTGGTGGCTGAGGTCAGCGGCGTTGGCGCGTTATCGAGTTCTTATTTTGCACCATTCATCGATGCGGGCATCCTCATCTCCGCGCCCGCTGAATAAATGACGAGCACGAAGTGGAGCGTGTTTGATCTCGTCGAAGCGTACCAGCTTTCGCGCGCCGTGGCAGTGTTGAATGACCTCGACGTGTTTGATTTGCAAAAGCCTTTCAGTGCGCGGCAACTGGCTGCGAAGCACGGCCTCGATCTTACGCTGCTTGCCGGAGTGCTCGACTACGTTGCGCTGCGAACCGAACTCTTGCGCCGAACGTCACGCGGGCAGTTCGTCGTTACGCAAAACACGTCGCGTTTTCTGATCGATCTTTACACCGGCGCTTACGGCAGCACTGCCGATCAACTCGCGGAGATCCTGCGCGATCCGGCACGTGCGCCGGCGTCAGTCGATCGCGTTCGTTATGCGCGTGCTTTTGCATCAGTCGATAGCGCGGCGCAGGGAATTCTGCCTGACGTGGTCAGCGCGTTGGGGTTCAACTACACGCTCGATCTCGGTTGTGGTAATGGTGATCTGCTGCTGGAGCTGGCGCGGCGTGATGCGAGGTTTTCTGGTTGGGGGATCGATTCCAATCCGGCAATGGTGAACACCGCACGCGCGCGCACTGCGCACATCGGCAAGCGCGTACGATTCCTCAAAGCGGATTGCACTCGACTGCGCGAAACAATTCCCGCAAGCGTACGGTCACAGATTCGATCGATTACGTGCTGCAACGTCGCGAATGAGATGTTTGCGCACGGTGAGCGGCAGGCCATCAAATGGTTTCGCGAACTGCGCAAACTTTTTCCGGGCCGGCCTATGTTGAACTGCGACTACTATGGTCGATTAGGACGCTCGAAGAAGCGCACACTGCAACGCGAGACTCTCCTTCACGATTACGCACAGTTAATCTCCGGCCAGGGTGTGCCGCCTGCAACGCTATCCGAGTGGCGTTCGATCTATTCAAAGGCAGGCTGCCGTCTGGTCCACGCGATCGAAGACACGTCAACCACACGCTTCATGCACGTCATCGCTTTTTAGCCACAAAAAGGCACAAAAGTCGCAAAAGAGGAAAATCATTTTGAGCTTTGTGTGCCTTTTGTGGCTAAAAAATTTTTCAGGCAGCCTCGGCTTCGGGGATCAGCTCGCGCGCGAGGCGGCGCAGGATTTCAGCTACTTCTTCTCTCTTCTTCGGCGACCACTGCGGCCACAACTCCGCGAGGTGCTCACGACGCGCCGCCGCCAGCCGGTTGTAGATTTCACATCCCGCGCTCGTCAGCCGGTACACATTCGCAGCGGAGTCCGCTTTAATCAACGACTTGTTCGTTAGCTCAGCAGTGGCAGCGTTCACCTTGCTCAGTTCGCATTTTCCTCTTCGTCCCAGCTCGTGAACGTCAACACCACGCTCGCGCTCGACTTGGACCAGCAGCCATGCAGCCGTCGGACTTAGATCGACACCTGCACGCGTCACGACCGCCTCGATGTAACGACGCCGCACGGCTCGATCCGCAAGCACCTCGAGACCACGCAACAATTCTTTGCGTGAATCGGTGTCAGTGGGCATCGCGAACGTTTGCGCGATGTCGCCGCCGATGTCCGTCTCGGCCGCGGCAGCGATCGTGTCACGCAGCGGACGTTCAGGCAGTAACCACGCCACGATCAAACCGAGGAAGGCTATCGCTGCGGCGACGATGAACACCGTGGCCAGCGACTCGACAAATGCTTCGGTGTACGCGGCGCGAACCGCAGGTGCCAATCCCGCCAGCCCTTGCGGACTGATCGAATCGAGCGCGGATGTTCCCGGCATGAGACGCTGGACGTTCACTTGCAGTTGCGTCGCGAGAATTGCACCGAGTAACGCAGTGCCCAGGGAGCCGCCGATGAATCGAAACAAAATCGCGTTCGAAGTTGCCACACCGAGCTCGCGATAGTCGACGGCGTTCTGCACCGCGATGATCAGCACCTGCATGACGAAGCCGAGACCGAGCCCAAGCAGCAACATGTATGATGAACCTGCAAGCGTGCTTGTATGCGCGTTCATTGTCGAAATCAGGAGGAGCGAGATCGTCACGATCGTCGTGCCGATGATCGGAAACAGTTTGTACTTTCCGGTGCGACTCACAAACTGGCCCGCGAGAATCGAGGTCAGGAGAGTCCCACCCATCAGTGGCACCATCCGCAAGC
This sequence comes from Pyrinomonadaceae bacterium, assembly GCA_036522475.1. Taxonomy (GTDB): domain Bacteria; phylum Acidobacteriota; class Blastocatellia; order Pyrinomonadales; family Pyrinomonadaceae; genus PSRF01. The sequence continues at coordinate 3,056 of DATDFT010000058.1, read as the reverse complement.
CCGATTCGGTCGGGCTGAGTCCTTTAACGATCTGTAGAAACACCGGCAGATACGTGACTGACCCGATCAACGCGAAGCCGACGATCAATCCGACAACCGAGGTGACCCAAACATCACGCAGGCGGAAGAGTTGCAGCGGCAGGATTGGTTCGCGTGCCCTGCGTTCAACCAAAATGAATGCAATCAGACCTATGACCGCAGCCACGATCAGTCCGATCATCAGCGGTGACAACCACTCGTATTCAGCGCCACCGAGATCCGTGACCAGCACGACCGACGCGAGTGTAACCGCGAGCAATCCGGCGCCGAGGTAGTCGATCGCGTGACGTGCAAAAGAACTCTGTGCCGGCAGCGTTGCCGCTAAGACTACGAGCGCGATAATCCCGACCGGCAAGTTGATGTAGAAGATCCAGCGCCACGTCCAGTGCGTGGTGAAGTAACCGCCGATTAGTGGACCAGCTATTGACGCGACGCCGAACGCGGCGCCGAAGATTCCCTGATAACGTCCGCGAGCGCGCGGCGGCACAACGTCAGCGACGATTGCCTGCGTCGTGACCATGAGTCCGCCGCCGCCGAGTCCCTGAATGGCGCGAAAGATGATCAAATGACTCATTGACTGGCTCAAACCGCAGAGTGCCGAGCCGATCAAAAAGATCACGATCGCGACCTGAAGCACACGTTTGCGTCCGTAGAGATCTCCGAGCTTACCGTAGATGGGCGTGACAATTGTTTGTGCGAGAAGGTATGCAGTGACGACCCACGAGATGTGGGCCAACCCGCCAAACTCGCCGACGATTGTCGGCAGCGCGGTCGCGACGATTGTCGAATCGAGCGCAGCCAAAAGCATCACGAGCAACAGCCCGCCGAAAACGACGAGCACGTTGTCATGTGTGGTTGGCGATGTCAGTTCGGCGGCGGCTTGCATCGAGTATTCCTTTGCACTGTTTGTGCCTCTTGGCGTGCTTGGTAAAAGGCGTCCGCGATAAGCGGTGCTGTCTGGAATCGCAACAACCGCGATAACCTCACGAAACTAATTGGTACAGGAGATTTCACGCAAAGCCGCAAAGACAGACGCAAAGGCGCAATGGTTTCTTAGCTTTGCGTCCTCTTTGCGTCTTTGCGTGAAATAATTGTCGATTTCGAGGGGCGCCGTTCGACTTACCCATGGCGGGCTGTTTTTAGCTTGCGCGCATTAATAGTTAAAACGTATCGTTAATGCCCAACGTATTAAGAGCCAGCCAGTAAGGGAATCCGACCGTCAGTTCTGAAAAGGTGAACCGCCATGAAGTTTGCTAAGTTGATCTTCAAGAACATCCTGCGGAACAAGAGGCGAACCCTGCTCACGATTTCGAGCCTCGTTGTCTCACTCTTCCTGATTATCAGTTTGGCCACGATCCTGACTGAATTCGATCGCGGTGGTAACGAATCCAACCCTTTGCGACTCGTCTCACGCCACGCAGTCTCGCTCGGTTTCGTCATTCCGATGGCGCACATGCAGAAGATGAAGACGGTTCCGGGAGTCAAGGAGGTGATGCCGTTCAGTTGGTTTGGCGGTATCTATAAAGACGAGCGAAACTTTTTCGCAAACTTCGCGGTGGACGCCGCCAAGCTGAGAGAAGTCCTTCCGGAAGTGAAGATGTCAGATGCGGACTGGCAGTCGTTCATTAACGACCGTCAGGGAGCGATCGTCGGGCGAAAGCTGGTAATGCTTTATGGTTTCACGCCGGGCCAGCGCGTCTCGCTGCGGAGCCCTATATATAACCAAACCGTCGAGTTTATTATCCGTGGTGTTTATACCGGCCTCGACGAAAAGACGCTTTACTTCCATCACGAGTATATAAACGAGTTGGTGCCCGCGTGGGCCAAGGACCAGGTCAGCACATTCAGCATCCTTGCCAACACGCCCGAGGACGTTCCGCGTGTGAGCAAGGATATCGACTCGCTTTTTGCCAACACCGATGCGCCCACAAAAACCGAGAGTGAACGCGAATTCGCGCTGAGCTTTCAAACGATGATGGGAGGAGTCAAGCAGTTTCTCTACGCAATCATGGCCGCAATCACGTTTTCACTGCTGCTGGTCCTCGGTAACACGATGGCTATGACGGTTCGCGAACGCACGAAAGAAGTGGGCACGTTGAAAGCGATCGGCTTTCAGCGCGGCACAATTACGGCGCTGTTTTTGGGCGAGTCGTTGATCGTGGCCTGCATCGGCGGCGCGATCGGTATTGGTGGGGCGGTGTTGATCTTCCGCTCGATAGATCTGAGTCTTTATATTCCGAACCTGATTTCCTTCGTTCCTACCGGACAGACTTTGCTGTTGGCTTTTGGGTTATCGATTTTCGTTGGCCTGGTCAGCGTGGTCTATTCGGCGTATCGAGTTTCCGGGTTGACGATTGCCGAAGCCTTGCGGAGCACTGAATAACATGGCGTTACCGCTCAAGTACAACATTCGCAATATCATCGTGCGCAAGGGAAACACCCTCGCCACGGCTTTCACGATCGGCCTGACGGTCGCGGTGTTCTTAATGGTGATGGCGCTGGCACGAGGCATCGACTTGACGCTTTCGAGCAGTGGTGAACCATTGAATGTGATCGTTTTGCGTGAAGGAAGTACCGCCGAACTCAACAGCTCGTTGACGCGCGAGAACTTCAACGACCTGATGTATCTCGACGGAGTCGTGCGCGAGAACGACAAGCCACTCGCCACCGCCGAGATCGTCACGTTGATCTACAAAGCGCGGAAAGGCATGAGCCAGGGGTCGAACGTGACGGTGCGCGGCGTTGGTCCAATGTCGTTCAAGTTGCGCTCCGGATACAAGACGGTTGCGGGCCGCGACTTTCAGCCTGGTCTAACTGAGGCAGTCGTTTCGAAGCGCATTGCCGAGAGATTTCAGGGCCTCGATATCGGAGACAAGTTTCGCATTCAGACCACGGATTACACGGTCGTGGGTTTGTTTGATTCGGCAGGCAAGGCGTTCGAGTCCGAGATCTGGGTCGATAACAACTCGCTTCAAAGCAGCGCCAAGCGCGAGGGGCAGTATTGTTCTGTACTGCTG
>DATDFT010000057.1:0-11413 GCA_036522475.1 Pyrinomonadaceae bacterium | reverse complement strand
CTCGTCTTCCTTGGCGAGACCCGACTCACCCAACTTTTTCACGATCACCGAGAAAAGCGAAGGCGGCGTCGCCAGATAGAAGAGACGGTTTTTGCTGGCGCCTTCGCGAGCGAGCTCTTCGAGACGCGCGGAGATCTGTTGATACGTGTTTCCATCGTCAAGCTCGCCGGCCATGTAATGCAGGCACTGTGAAAACTCCTCCCACTGTTGTTCCTCGAGATGCTCGGTCTTCTCCGACTCTTTCAGAGCTTCGCGGACCAGAGTCTGAAAGTCACTTTCACTCATCGTATTGCGGCCGACGCCGAGAATGCGAACGCTGCCGAGACAGCCGAGACCCGCGAGTGAACACAAGGCTGGCATCAGTTTGCGTTTGGTGAGATCGCCGGTCGCACCGAAGATCACCACCACGCACGGCTCGGCGATCGGAAGAGTTGGTTGCTGATACTGAACTGGGTTTGGTTCTACGACTACCGCTGACATAGTGTTACACGCCTTGTTTGTACAGTTAGTTTAGACAGGATTAAAAGATGTACATGATTTACAGGATAATCTTGAATAATCTTGTTAATCCTGTAAAGCTTTACTTGCGCTCCACGTGCCCACCGAATTGAAAACGCATTGCTGAAAGTATCTTATTCGCAAAATCCGCCTCGCCGCGCGAACTAAAGCGCTGAAACAACGCCGCACTAAGCACCGGCACCGGCACGCCTTCGTCAACCGCGGCGTTGATGGTCCAACGTCCTTCGCCCGAATCGGAAACACGTCCCGAAAAACTTTCCAACTGTGGATGTTCCGCGAACGATATCGCAGTCAGATCCAACAACCACGACGCAATCACACTGCCGCGGCGCCACAGCTCCGTGATCTCCGCGAGATCGAAATCATACTGGTAGTGTTCCGGATCGCGCAGCGGCGTCGTCTCTGCATCCGCCGCGCGTTCGAGTTTTCCTTCGTTTGCGTGATGCAGGACGTTGAGTCCTTCAGCGTACGCCGCCATCAGACCGTACTCGATGCCATTGTGAATCATCTTGACGAAGTGGCCGGCCCCCGATGGACCGCAGTGTAAATAACCCTCGGCGGCTGTACCCGCGTTAGCGGGGCGTCCAGGTGTCGGTGGCACAACATCGCTTCCGGGCGCGAGAGTCTTAAAGATGGGATCAAGAAATTCAACGACATCTTTCTCACCGCCGATCATCTGGCAATAACCGCGCTCGAGTCCCCAAACGCCGCCACTCGTACCAACGTCAACATAATGAATACCTTTGGCTTTCAACCCCTGTGCGCGGCGAATGTCGTCGATGTAATAAGAGTTGCCGCCGTCGATGATCACGTCGCCCGCGTCTACAATAGTGAGAAGCTGATCGAGGATCGTGTCGACGAGCGCCGCGGGTATCATCAACCAGATCGCGCGCGGCGGCTTTAGTTTAGCGATGAAGTTATCGAGTGACGTAGCGCCGGCGGCGCCGTCGGCCACGAGTGCCTGCACTGCTTCAGGATTGCGATCGTTCACGACACATTCGTGCCCGCCGCGCAGAAGACGCTTTGCCATGTTGGCGCCCATGCGGCCAAGGCCAATCATTCCGATTTGCATTCAAAAGCTCCCTTGCTAAGTGGTTGTTGTTTACCTGAAGATAACAGAAACTGGAACCTAAGGAGCACTCCGTATGCGGCGTTTGCACCTTCTGCTCGTCTTATTGCTGGCAATTCCGGTCGCGGCGCAGCGGCGCGCCGACCTGACGACGGGTCACATCGTCGATCTGACCTATGCATTTGACTCGAACAGTGTTTACTGGCCCACGGCCGAACAGTTCAAGCTGGAGACTGACTTCGAAGGCGTGACCGACAAGGGGTATTTCTACTCCGCTTATCGCTATTCGGCGGCGGAACACGGCGGCACGCACCTCGACGCGCCCGTACATTTCGCGAAAGGTCACAACCCGGTGGATCAGATTCCGTTGGACCAGCTCATAGGTGCGGCGATCGTGATCGACGTCACGAAGCAGTGCGCGACGAATCCTGATTACCTGATCGGCGTGAAAGATTTTGAAGACTGGGAAAAGCAAAACGGAAAGATCGCGAACGGCGCCATCGTTCTGTTGCGAACCGGTTTTGGTAAATATTATCCGGATCGCAAGAAGTACCTCGGGACGGAAGAACGCGGCGCGGAGGCTGTGGCGAAACTTCACTTCCCCGGACTCGATCCGGTCGCTGCGCGCTGGCTCACTCAGAATCGTACGATCAAGGCAATTGGGTTAGATACGGCCAGCATCGATCGGGGGCAATCGACTTTATTTGAGAGTCACCGGGCTTTGTTCGAGAAGAATATTCCCGCGTTTGAGAACGTCGCGAATCTAGATCAACTCCCGGTCAAAGGGTTCACGGTGATCGCGCTCCCGATGAAGATCAAGGGCGGTAGCGGCGGACCGCTGCGGATTATCGCGTTGCTTCAATAGACCAGCATGTTCGAAATCTTCGCGAATTCTCAGGAGCTCGCTCGAGGGGCCGCCGAATATTTTGTCGCGCGGAGTGACGAAGCTGTGGCTCTGAAAGGCTTCTTCACCGTCGCGCTGTCGGGCGGTTCGACACCGCAGGCTCTCTATCAACTCTTAGCCGACGCGGACGAACCATTTCACGCGCAGGTTCCATGGTCCAGGACTCACTTCTTCTGGTCTGACGAACGGCACGTGCCGCCGGATCATCCTGACAGCAATTATCGAATGGCGCACCAAGCGATGCTCTCGCGCGTGCCCGTTCCGGAGAGCAACATTCATCGCATACACAGCGAGAATCCGGATGCGAACGCAGCCGCGAACGAGTACGAGCAGACGCTTTTGCAGTTAACCAAACAAACCCTTCCGCAACTCGATCTGATCCTGCTCGGACTCGGCCCTGACGGTCACACTGCTTCGATATTTCCCGGCTCTGAAGTCCTGCACGAAACGAAGCGGCTCGTCGCTGCACCCTGGGTTGAAAAATTCAACACGTATCGCATCACGATGACTCTGCCGCTGCTGAATAACGGCGCTTCAGTTCTGTTTCTGGTTAGCGGCGCGGAAAAAGCTGAGATGGTGAAGAAAGTGATCGAAGGTCCAAAACAGTATCCGGCGCAGGCTGTTCAGCCCACGCACGGCCAGTTAGTTTGGATGCTGGATCGTTTAGCCGCAGATTAACGCAGAAGACCGCAGATCTGATCCGCGTTCATCTGCGTTAATCTGCGGCTGATTTGAGACTCGCCGTTGCTCGACCAACAGCTCCTCGAACGCCGAAGCCGAGAGCGCTTTGCTGAACAGAAACCCCTGCACCACGTCGCACCCGAGCGCGCTGAGATATTGAAGCTGTTCCTTCGTCTCCACACCTTCCGCGATCACCGTGAGATCGAGCGCATGACCGAGGTTGATGATCGCTCGCACGATCGCAGTATCGTGCGGATCTTTGCAAACGTCAGCCACGAAAGTCTTATCGATCTTCAACGTGTCGATTGGAAAACGCTTCAAGTAATTCAAGGACGAATACCCGGTCCCAAAGTCGTCAATCGCCACATGGATTCCCATCAACTTCAACTCGTGCAACTTCTCAATCGCCTCTTCCGGTTCCTTCATGATCGAGCTCTCGGTTAACTCCAGTTCGAGCCAACGCGGATCGAGATTCGTGTCTTTCAAGATCTGCGCAACGTCCGTGATGAACGTCGGCTGCTGAAACTGGCGCGCCGAAAAATTCACGGAGAGGCGCAGCGGCGTCAGACCTGCATCCTGCCACGACATGCTTTGCGCGCAGGCTGTGCGCATAACCCAGTCACCGAGCGCGATGATCAGGCCGTTGTCTTCCGCGAGCGAAACGAACTCGTTCGGATAAAGCAAACCGAGGCTCGGATGCTGCCAACGCACGAGCGCTTCCATTCCAACGAGATGAAAACCACGAACGTCGACTTGCGGCTGGTATTGAACTATGAACTCGCGCCGTTCGAGTCCCGGCCGCAAATTGCTTTCGAGAACGAGTTGCTTGAGAGCGCGTGTAGTTCCACCGGCAGTGTAAAACTGAAAGTTGTTCCCACCCTGCACCTTTGCGCGATCGAGCGCAACGCCGGCAGTCTTCAGCAACCCTCCGGTGTCGCGTCCATCCTGCGGATAAAGACTGATGCCGATGCTGCTCGACACAAAGATCTCCTGGTCTTCGAAGAGAAATGCCTGATCCAGGGTTTGCTTGATCGCGCGCGCAACATTCGCCGCGTCCTGCGCGCGTGGGATCTGCGTCAGCAGGATTGCAAACTCGTCGCCACCGAAGCGCGCCACGGTATCGCTCTCACGCACACAACTGGTGAGACGTTCGGCCACCGATTGCAGGAGTCGATCGCCCGCGGTGTAACCGAGTGAGTCGTTGATCGTCTTGAAGCGATCGAGGTTGAGCAACAGTACGGCTTGTTGTAACTGATCGTTGCGACGCGAGAGTGCGATCGCCTGCTTGAGTCGATCCTTGAACAAAACCTGGTTGGGAAGATCCGTGAGCGCGTCGTGATAGGCGAGGTGATTGAGTTTTTCCTGCGTCTGTTTGTTTTGTGAAAGGTCAACGACAAAGCATGCGATCTCTTCTTCGTGCAAAGCGGCGCCAAACAAGACGGGCACGGCAGTGCCGTCAGGCTTCACGAAATCTTTCTCGAACGGCGCGCATGCACCAAACGCCATCAACTTTTCGAACGCTTCTTCATCGAGCCGGTGATGCTCGGGCGACGTCAGGTCGTAAATGCTGCGCGGCAGATTTTTGGCCGTGTAACCGAGCAGGTTCAGGAAGCTGGCGTCGGCGTTAAGAATGTTTCCTGCCAGGTCGGTGAATAAGATTGCAACGAGGTTCGTGGCGACCAAATGCCGCAGGGCTGCATCGACTTTCGAGTCCATAAGTAATTTCGCTGGTTCTGGAGAGGAAGGATTGGACAAGCGGGTTGGCCGTCAACCCGAAAGGTAGGCTACCAGAGTTGGGCGAACGTTTTCAATGGAATTCTCTGCGGGGCAATTGAGCTGTGAAAATAGAACAAGTCAGAAAGGGTGACTTGTTCTATTTATCGGCTCGTTGTGTCTCTTACCGCACTGAGATCGTCGTCGCCGGCGCAGGGCCGGCTGCCAGCTTTTCGTTGATGTATTTGGTCATTTGAGTGAGCAGGTGTCGCTGCGTGCCTGGTCCTTCGTAGATCCCATGTGATCGGTTTGGATACGGGAAGATCGAAAACTGCTTGTTCGCCGCGACGAGCGTATTGATCAACGCCTCCGTCCCCTGATAGTGCACGTTGTCGTCGCCCGTACCGTGAATAATCATCAAGTTGCCCTTCAAGTTCTTTGCGAACGTAATTGGCGAACTCTGCTTCCACTCCTCCGGATGGTCCTGCGGCAGCCCGCAGTATCGCTCCTGGTAAATCGTGTCGTAGTAATGAAGATCCGCGACCGGCGCGACAGCCAGGCCCGTCGCGTAGACGTCGGGATATCGGAACATCGCGTTCAGGGTCGACGAGCCACCGCCACTCCAACCCCAAATGCCGATGCGTGCCGGATCGACAAATGGCCACTTCGCGATCGCGCGCGCTGCGGCTGCCTGATCGCCTGAATTAACGATCCCCATCTTGCGATAGATGATCTTCCGCCACGCGCGACCGCGCGGCGCCGGAGTTCCACGATTATCAACGCTCATCACCAGATAACCCTGCTGCGCGAGCAACGCGTGCCAGAGTCGATCGCGACCACCCCACCTATCCATCACCGTTTGGCCCCACGGCTCGCCGTAAACGTAAAACAGCACCGGATAATGTTTCTGCGGATCGAAATCGGGCGGCTTCATCATCCAACCATCGAGTTGCACGCCGTCGCCGATATCGACGCGGAAGAACTCCGATGGCGTTGGTTTCAACTTCGCCAGACGATCCTGAACTTGCTTGTTATCGATCAACGTTCGCGCAACGGTGTGTTGCGGCAAGCTCACGACGTCCGTCACCGGGACTTTGTTGAAGCTGGAGTAAACGTGAATCGCGACTTCGCCGCTCGGTGAGATGTTGTAGCTGTGTACACCCGGAACACTGGCCGGCGTCAGCCGTTCTTCCTTCGCGATACCACTGGGTCCGTCGATGCGAATGCGATACAAGTAACGCTGCGTTGCGTTTTCAGGTGAAGCAAGGAAATAGACCCAGCCGTTTTGCGCATCAACACGCTCGACGCTGATCACGTCGTAGTTGCCGGGCGTGACTAACTTCATGTCGCCGCCGTCACGCGCGACCGAGTAGATGTGGCGCCAGCCATCGCGTTCACTGGCCCACAAGAAACGTTTGCCACCGTCAACCCATTCAACGTCGCCGCGAGCGATGCCGGTCTTGTCCCAATCGATATCGCCCCACGCGATGTCGACCCAGGCTTCGTCCTTCTCAGTCAAAATGGGATGCGCCTTTCCGGTGCGCGCGTCAGCGAGCATCACGATGTTGGTGTCCTGGCGACGATTGAGTTGCTGAATAACGAGCTCGTTCGAGCTCGCCGCCCATTCCATGCGCGGCAGGTAGTTGTTGCGCGGATCGCCGGGAATGTCGATCCATCGAGTTGGACCACCGTTCGCATCCACGACACCGACGCGCGCGGCCGAGTTCGTCTCACCTGCTTTCGGATACGGAAACGCGGTGACAACGGGATACAAAGCCGCGGTGTTATTGATCAGCAACATCTCCTTCACGCCTTCGGAGTTGAGCTGCCAGTAAGCAATCTGTTTGCTGTCTGGACTCCAGCGAAAACCGTCCCGACAGAAGAGCTCTTCTTCGTAGACCCAGTCGAACGTGCCGTTGACGATGTAGCGCGAGCCGTCGGTCGTGAGCTTCGTGATCTTCGAATCGCCTGCGAGGTCTTCGACGTAGATGTTGTTCTCGCGCACGTAACCAACGCGTTGGCCGTCGGGCGAGAACTTCGCAAACATCAGAGTCGACGGTTTCGCATCCGGGCCGCCGAGCTTGCGCAACGTATTGGTCTTGAGATCGAGCACCCAGAAGTCGCCACGCGTGTTGCTGCGCCAGACGCGCGCTGAGTTGGTGAAGATCAGGAGCTTCTGCTCGTCGGGCGTGAAAGAGAACTCTTCGACTGTAAGCGGGTCGGGGACGCCTGTTGGCGTGAGTGTTTCAGCCGAGACTTTGACCGCGCGCGTGCCGGTGTTCACGTCGTAACGAACGATGTCGACGAAGTCTTTCTTTGTTGGTGACGGCTCGAGCGCGAGATAACCGCTGCCGTTTGCCTGCCACTGCACTGGTCCAAGAGACTTTGTGCGGAAAGTGAAGAGCGAGTCGACGGTGAGTTGCGATGGATCTTGCGCAAACGCCGGGACCAGCAGCAGAAGAAAAATGGGGATGATTAGAAATCGAATTCGTCGTTGCATCGTTTTACCTCAAATAAATTTGTAGACATGATGAACAGGATTCTCAGGATAAGCAGGATTGTCTTGTTCAATCGTCGCGGCCGACCAGGGCGGCAATCGCACTGATCATATCCGCCTGTTCGATCGGTTTCGCGATGTGCTGATTATAGCCGGAGTTCAGCGCGCGCTCTCGATCCTTGCGCGAGGCGTAGCCGGTCAATGCAATCGCCGGGATGTTGCCGCCCTTCTCAACCGGCAAAGCACGCAGCTTGCGAATCAACTCGTAACCATCCTGATCGGGCATGCCGATGTCGCTGATTATGACGTCAGGCACTTCATTCTCGAAAACCTCCAATGCCTTAGCGGCGGATTTAGTCGACGTCACTTTAGCACCGTAATGCTTCACCATCGTGCCAAGCAACTTGCGCGAGTCGTCGTCGTCTTCAACCAGCAACACGTGAATTCCATCGAGCCGGATCACGCCGCTGCGACTGTGCCTTCGTTCCACTTCACGCCTGCGCTCCTCAGCGCGCGCCGGATCTCTTCGCTCCTGCGCAAGCGGCAGATCCACGGTGAAAACTGCGCCGTTCCCCAAACCCTCGCTCTCCGCGGTGATCGTTCCACCGTGAAGCTCAACGAGGTGACGCGCCACTGCGAGCCCTAAGCCCAGTCCACCCTGTTTTCGCGAAATCGATCCCTCAGCCTGACGAAAACGATCGAACACGTACGGCAGAAACTCGGCTGAGATGCCGTCGCCGGTATCGCTGACCGTCAAACGCGCGGTCGACTCGACACACGTGAGATCGATGCTCACGCTGCCGCCGCGTTGCGTGAACTTGATCGCATTCGAAAGTAAATTCCAGATCACTTGTCGCAGACGATTCGGATCGCCTTTCACCAAACACTCTTCAGGCACAAAATGCGTTTGCAGCTTGATGCCTTTCACGTCGGCTGTCGGCCGCAATGCGTCGAGCGCACCTTCGACAATCGGCGCGAGATTGAGTGGATGCAGATCGAGCCGGAGGTTGCCGGTGATGATGCGCGAAACGTCCAGAAGATCGTCGATCAGTCGCGCTTGCGAGCGGGCGTTACGCTCAATCGTTTCGATCGCGCGCGAGGCGTTGTTGCCTTCAACCTCGCCATTCCGAATCATCGATGCCCAACCGAGAATCGACGTTAACGGCGTACGCAGCTCGTGGGACAACGTGGCGAGAAACTCATCTTTCAATCGATCAGCCTCTTCCGCGTGACGGCGTGCATCGCGCTCGCGCAAGAGCGATGCGGCTCGCTCTTCTTCCGCACTCTGCCGCGCGGTAACGTCGAGCACGAGCGAAAGCACTGACACCAGTTTTCCGCGATCGTCGCGCAGCACCGAGTTGTACCACTCGCAAAAGAGCACCGTTCCGCCGCGCGTGTAATTGCGGTTCCGCTGGATGCCCTGCACTTCCACGCCTTCGCGCTGCCGGTTCGTGACCAACGCCACAGCATCAACATCGTCTGCAAAAACAAAGCGCCACTCGTTGACGTGTTTGCCAATCACCTCGTCAGCCTTCCAGCCAAACAGACGTTCCGCCGACGCAGACCAGCGCGAGACGCGAAAGTCGCTGTCCCACTCAACGACCGCGAGCGGCGAACTTTCGACGTGAAAAGACAACTGTCGATACGCAGTGTGAGCTGCGTCTTCTGCTTGCTTGCGGGCGGTGATGTCGGTGATGACGGCGATGCCACCGATGACATTGTCGTGTTCGTCAAGCAGCGGTGAGTAATGACTCTCGAAGACGCCTGTCTCTGACGGACCGTAAGGATGATTCTCCGAAACGGATCCTTTTCCGGCGAGAGCGGCGGCGAAGCAATCATCGCTGCCGCCTTCGCGCAGGAACGGAAAGATGTCGACCACGCGTTTGCCGAGTGCGGCGGCGCTGCTGAGACCGGAGATGCGCTCCATCGCGCGATTCCAGACAATGATTTTGCAGTCGCGATCAAACGCGAAGATACCGTCGACGCTCGCGTCGATTAGGCGCGTAAACAAAAATGTAGTGTTTATATCCAAATCATGGTCCACAGATTGAACCGCGTATCTGTGGATTACTTCGCAGTCGTGAGTAGTATTAATCCGGTCGCGTCGCGCACCAGAATATTCGATCCCAGCAACACCGGCATCGCAAAGGTCGAGGCTTCGGCAACTTCATAACGACGCTCGACTACAAATGCGGGTGTGTTGCGCTTCGCGACTATCAGATCCGCGCTGTTGGTCAGAAACACGACGTTTTGCGGCGTGAGCAACAACGAAGCGTGCTCACCTTCACGACCTTCGGTGGTCCAACGCACCGCGCCCGTCTTCGCGTCCAGCGCAAAAAACTGTCCTTTCTTTTTCGGCGAGTGACCATAGATCAAGCCGTCGCCGAACACAGGTGAACTCATGTGCATCGTGATGTCCGGATTCTTCCAAACCTCGGACGCTTCCCACTTGCCGGCGGTCTGCTTCAGGGCATAAGCATGTGTGCCCATCTGTGTGCTGGAGACGATGAGACTTGTGCCGGTCCATAGCGGCGTCGCGGTGTTCTCGTGCCATTCGTTAGGAAACGCGACGGTCCACAATTCTTTGCCCGTCTTCGCCTCGATACCAACAATCGAACCTTCAGTCATCGACACGATCTGTTTGCTGCCGTCGACGTCGACGAGAACCGGCGACGCGTAGCCCGGCCCAAGTCCATGCCACTCCCACTCAGTGGCTCCGGTTGCCGGATTGAGCGCGAGCACTTGCCCGCCATGAATATCGCTGCCGACCTGGACCACCAGACGTCCGTCAACGATCAGCGGCGAAGCGGCCGTGCCGCAGAAGAGCTTGGAAGTATCGATTGCTTTTGAGAAGTCACGAGTCCAAAGAGGTTTCCCTGTTGCGGTGTCCCAAGCGTTCAGGATTCCGGTGACGCCGAGGGTGAAGAGGCGATTGCCGACGACAAGCGGAGTCGAGTTCGGGCCTTTGGCCATCTCGACCGCGTACTGATTCTTCTGAAACACTGCCTGATATTTCTGCTGCCACAGCACCTTGCCGTCGGCCAGGTTGATACTCTCGACGATCTCTTCCGGATCTTTTCGGACATGAACGAAGACGTGCCCGTTGGTAACCACCGGCGACGAATAGCCTTCGCCGATTTCCACGCGCCAACTTCGTTTCAGTGTTTCCGGCCACGCTGCCGGGGCGTCTTTCGCGGACACCGAACCATCGCGCGCCGGGCCGCGCCACTGCGTCCACTCCTGCGCGCTCGCGACCGTCGCCGCCAGAAACAATACGACTACAAAGAATGTGAATCTCATGGGCAACGATCATAAATCGTGGCCACAAAAAAGCACAAGTTTGGGCTTTTTCCGGGCTCAGACGACATCGGCGAAGCTCTTGCGGGTCCGGGCGAACCACCAGTAACCGAAGACGAAAATGACGAGGCCAAAGGCGGTGAAGTAAAGCAGACCGTTCCAATCGGGTGTGGCACCCTCCAGAAAAACGCGACGATAACTGCGCACTAGAGCGGTGAACGGATTGAAGTTCAGGAAGACACGAAAACGATCCGGAACGATCGATTCGGGGTAGATGATCGGGGTGAGATACATCCAGGCCATCAGCAACAACGTGATTCCCTGCGTGATGTCGCGCAGGAAAACCCCGAGCGAGGCAATGAGCCAGGATGCACCGAGCGTGAACAACAGCTGCGGGACCAGAAGTACGGGTAGCCAGAGCACGGTGAGCTCCAGTCGTTGACGGATGATGATGGTTGCGATCAGCAACGCGATGGTGGCGAATAGTTGATTACCGAGCGCTGCCAGCACCTGAGCCGCGGGCAAGGTCTCGAGTGGGAAGACAACGCGCTTGACGAGATTCGAGTGGACGACGATCGTGTTGGCTGATTGCTGCAGCGATTCCTGAAACATGGACCACGGGAGCAAGCCGCAGAACAGGTAGAGTGCGTAGTCCCAGTGGGAGTCGTTGGCGCGGAAGCGTGCGCCGAAGATGCCGGCGAAGATGAAGGTGAAGATCGCAATCATTACGATC
>DATDFT010000056.1:0-17046 GCA_036522475.1 Pyrinomonadaceae bacterium | reverse complement strand
TCGCTCCTGGCTATCATATGTCGCGCCTTTGGCGCTGTTTGATGCAGGCGACGCGCTCGCTTCGCTCGCGCTTGCCCCTGGCTATCATATGTCGCGCCTTTGGCGCTGTTTGAGGTAGGCGACCCGCTCACGTCGCTCGCTCCTGGCTATCATATGTCGCGCCTTTGGCGCTGTTTGATGCAGGCGACGCGCTCGCTTCGCTCGCGCTTGCCATAACGATCATGTCGCGCCTTTGGCGCTGTTTGATGTAGGTGACGCGCTTGCTTCGCTCGCGCTTGCCATACGATCATGTCGCGCCTTTGGCGCTGTTCTTGAGGCATCTTGCCGCGTGCAATCCTTAACGTCCTACCTTAGCAAACTCTTAGCATTTATTTAGGAACCGGTTAAAGACCCCCAGCCAACTTGGGTCTAATCTCCACCATGACGCTGTCCTGGAAAATTGAATTTGGACACATCGAAAAAAGCCATGGAACAGAGAAACTTATTACTACTGGAATTCGAGGGGGGCGGGGAGTTAGGAAGAACCCTGAACAGGATCCTCAACTCGTGTCCCGATCCGGATTTCACCCTCATCTGCCATACCTGCCGAGGCTTGTCCGATAGCGACGATGAGTTGACCCACATCATTCACAGGGAAAACCCGTTGCTGATTGTCCTTGCCCTGCCTCGCGTTCCATTGAGTTGCCTGGATTCACTCTTTCAAATCCTGGGACCGGCAGCATCGTCCAGCCTGATCGTTGTCGCAGTCGACGCCGATCAGGAAGAGATGCTTGAACTCGTAAGACCCGGAATCGCTGACTTCATCGTTTCTCCACTAAGAGACTCGGAAGTTCTCGTGCGAGTCCGGCGACTGTTGAGCCAGTCGTCTCAAACGCGTAAGACCCAGCAAGGTCTGACTGAAAAATTCGCGTTGCAGCAGCAACTTATTGGTCAGAGCCCGGTGTTCCTCGCTGAGACAAGCAAGATTCCGGTAATCGCAAGGTCTGATATATCAGTGCTGATCGCGGGGGAAACGGGAACAGGAAAAGAAGTAGTTGGACGGTCCATTCACTATCTCAGCCCGCGAGCCGGCAAGCCTTTCGTTCCGATCAACTGCGGAGCGATTCCGATAGAGCTACTCGAGAATGAATTGTTCGGTCACGATCGAGGTGCTTACACCGGAGCGTCGGGCTCGCGTCCCGGCTTGATTCAAGAAGCTGATAAGGGAACGCTTTTCCTGGATGAAGTCGATAGCTTGCCACTTCTGGCCCAGGTCAAACTGCTGCGCTTTCTTCAGAGCAAAGAGTACAGGCCGCTCGGCAGCACGAAGGAACTAAAAGGTGACGTGCGAATCATTGCTGCCTCCAACGCAAATTTGCAACAAGCTGTGGCCACCGGAGCTCTTCGAAGAGATCTTTATTATCGATTGAATGTTGTTCCGATCGTCCTGCCGCCGCTGCGTGAGCGATCGCGCGACATCATCCTTTTAGCTCGCCACTTTCTCGCTGAATACGCGTCCAGGCTGAACAGTTCGGTAGTCGATTTCTCACCGGAGGCAGAGCGCAAACTGCTGCTCTACAGTTGGCCCGGCAACGTGCGTGAGTTGGAACATGTGATTGAGCGCGTGGTTGTTCTATGCAATCAGAAGATTATTCACGAAGATCAAATAACGTTCTCGAATGAAAACGATCAAGTGTCTCAACTGTCATTCCAGGAGATGAAAGCAAACGTAATCTCCCAGTTCGAGACGAACTATATCCAGAACCTTCTCATTGCTTACAAGGGAAACATATCCAAGGCCGCGCAGGCGGCGCAAAAAGAGCGGCGCACGTTTTGGGAACTGGTGCGCAAACACAAAATCGACGTTCAAAAGTTCAAAGTAGCCGGCGTCGGTGAGTCGGGCAATACGCGCGCTCAAGCTGGTTAACTTTGCCATAGCAGTAAGTTTATGAAACTCAAGATCATTAGTTCAGTGCAGTGCGACGGGTCGGGCAGAAAGGCCCACATCATCAACGGATTTATATGCGAATTCCTGAATGATCCCGTTGCACGGGGAATGCATAAAGGGAAGCTGAGGAGACCGTGAAACTAGATCAGAAAGAACAACAGCGGGAGATTTGTAAGTACATCCTCGCTTATCTCTCTGACAATCCCGACGCAGGCGACACCTTCGATGGAATTGCGGAATGGTGGTTGCTGTCCCAACAGATAAAGTTCGAAACCCGAAACGTTTCTGAAGCAGTAGCCCGGCTCGTTTCTGAAGGACTTATTGAAGAGCATCAGGAAGCCGATACACGCAAGACATATCGAATCAACAAGACCAGAGCACGAGAGATTCGAAACATGCTCCGGCAAGCTCAACGGTCGAACGATCAGTAGTTTTGAAAAATTGCAGGTGACCAACTTCTGCGCACAACAGCTCGGTCACATGAGGGGTTAAAGGTAAGGGCGCGATTGAAGTCCAAAATGTTGACTTAAAGAGCTATTCGCTCGAGCGCCCTCCTTTACCTGCTCATTTTATCTTGAGCTTGTGCGGTGTTTGAACAGGACCACCTGGGTTCGGTAGCCCCGGTGAAAGTTTTCGAAGGTTGAAAACAGGGAGGCTCAGATGAGTTTAGCAATTTCTGACGAACAGCCTCATTGGTATGCAGTTCGGACCAAGCCGAAGGAAGAAGACCGAGCTGATTTCAACTTACAGGCCTATCGGGTCAAGACCTTTGCGCCGAAGTTAAAGCAGCTCAGCACTTCAAAGCATGGCGGCCGGCGGTACACAATCAAACATCTATTTCCTCCATACATCTTCGCCTACTTCAACGCCGAGACTCAGCTTCATAACGTCAATTACACCAGGGGCGTGCAGCACGTAGTCAGCTTTGCTAACAACCCCGTTTGGATCAGTGATGACGTAATCGATCTCATCAAGTCAAAAGTCGGCGATGACGGATTGGTTTGTCTCCATGAAGAACTTAAACCTGGAGACGAGGTGAGGATTACTTCGGGTCCGCTTCAGAGTCTCGTCGGAGTATTCAAGCGGCATATGAGCGACAAAGAGCGAGTAGAAATACTCCTCAACACGATTAATTATCAGAGCCATCTGCTCATCGATAGAGAGATGGTTGAGAAGATCCACTAGGTCCATATTTGCACACACTGCATTTTAGTGTGTGCAAACATTCGGTTTTTCAATTCAGCGGAGTAGATCAAAAACTCCAAGTGCGGTAGCTCTACCCGGCTGACGGAAAAATGGTAACGGGAAAATGATAGACACATCCTTATTAGATAGACCAACCCAGGTAACTCCCCGCGTGAGTTTTGCGTTTGGATTAATAACGTTCTTGTTCGTTGTGTTACTCGCAATCGCCGGCGTTCAGCAATTGAGCCTGACGAACGTTGCGCATGTGAGTGCACCGCCGACGGAGTTCTCATCTGCTCGGGCGATGAAACACATTGAAGCGATTGCGAAGAGTCCGCACCCGATTGGTTCGGCGAGCCATGCGGAAGTGCGTGATTATATTCTCGGCAACTTAACTGAGATGGGGCTCAGTCCCACCGTGCAGAAGGTTCCGGTAGTCAGTCAAAAACCAAACTCCGCCATCGCTGCCGGCACCGTTGAGAATATCGTCGCGAAGCTGGACGGAACAAACAGCCAGCAAGCGATCATGCTCGTGAGCCACTACGATTCAGTGCCCACCAGCTTCGGAGCGAATGATGACGGTTTCGGAGTTTCCGTTATGCTCGAGACGTTGCGCGCACTTAAAACGCGAGGGCAGTTGCGCAATGACGTGATCTTTCTTTTCAGCGATGGTGAAGAGGTGGGACTTCTCGGTGCGAAGGCCTTCGTGGATCAACATCCCTGGGCACGGAACGTCGGCCTGGTCCTTAATTTTGACTCTCGAGGAAACAGCGGCCCGGTCATCATGTTTGAGACCAGCCCAAACAATCAGGATTTGATTTACGAGTTTGCCAAAGCAGTGCCCAGACCGGTGGCTAATTCGCTGTCGGACGAAATCTACAGGCGTCTTCCCAACAGCACGGACCTGAATGTTTTCAAAGCGGCCGGAATGCCCGGGTTTAACTTTGCATATATAAAAGGAGTCAATCACCACCACACGGCCCTGGATACCGTCCAGGGAGTTGATGAGAGCAGCATTCAGCATGGCGGCTCGTATGCGCTGGCTCTGACAACTCACTTTGGTAATGTGGCTTCAATAACTCAAACCAAAGGTGACGCTGTTTATTTCGACGTACTCGGCAGAGCGTTTGTTCATTACTCCGAGCGCTGGGTGCTGCCGCTGTTTGTGTTCGTGGGCCTCGTGCTTGCCGGAACTGTTATCGCAGGTTTCAAGAGAGGACGTTTAAGGATCGGTGGAGTCGGTCTCGGGTTGGTTGCTTTCGTCAGCACCTTGATAACCGCTGGGGTGGCCGGCGCAGGACTCTCGCAATTGATGCAACTGCTCTATGGGGAACGGACGTCGGTCCTGCAAAACAACTCGTATCACAGCCAATTCTACTTCATCAGCTTCGTCGCGCTGACCCTCGCTCTAGCATCCAGCCTTTACCTGCTCGTATTCAAAAAGGTGTCCGTTGTGGACTTGACGATGGGCGCGCTGCTCGGGTTCTTTATCTTGTCGGTTCCGGTAAATTGGTTTCTGCCCGGAGCTAGTTATCTTTTCGTATGGTCGCTACTGTTCAGTACGATTGCACTCGCAACAATCTTCATCTCTCGCCGTCAAAACACGATCTCAATCAAACAGACTGTTGTGTTTCTGGCTTGTGCGATTCCGGGAATCCTGCTCTTTGTTCCCGTGATTTACCTCCTTTACACCGCCGTGACTTTGGCGGCGGCCGCGATATTGATGATGATGATAGCCCTTCTGCTCGCGACGCTGATTCCGCATTTGCGGTTAATGTCCACTTCGCGAACGTGGCTGGTTCCAACTCTTTCTGCACTTGTCGCTGCGGGTTTCTTTGCAGCCGGCATCCTGACGCCTCTGTATCGCCAGGACCAGCCGAAGTCCAACAACATTTTTTATGTGTTGAATGCCGATTCGGGAAAAGCTATCTGGGCCAGTGAGGATTCAGGGCCGGACGAATGGACGGCGCAGTTTTTTCCTCCTCACCCGGAACGAGGACCGATGAGTGAATATATCCCAATAGGATATGACGGTTTCTTAAAGTCTGCGGCGCCTGAAGTCTCGTTGCCCGCGCCGCAAATCGCGCTTGTGAGTGAATCCAAAAATGATGACGGCCGAACGATCACATTGCGCGTCACTTCACCTCGTCAGGCGCCATCCATTTCTTTGTCGGTAGTAGGTCCGGGAGCGCAGATCATCAGTTCTGAGATCGCGGGGAAGAACATCGCGAGCGGTGCACGCGAGCGTTGGGCGCTGAACTACTTCGCGCTGCCGCAGGATGGAGTTGAGATAAGCCTGCATACGAAATCAGCCGCTGCCGTAAAGATCAGAGCTGTGGACCAGTCTTACGCACTGCCAGTCATCCCGGATCATCCGTTCACAGCCAGACCGAATTTCCTTATCCCCAAACCCTTCACCTACAGCGACGCAACCCTGGTCAGTAAGACCTATACCTTTTAACTCACGAGCACAGTTGGACGAAGTCAGTACCGTAACGCGATAGCGTCGGGTCTGTCGCGCAAAATAAATCATTAATGAATTTGAAAACGGGCACGTGCGACCCGACGCTACCGCGTTTCGGTACTGACCTCGCCCAACTGTGATTCGCGATTCTTAACTACCAACCACACCAACGAGGACTAAAGATGAGTGAACAAACCGTCAAGATTTATGGAAAGGATAACTGTCCGTTCTGCGACAGAGCGATTGCGGACTACAACCGGCGCGGATACGCCGTCCAATATTTGAACGTCAAAAAAGACAACAATCTCCTGAACGAAATGCTGGTTCATTCGAACGGGCAACGAAGAGTGCCGACGATCATTGAAAACGGTCACGTCACTGTCGGCTTCGGGGGCGCTTGCACAGTTTAGTCACAACAATCACAGCAGAAAGGAAACATGAATGAGAGAAGAAAAAGAAGACAACACCGTGTACAAGGCGGTCGTCAATCACGAAGAACAGTATTCAATCTGGCCGGCCGATCGTGACAACGCACTAGGTTGGAAAGACGCCGGAAAGACTGGTACCAAGGCGGAAGTCCTGGCCTTCATCGGTGAAGTCTGGACTGACATGAGGCCGCTAAGCCTACGAAAAAGTATGGAGGCTGCGGCAAACGCAAACTGATTTATGAGAAAAGGACATAGGTCAGAAAACAAGGCAACGAACATGACTAGCCAGATCAAACCAATCCTGGAAACGGGTTTTCAACCAGCCCATCTGGTTGACGTGTTGCGCTGGCGAGCCATCAACCAGCCGGACCGTCTGGCTTATACCTTTATCACCGACGGCGAAACAGAAGAGGCCAGGCTAACTTATCAACAACTGGACCAGAGGTCTCAGGCGATCGCAGCCTGGCTTCAGTCTGTCAGCGAGCCCGGTGAGCGTGTTTTGATTCTGTATCCTCCGGGTTTGGATTACCTCGCAGGTTTCTTCGGCTGTCTTTACGCCGGCGTGGTTGCCGTTCCCGTTTATCCTCCTCGGCGAAATCGCAACATGGAACGCATCGTGGCCATCGCCGAGAGTGCTCAACCAACCGTGCTTCTAACTACAGGACCAACTTTTTCGGCGGTGCAATCCTTCTGTGGCGAGCATGAAAGACTTCGAAGCGTGCGCTGTGTAGATACCGGCAGTCTCGTCAACGAGACACACGATGATTGGCGAGAACCGGATATCAACCAGAGCACGCTGGCGTTTTTACAGTACACGTCCGGCTCGACCGGTAGTCCGAAAGGCGTGATGTTGAGTCACGGCAATCTGCTTCACAATTCAACTCTCCTTCGTGACGCATTCGAATACAACTCGAACAGCCACTGCGTGAGTTGGCTGCCCATCTACCACGACATGGGCCTGATTGGCGGTGTGCTGCAACCGTTGTTTGGTGGTTATCCGTGCACCTTGATGGCTCCTGCTTCTTTCCTTCGCAGTCCGGTGAGTTGGCTCAAGACTATATCGCGGCATCAAGGCGTTATCAGTGGTGGACCAAACTTCGCTTATCGATTGTGCGTGGACAAAATCAGTCCTGAAGATCGAGCTGAACTCGACCTGAGTGGTTGGAGCGTGGCGTTCAATGGCGCCGAGCCGATTCATCACGAGACGCTAAGACAGTTTACTTCCACGTTTGCGCCGCACGGTTTTCGACAGGAAGCTTTCTACTCGTGTTATGGACTCGCGGAGTCAACACTGATTGTCAGTGGCGGCCAGCGAGATTCTGCTCCGGTCGTCAAGAACGTCGCAGCGAAGGCGCTCGAACACAAAGAGTGGATCGAGAGTTCAAACGGCGACGGACGAGCGCTCGTGAGTTGCGGCAAGGTCCTGCCGGGCCAGGATGTCATGGTAGTCAATCCGGAGTCGCAAGTCAGATGCGGAGCGAATGAAGTGGGCGAGATTTGGGTTTCCAGCCAAAGCGTCGGCAAGGGTTACTGGAATTCACCACAGCATACCGAAGAGATTTTTCAGGCGCGTCTGTCGGATACCGGATTGGGACCTTTTCTACGCACTGGAGATTTAGGAATCCTCCAGGATGGGGAGCTATTCGTCGTAGGCCGGCTGAAAGACTTGATCATCATTCGCGGCCTCAACCATTATCCGCAGGACATCGAGTTTACAGTGCAACAATGCAGCACTGCGTTGCGGCCAACCTGTGGCGCCGCGTTTTCGATCGATGTAGCCGGCGAAGAGCGGCTCGTGGTGGTCCATGAAGTTGCGCGCCGGAGCGACGCAGACCCGGACAGCGTCATCGAAACGATTCGCCAGGACGTCGCGGAAAAACACAGCCTCCAAGTCTACGCGGTCGTCTTAGTCAAGCCGCAAACTATTCCTAAAACCTCGAGTGGCAAGATTCGACGGAGTGCATGTCGCACAGCGTTCCTGAACGGCGAGCTGCACGTTGTGAGCGAGTGGCGCGAGATACAGGACAATGAAACACCGTTGCCGCTGCTCGATTCGGCGCCGGAGAGTAAAGAAGTCGTCGAAACGTGGTTGGCTTCACATCTTGCTCATCAACTGAAAGTTCCGGTTCAAAAGATCGACGTTCGCCAGCCAATCATTCGATATGGATTGGACTCGCTTAAAGCTATCGAACTCGTGCATACGATTGAAGCGAAGGTGGGCGTCAATTTGACCATGACGAGTTTGCTTCAAAGTCCGAGTGTCTCGGAGCTCGCGTCTGAAATATTCACGCAGCTAACGGCCGGGAGTCAGGACGCATATGCCGCTCCGACCCACGTGCCGGCAGTGAAGTATCCACTCTCGCAAGGCCAGCAGGCGCTCTGGTTCCTCAATCGCTTAGCACCGGAGAGCAGTGCCTACAACATCTCGGGCGCGCTCTCTATTAAAGGAGAGTTGGATGTCGGAGCATTGCACGGCGCTCTCCAGTCCCTGGTGGACCGTCATCCGTCCTTGCGAACTTCTTTCATCGCTTCGCAGGGAGAACTGTTTCAGGAGGTCCGCGATCACGAGCAAGTCGATTTTGTCGTAGAAGATGCGTGCGCATGGAGCGAGGAAGATCTCAATCGACGCTTGACCGAAGAAAGCAGTTGCGTGTTTTCACTCGAAACCGGTCCGCTCTTTCGCGTGCGCTTATTTATCAGGCCAGGTGAGGACATCCTCCTGCTGGTAATGCACCACATCATTTCTGACCAGTGGTCCACTGCCGTGCTCACGAGGGAACTGAGCCTCCTGTATCACGCTGAGCTCGACAACGAATCGTCATCTTTGCCCACACCAAGTTTGCAGTATGCGGACTATGTTCGTTGGGAATCGGAAATGTTGTCGGGCGCGGAAGGTGAACGGCTTTGGAGTTACTGGCAAAAGCAATTGGCAGGCGAGTTGCCCACTCTCAACTTGCGCACGGACCGAACCCGTCCGGCAGTGCAAACTCATGAAGGCGCTGTGTTGCAATTCGAGCTGAGCGCGGAGACAACCGAACGACTCAGAGCTCTCGCGCAGTCGCGGATGGCGACGCCTTACATGGTCCTGATGGCCGCGTTCGAATTACTACTTCATCGCCACACGGGCCAGACTGATCTTCTCATTGGTTCTCCAACAGCCGGTCGAAGATGGGCTGAAGTTACGGATACCGTCGGATACTTCGTCAACCCGGTCGTGATTCGTGGAGATCTTTCGAAGGACCAAACGTTCAACCAGTTCCTGGACGAGGTACGCCAAACAGTTCTGGACGCTTTCGAGCATCAGGCGTATCCCTTCCCACTCCTCGTTGAGCGTCTGCAACCCGAAAGAAGTTTGAGTCGAGAGCCGATATTCCAGGCCTTCTTCATTTTCGACCACGAACCCGCGGTACCGCCGCAGCTTCACGGCGTGACGATTAACGCCGTCGACATCGACACGCACGTGGTCCAGTTTGATCTTGAATTGCGATTGACTGATATGGGCCGCGAGTTGAAGGGCACGTTTGCGTACAGCACCGATCTCTTCGAGCAGTCAACGATCAGCCGCATGATGGCCCACTTTGAAAACTTGCTCGAGTCTCTGCTTGCTGATCCCGAGCATCGCCTCTCTGAAGTGACAGTTTTAAGCGATGCGGAGCGCCGGCAGGTGTTGGTTGAATGGAACGATACTCACAGGCAATACCAGCACGGCCCATGTATACACCATCTCTTTGAAGCACAGGCTGT
The DNA here is from genome assembly GCA_036522475.1 of Pyrinomonadaceae bacterium. Lineage (GTDB taxonomy): Bacteria > Acidobacteriota > Blastocatellia > Pyrinomonadales > Pyrinomonadaceae > PSRF01. Next base: position 7,298 of record DATDFT010000056.1, on the reverse strand, counting down.
GTCGACACCTGAGCGTATCGCGCTCGCCGATCAGAACAGGCAACTCACTTATCGCGAGCTGAATGAGCGCGCCAATCAACTGGCACACTGTCTACAGGAAATGAACGTCGGACCGGAAGTGCTCGTGGGCATCATGATGGAACGGTCGGTGGAGATGGTGGTGGCGTTGTTTGGAGTGCTCAAAGCCGGCGGCGCGTATGTTCCTCTCGATCCGCAGTACCCGCAGGAACGCATCGATTACATGTTGGCGGATACGCAAGCGCCGATCGTGCTTACCGAGCAGCATCTCGCGGATCGTCTGTGGGACAAAGTTTCCAACGTTCTGTGTCTCGACTCGAGGCAGGAGATCATCGCTAAGAATAGTCGCGAGAACCCTGCTACGACGGTAGCGGAAAACAATCTGGCTTATGTGATCTACACCTCCGGCTCAAGCGGCCGGCCAAAGGGAGTCACCATACAACATAACAGTCCCGTGGTGCTGGCCGCTTGGGCGAGAGAAGTATTTGACGCGAAGGATTTCAGCGGCGTACTCGCGTCTACTTCAATTTGCTTTGACCTCTCAATCTTCGAACTGTTCGTTCCGCTGAGTTGTGGTGGCTCGGTGATTCTGGCTGACGACGCTTTGCACCTGCCTTCGCTGCGCAATCGTGAAAGAGTCACGTTGATTAATACCGTGCCTTCGGCAATGTCTGAACTGGTCCGAACTAAGGCAATTCCGACCTCCGTGAGCACGGTTAATCTGGCGGGCGAGGCGCTGGCGAACAGCCTGGTGCAGCAGGTGTACGAGCAGGGTGTCGAACGTGTCTACAATCTCTATGGACCATCAGAAGATACAACCTACTCAACCTCAGCCTTGATACCGAGGGGAGTTGACGGACCTCCAAGCATCGGACGTCCAATCGCAAACACACAGGTTTACCTGGTTGACCGTTACCTCGAGCCGGTGCCAATCGGTGTGACCGGTGAGATTTATATCGCCGGCGAAGGACTCGCGCGCGACTATCACAATCAACCGGCGTTAACCGCTGAGCGATTTGTGCCGAACCCACATAGCAACGTAGGCGGGGCGCGAATGTACCGGACCGGAGATCTTGGTCGTCACAAAGAGAGCGGAGAGATCGAGTATCTCGGACGAGTGGATGAGCAGGTGAAGGTACGCGGCTACCGGATTGAGTTGGGTGAGATCGAGACGGTGCTCGAGCAACACGAGGCGGTAGACGAAGCAGTGGTGACCGTGCACGACGACGACGGACAGAAGCGGTTGGTGGCTTACGTGGTCGCTGAAAAGCAAATGACTCCGGGAGTCAGTGAACTGCGAACTTTCATGCAGGATCGATTGCCGTCGTACATGGTTCCGGCCGCGATTGTTTTCCTCGAGGAGTGGCCGCTGACACCCAACGGCAAGCTGAATCGCAGAGCGTTGCCTGCACCTGATGATCAACGTCCGGCGCTCGACACACAATTCGTTGCCCCTCGTACTCAACTGGAAACAGTGCTTTCAGATCTTTGGGCGGAGTTGCTCAACCTCAGTCAGGTTGGAGTCAACGATAACTTCTTCGAGTTGGGTGGCGATTCCATTCGCGCCGCTCTGTTCATCAATCGACTACAGGAAGAGTTCGGCGAAGTGATTCACGTCAGATCGATCTTCGACAAGCCCGATATTGCCGCACTAGCGCATCATCTCGAGCAGCGCCATCCGCATGGTGTTGCAAAGCTCCTCGGCACGGGCGCGACCTTAAGTGCCGAAACAAATTCCGGATACAGCGAACTTCCAGCTATCACACCGATCTTTCAAGAGAGTAATGCCGACCATACGCTGTTAATCAAGCATCTCTCTGATGAGGTGGACCTAATGGCAGAGACTGCCCTTGGTTGAGGACGCTTAGCGGATGAGCAGTCTCTCCATTGATCCGGCTGATCTTTCTCCCGCTCAAAAGCGTGAGTTCATGGCGAACATGTCAAACGAAAGCCTTAACAAACTGAAAGGATTCCCGCTCTCATTTGCCCAACAGCGACTGTGGCTGATGGACCAACTGGAGCCGGGCAATCCTTCTTACAACATCTCCGGAGGCCTGCTTTTCTCGGGAGAGTTGAAGGTTGAGGCTCTCGAACAGACATTGACTGAGATCGCCCGTCGCCACACGTCGTTAAGGACAACGTTTGCGACCATTGACAACCAACCGGCGCAGTTCATTTCGGCCCTCGTGCCGGTTGGTTTGCAGGTCACGGATTTGAGTGAACTTCCGATTGCCGAACGCGAAGCCGGAATGAAAGCACTGGCCCACACCGAGGCGCGACGGCCTTTTGATCTGGCGCATGGTCCAGTGTGGAGAGTTCAGCTAGTACGGTTGGGCGCCACGGAACATGTGCTGTTGCTTAGTCTTCATCACATCGTCGGTGATGGCTGGTCGTTACGTCTCCTCGTTAACGAAATCAGCACACTCTACCAGGCCTTCTCGTCTGGACGTCCTTCACCGCTCCCCGAATTGAAGATTCAATATGTCGACTACGCGGCGTGGCAGCGAGAGTGGCAGAAAAAGATCGTCGCAGGACATCTCGATTATTGGAAAGCGCAGTTAGCTGGGCCGCTGCCTGCACTCGAATTACCAGCCGACCGAGCCCGTCCTCCGATTCGCAGCTATCGTGGCGCTCACCTGCCGTTAACTTTCTCCGCGGAAGAGACTGACGCACTGCGCCAACTGAGCCGCCGCCATGGCATGACGCTTTTCATGATTCTGCTGGCAGGCTGGCAAACACTACTCTGGCGCTACACCGGTGAGGCTGACATCGTCGTTGGGTCACCGATTGCCAACCGGCCCCGACGCGATCTTGAAACCTTGATCGGTTTCTTCGTCAACACGCTCGCACTGCGAACAAATATCTCCGGCGAAATGAGTGTCCGCGAAATGATGCAACGTGTGCGAGACGTCTGTTTAGACGCGTACGCGCACCAGGACATGCCGTTCGAGATGCTCGTAGAGGAGCTCGCGCCGGAACGAAACTTGAGTCACACGCCGTTGTTCCAGGTGATGATGGCGTTGCAGGATGCGTTACCAAAAACCATAGAGCTGCCGGATGTGACTTTGAAGGTATTGAATGTCGATAACGGCACTGCCAAATTCGATTTGACCCTCGCTCTCGAGAACGGTGTCGAGGGACTCACCGGATATCTCGAATACAACACTGATTTGTTTGAAGCACATACGATCGATCGTATGGCAAGTCATTACCGCACCTTGATGCTGGCCATGGTTGCCGATCCGGAGCAGAGCATCCAGACTCTGCCGATGCTGAGTGCGGCCGAGCAGGATCAGCTGCTCGTGCAATGGAACCAAACGGCAACTGACTTCTCGTACGATCAATCGATCTCTGAACTGATCTCCCTAAAGGTCCAACACGCTCCGAATGCGCTTGCGGTAATCGGTGGCGAAAAACAACTAACTTATGAACAATTAAATAAGAGCGCCAACCAACTCGCCCGGCGCCTTAAGGATCTACGTGTTGGACCAGAAATTTGTGTCGGCATTTATCTCGATCGCTCGCCGGAATGGATCATTTGCTTGCTGGCAGCGATCAAGGCGGGTGGCGCGTATTTGCCGATTGATCCCGCGTCCCCCGCAGAGCGCGTCGCTTTCATGCTTGAAGATGCGAAGGCGCGTGTTCTGCTCACCACTGCATCTCAGGCAACAAAACTCGCCGAACACAGCGCGCAAGTGATTTGTGTGGATTCGGAGTGGCACACTCTCGCGAACGAGAGTGCAGAGGATCTCGAGATCAAGTCAGAGCCCGACAGTCTCGCTTACGTCATCTACACCTCCGGTTCAACCGGTCGGCCCAAGGGTGTCGCAGTCACTCATCGCGGGTTACTCAACCTGGTCCATTGGTATCGTCAGGCTTTCGTGTTGAACAATGCGGACCGATCGACACAAATCGCCGGCCTCGGCTTTGACGCGACGGTGTGGGAAGTGTGGCCGCAGTTGAGCGCGGGCGCCTGCATCTACCTGGCGAACGAAGAGGCGCGGATCTCAGCAGAAGCGTTGCGCGATTGGCTGGTGACTGAACAGATCACCGTTAGCTACGTCCCGACGCCTTTGACCGAAGGGCTGCTGGCGCTCGAGTGGCCTTCTAACACTGCTCTCAGATTCCTGATCACCGGAGGCGACACGCTGCACCGATTTCCAACAACTTCGCATCCGTTCGTGGTCAGTAACAACTACGGCCCGACGGAAAATACTGTGCTCGCGACTTCAGGCGCTGTCGAGCCGAATGAGCAGTCCGGTCTGTTACCGCACATCGGCAAGCCGATCGCAAACGTGCAGGTTTATGTGTTGGGACCGCAACTCGAGGTTGTGCCGATCGGAGTTGTTGGCGAATTGTACGTGGGCGGTGCAAGTCAGGCGCGCGGCTACGTGGACCACCCGGAGATAACCGCGGAGCGCTTCGTGCCGAATCCGTATAGCGCCGACGGCGGAGAGCGGTTGTATCGGACCGGCGATTTGGTGCGATACCTGTCTGATGGAAATCTGGAGTACATCGGACGCACGGACCAACAGGTGAAGATTCGTGGTTATCGTATTGAGTTGGGCGAGATCGAAGCAGTGCTCGAGCAGCACGACGAAGTCGATGAGGCGGTGGTAACGACGCGCGGAGAGGGCGGTCAGAAGCGCCTCGTAGCTTATGTCGTTGCTCCGAAAAAAACAGACACGGCCGGCTTGCGAGCGTTTCTACAGGAGCGTTTGCCGTCGTACATGATTCCGGCTGCGATCGTGTTCATCGACAAGACGCCGTTAACTCCAAACGGCAAGGTGGACCAGCACGCACTGCCTGAGCCTGATTGGGTTCGCACGGATGATGATGTTGCGCCGCGCACACAAACTGAAGAAATCCTGGCGGGGTTGTGGATGCAGTTGCTTGGTGTCGACCACGTCGGAGTGAACAGCAACTTCTTCGAGCTAGGCGGCCACTCGTTACTGGCAACTCAACTCGTCTCGCGATTGCTTGAAGTCTTCCACATCGAACTGCCGCTGCGCGAGCTCTTCACGAGTCCGACGATTTCCGAGCTTGCTCAGACCATCGAGACCGCGATCAAGAATCAACATGGAACGACCACGTTTCCAATCACGCCGCAAGAGCACAACGAGAACCCGCCGTTGTCGTTCGCTCAGCAGCGACTGTGGTTCCTCGAGCACTTGAAGCCGAACAGCAGTCTTTATCTCATACCGTGCGCGGCGCGGCTCACAGGACCATTGAACATCGAGGCGCTGGAGCAGAGTCTTAACGAGATCGTTCGACGCCATGAAATCCTGCGCACCACCTTCGCGGCGAATAACGGACGTCCGTTCCAGGTGATCTCGCCAACCGCATCTCTAACTCTCGAACTTATCGACCTGAGTGATTTTGCGGAGACGGAAAAAGAAGCCGCGATTAACCGTTCCATTCGCGAAGAGTCAAGGCGGCCGTTCGATTTGGCAGCAGGACCGTTGCTGCGCGCGAGTCTGTTGCGCGTGGCTCCGGATGAGCACGTACTGCTGTTCACGATGCATCACATCATCTCGGACGGCTGGTCCTTCGGCGTACTGATTCACGAGCTCGCAGTGTTGTATCGCGACTACTCACAAAGCCACGCGTCGTCATTGCGTGAGTTGCCGATTCAATACGCAGACTTCTCGACGTGGCAGCAACAGTGGCTCCAGGGCGAAGCGTTGGAACAGCAACTGAATTACTGGAAGCAGCAGTTGGGTGGTGAACTTCCGCTGCTGAGACTTCCGACCGATCGTCCGTATCCGGCCGTTCAAACCACCAATGGAAACTGGCACTTGTTCTCGTTACCGGGTGAATTGACGGAAGAGTTGAAAACTCTCAGCCGCCGTGAAGGAGTTACTCTCTTCATGACGTTGCTGGCGGCATTTCAAACGCTGCTGCATCGCTACACGAACCAGGATGACGTCATCACAGGTTCAGTGATCGCGAATCGCAATCGAAAAGAGACGGAGGGGTTAATCGGATTCTTTCTCAACACCCTGGCTCTTCGCACGAATTTTTCAGACGACCCAAGCTTTCGTGAGTTGCTCGAACGAGTACGCGAGACGACCCTCGGCGCTTATGCGCACCAGGATGTTCCGTTCGAGAAACTGGTGGAAGTGTTACAGCCCGATCGCAACTTGAGCCACCCGCCTTTCTTTCAGGTGATGTTCTCGCTTCAAAATGCGCCGATGGAAGAGCTGCAACTTCCGGGTCTAGTTCTCAAGCCGATGCCGGTTCACAAAGGAACTGCCGGATTCGATTTGGAGCTCTCGTTGACAGAGAAGACGAACGGGCTCGAAGGATGGCTCGAGTACAACACAGACCTGTTCGATGCTACGACAGTTCAGCGAATCGCCGGACACTTTGAGGTTTTGCTAAAGGACGTCGTTGAAGATCCGAACAGGCGTGTATCTGAGTTCTCGATTCTGACGCCGGATGAACGAACGCATCTACTCGAAATGACATCTTTCGTGCTCGATCGTAAGCAGTCGCCGCTGCCGATCGGAGTCGATGGCGAGTTGTATGTCGGTGGCGCGAGCCTTTACAAAACAGGTGAGTGGGCCTGTTGTCTGCCAGACGGAACGATAAAATTGAAAGGACGCACGGAGCACCAGTTCAAAGTTCGCGGTTGTCGCGTCAGTCCAAGAGAGATCGAGGATGTGCTTCTCGAGCATCCGTCAATCAACGAAGCCGTGGTGGTTGCTTCGGATGACGACACTCCGATCGCCTACATCGTATTTGCCGACGAGCAAGAGTCTGGAGAAGAAGACGTCCGAGATTTCATTCAGAAGCGATTGCCGCAGTATCTGGTTCCCATGTTGTGTGTACTCGAAATGTTACCACGAACTTCTACTGGCGATATCGATCGCCAAGCTCTTCCGCAGCCGGTCGCGCCGGTCGATCTCAACACGGATTTCGAAGGTCCTCGAACGCCGACCGAACATGTCGTCTCTGGAATCTGGCAAGAGGTCCTCGGCGTTCCGCGGATTGGAATTCACGATAAATTCTTCGAGCTCGGTGGCGATTCTCTGAAATTACTCCGCACGTATTTGCTGTTAAATGAACTGTATCCTGACGCACTCACCGTAGCTGATCTGTTCAAGCATAGTACGATTGAGTTTGTCAGCTCACATCTGGACTCGGCTTTCATGAACATGAACACCCCGGCCGCTGCTCCAGCGATTCAAAGTTTCGAACTTTAGTTTCTTAATCCCTCGTTAACCTCAGTGTCGCATCCCCCAAGCGACGCTCATTAGCTTCGTACAAAAAGTCGG
>DATDFT010000055.1:0-13557 GCA_036522475.1 Pyrinomonadaceae bacterium | reverse complement strand
GATTTGTAGAGACGCCCGAGGTCTTCTCATCAGAACGTTTTATGCCCATACCTATCCGAATTGTTGTGCGGAGTAAGGAGACACGAGGGGGCTTGCAGGGGTGCGAGGATTATACACAAAAACCCCATCCACGTCAGAGACCTGCCTGACTTGTTCTATTCTCTGACTCTAGTGGCCCTGCGAGAGTTTGCCGATGAGGGTGAACAACGGCAGGTACATGGAGATGACGATTGAGCCGATGGTGACGCCGAGGAAACCGATCAATAACGGTTCGATGAGCGTCAGCAGGTTCGCGATCGCGGAGTCGACTTCGGATTCGTAGAAGTCGGCGATCTTCCCGAGCATCGCATCGAGTGCGCCCGTCTGTTCGCCGATGCCGATCATCTGCGCCACCATATGTGGAAACACTTCCGTCGCCTTCAACGGATCCACGAAACTCTCACCGCGCTCAACTCCTGCTCTGACTTTCGTGATCGCTTCTTCAATGATCACGTTGCCGGAGGTCTTCGCGGTGATGTCCAGCGACTGCAAAATCGGAACACCGGAAGACAGCAGCGTCGATAGAGTTCGTGAAAAACGCGCCACTGCGATCTTGCGAAAGATGTCGCCGAGAATCGGAATCTTGAGCAATATGCGGTCGATCACTTTCCTTCCCGCTGGAGTCCTGTAATAGAACTTGACGGCGACCACGATTCCAATCACCGAGGCCAGTATGATGAGGCCGCCCCAGCCCGCGAGAAAGCTACTGAAGCCGACCACGATGCGCGTCGGCAGCGGCAACTGTTCGCCTGGTCCAAGCAGACCCAGGAAGATGTTTTGAAACTGCGGAATAACCACCACCATGATCACTGCGACCGCGATGATCGCGAGCAGGATCACCGCTGACGGATAGATCATCGCCGAGATGATGTCGCGCTTTAACTTCACGATCTTCTCGATGAAGGTCGAAAGTCGTTGCAGGATCAAGTCGAGAATACCGCCCGTCTCTCCGGCTTCAACCATGTTCGCGTAAAGCTGATCAAACACGCGCGGATGGCGAGCCATCGCGGTTGCGAGCGTCGAGCCTTCTTCAACGTCCTGTCGCACCTGTAGCAGGATCTGCTGGAAGTATTTGTTGTCCTGCTGCTGCGCGAGGATCTCGAGACACTGGACCAGCGGCAGACCTGCATCGATCATCACTGAAAACTGGCGCGTAAAGACTGAGAGGTCTTTCGACTTAACTTTCTTGCGTCCACCGATTTTCGGAATGCCGATCTCGCGGCCCTTCTCTTTAACCGAAGTCAGCGTAACCTGCTCTTTCCGCAGGATGCTGCGCAAGGCTTCGCGATTGTCCGCGACTCGTTCGCCGACAACGATCTCGTTCAGTCGGTTGCGGCCTTTGAAAACAAATGTAGGCATAGCGGTGAGCTCCAGAGTGGCTTATCTGTTTACGTTGGGCCGAGTGCCAATCGGTCGGGGTTGAGCGTAGGGGCTCGCATGCGGCTTCGATGAGTTGCCGGGATTGACGCCGGAACCGCGATCGATCAGCTCGCGCAGTTCGTCGACGTTCGACGAACGTTGCAACGCAGTGTCCAAAGTAATCTGGCGCTTGTGATAAAGAGTTGCGAGCGCCTGGTTGAACGTCTGCATGCCGTATTTGTCCTGGCCCGTCTGCATCATCGAGTAGATCTGGTGGACTTTGTCTTCGCGAATCAGATTGCGAATAGCGCCGTTCGGGATCAGAATCTCGAGCGCCATCGCGCGGCCGCTTCCTTCAGCGCGCGGCAGCAACGCCTGACAGAGAATTCCTTCGAGCACGAGGGAAAGCTGCGCGCGAATCTGCGCCTGCTGATCGGAAGGGAAAACGTCGATGATACGGTTGATGGTCGAAGCGGCGGAGTTTGTGTGCAGCGTCGCGAGAGTCAAGTGACCGGTTTCAGCGATGCGCAGCGCTGACTCGATCGTTTCGAGGTCGCGCATTTCGCCGACGAGGACCACGTCCGGGTCCTGGCGCAGTGCTGTGCGGAGCGCCGCTGCGAATCCATGTGTGTCTGCGTTGACCTCGCGTTGGTTGATCAAACAGCCTTTGTGGTTGTGAAGAAACTCGATCGGATCCTCGATCGTGAGGATGTGCTCGTGACGATCGCGATTGATCTTGTCGATCATGGCCGCGAGTGTTGTCGACTTGCCGGAGCCCGTTGGTCCAGTGACGAGAATCAGGCCGCGCGGTTTTTCGCAAAGCTGTTTGACCACTGCGGGCAGCCCAAGCTCTTCGAATGCTTTGATCTCGTAAGGAATGGCGCGAAAGACTGCGCCGACCGCGCCGCGCTGGTTGAACAAGTTGGCACGGAAACGAGACAAGCCTTTGACGCCGAATGAAAAGTCGAGCTCCAGGTTTTCTTCGAAACGATGCTTCTGCGCGTCCGTCAGAACTGAGTAGGCGAGCTGCTTGGTGTCCGCTGATGTCAGCACGCGGTACATCTCGAGCGGACGCAAGTGGCCGTCGACTCTGACCTGCGGCGGTGAGCCGGTGGTGATGTGAAGATCCGAACCCCCGAGCTCTGAGAGCTTACGCAGCAACTCGGAGAGTGAGATCTGTGGAACAGTTTCGTTCAGTCGCATCGAAGTTAGGTCTCCAGAAAAGAGGTTTCACGCAAAGGCGCAAAGTTTACGCAAAGGCGCAAAGCTTTCTTGGCACCCTTTGCGCCTTTGCGTGAAATATTCTTAGTCGTTTGCAGCTTTGGCGCGTAACGATTCGATGAAGCGCTCGGCTTCATTCGTCATGCGGTCCGCAAACTCAACCGGTGAGTCGGTGGTCAATCCGTAAATGCGACCGCCGGCTTCCGTGAAATAGAAGGTCCATATCTTTTCCGGTGTCAGAGCGTCTTTCGGCGTGCGCGCCGTTACAACAAACACACGAGCGCCGTTGACCTCGCGTACGAAGTCGTTGACTACCCAGCCTCCGGAAGAGACCATCTTGTCGATTACCATCCGTCGTAAATCGCCAACCGCTACACCACCGAGCATCTTCTTCTCTTCACGAGAAGTCAGGAACGCTGGATTCGGTCGACTTAGCGCAACGACCGCGAGATTCATCGTTCCGGGCAGTTTTGCAGTCGCAGCCTCAGGCTTGAATGCCGGATGCGCCGCATTGACTACACGCGGACGCGTTGCGCCGTTGGCAACAGCAGGCGCCGGTGTTTCACTCGAAGCCATCATCACTGGCGGCGGCAAGGTCTCGGCCGTGGTCGTGTTGGACGGCAGCGCCGGCAAAGACGGAGCCGATACTCCGGAGAGATCGGAAACCGAAATGTTTTGCGGTAACGCGAGCGAAGCATTGCGGTGGGCCATCTCTGCCGCCATTCGTCTCTGGCGCTGGCGTGCGCGATAGCGTCGCCACCACGCGCGCGAATGATGGCGGTGATGACGTTGCTGCCCGATTTCTACAGTTTGTCTGATGCCGTGCGCCTCATTTGTGAATGGCAACAAAATGCTCGCAGACAGCACCAGGATCATTGTTATGGCAAGTACTCTAAGCATGTCGGTTCTCCTCGGGTTAGGCGACCGTTTCGCGAACGACTTCTTCGAGCGTCGTCAGGCCGCTGCGAATTTTGTGCAGACCTGATTCGCGCAACGTGATCATGCCGTCGTCGATCGCCTTCTTTCTCAATTCGAGTGCGGAAGCACCGATCAAGATCAACTCACGAATCTCGTCGGTGATTTCCATCACTTCGTAAAGTCCGATTCGCCCCTTGTAACCTGTGTTATTGCACGTCGAACATCCCTTGCCCTTGTAAGTCTTGATGGTCCTGGCCTCCTCAGGCTTCAACCCCACTTCGATTAACGCTTCAACCGGGGTTTGGTGGTCGTGTTTGCAATCCTTGCAGATGCGGCGAATCAGACGTTGTGCCTGGATGAGGTTCACGCTGGTGGCGACAAGAAAAGGTTCGATGCCCATGTTCATAAGGCGGGAAATGGTTGAGGGAGCATCGTTGGTGTGGAGGGTAGAGAGAACGAGGTGACCAGTGAGCGCAGCTTTGATGGCGATTTCCGCAGTTTCGAAGTCGCGAATTTCGCCCACGAGAACGATGTTCGGATCCTGGCGCAGGAAAGAACGCAGCGCGGCCGCGAAGTTCAAGCCGATCTGTTCCTTCATCTGCACCTGGTTGATGCCGGGAAGATTGAACTCGACCGGATCTTCCGCCGTCATGATGTTGGTGGCGACTGTGTTCAACGACTGGAGCGCCGAGTAGAGCGTGTTCGTCTTACCGCTTCCGGTTGGACCAGTAACCAGCACCATTCCGTACGGCTTGGAAATATTCCGTTTGAACTTCGTCAGCGACTCAGGCTCAAAACCGAGCTTGGTCATGTCGAGCATGAGGTTCTGTTTGTCCAACAAGCGGAGCACGACTTTTTCGCCAAACAGAGTGGGGAGAGTAGAGACGCGAAAGTCGAGCTCGCGGGAACGCGAGTCGACCTTGACTTTGATCTTGATGCGGCCGTCCTGCGGCAGACGCTTCTCGGAGATGTCGAGCTTCGACATGATCTTGATGCGCGAGATCAAAGCGTCGCGCAGTTTCAAAGGTGGATGCATCACGTCGTAAAGCACGCCGTCGATGCGGAACCTGATGCGCAACTCTTTCTCGTAAGGCTCGACGTGAATGTCGGAAGCGCCGCGGCGAAGGGAGTCAACGAGCAGCACATTCACCAGACGCACAACGGGCGCGTCTTCGCTCATGCGTGAGAGCGTCGAGAGATCGATCTCCTCGTTGTCTTCAACTACCTCGACGTCTTCAGTCTGGCCGGTCTCGAAGTCGATACTGTCGAGCGAGACGAGATCGTCGTGAGTGATCGCGCCGTTGCCGTTTGAGTCTTTGCCGTTGTTACTGACTTCTTCGATCGAGGACGAGGCGAGCTCGATTTCGCGTGAGCTGCCGTAGTACTTCGCGATTGCCAGTTGTACGCTGCCTTCAGCGACAACGACCGGCTCGACGTTCAATCCGGTCATGAACTTCACGTCGTCGAGTGCGAAGACGTTCGTGGGATCGACCATCGCGAGGGTCAGGGTTGCGCCGACGCGGGAGAGTGGCAACACGGAATGTTTCTGAGCGACTTCCTGGGGGATGAGACCGATGACGCCCGGGTCGATGTTGAAGAGTTCGAGATTGACGGACGGGATGCCGTACTGCCGGGACAGCACGGCGGTGATCATATCGTCACTGATGAGCCCGAGCTTCACGAGATTGAAGCCGAGCCGTCCACCATGCGCGCGCTGGTAGTCGAGTGCCTCTCTCAAGTGTTGAGGGCTGATAAGATTTTCGCGAACGAGTATTTCGCCTAGTTTCGCTGACATTGATGACTCTGGTGGATTGGGGCGCCGATGCGGCGCACGAGGCATGACCTTACAACGACGGCGCTAACATCGTTGTACATGCATAGTACTGTTTGAACGCTTAGAGTGTCAAGGTGGGTTTTCCAGCAAAAATGGTGGGGAAATTAACAGTTTAAAGCCGCAGATTCTCCGCAGATAAACACTGATTGGTCTGCGTTCATCTCCGGAAGATCTGCGGTTTAACTGGATGGTTATGGGCGCTTGCGGACGGGTCTTGTGGTTTTCTCCGGCGTCACGTTTTCTGTGTTCTTCAACTCCGCCAGAACCTCCTTCGCCCCTTGCTTCATCGAATTTGTATCAGGCGCGACGTCGACGAACTTCTGAAGGTAATTTGCTGCTTCCTGAAACTTGGCCTTGTCGCCAGTGGCGTAGAGCGCCAACCCGGCGCCGAGGTTTGCATCGGGATTGTCGGGCGTCGTGGTCAGGATTGCCTTGAACTCGGCCAATGCTTTGTCCGTAGCGCCGGCGTCGAGCAGCATCTGGGCCATGTCCAGTTGCGCCCTCGCTTTCTTGGCAGGATCAGTTTCGACTGCAATGTAATCCTTGTATGCCGCCTCTCCGGCGTCAGCCTGGCTCTGATCCGCCTTCGTCACAAACAATCGCATCGACTCTGCATGAGTCACGAGTGCCGCATACTTGTTCGCGTTGTAACGTTGCACGTCCGCGGCGTCGGTCGGGGCGGCTTGCGCCTTTAGCATGGTCGCGGCCTTGCCCGAAGCATCTGCCGCAGCTTTGAAGTCGTCTTTAGCTCCCTGAAGCGCGGCATTCTTAGCAGCATCGTCCGTTGACTTGACTGCGGAATTGTAACGTTCGACACCGCGTGCTTTTAGAGCCACAGCTTTGTTGGTAAGAATCGCGGGTTGATCGGCGTCTGCCGCCAGACCTTCGTCATACGATGCCACGGCCGCTGTATACTTTTGAATCGCCTCGTCAGACTTCTTTTCTTTACTTGCCAGCGTCCCTGCGGTCAGCGCTTCGTTTCCGGCCTTGAAAGTACGCGCGATGATATCATTTGCTTCGGTGATCTTCTTGTTGCTCGCCTCGATCTCTTCGTTCTTCTTACGCAACTCTTCCAGCTTGGCTTTGTCCGGCGCGGGAGCTGCTGACGAACCGCTCGGCGGCGTAGCTGATCCGCCGCCCGCGGCTTTGATGTCCTCGAGAGTCAGTCGCTTGCCGTCGCCCGGAGTGACGGTGATCTCGCAGGGTATCTCGCGCCCAGCTTTCACGCCCGGAACAAAGTTAGGAGCCGCTGTGGGATGGCTTGCAGCGACCGTGTAAGTGCCGGTGAACGGCAGCCCGGCAAAAACAAACTCGCCTTTCTTGTTTGTTTTGGTGTTGTACTTGGCCGCCATGTCGGTGCGGAAGACGTCGATTTGAGCATCAGCAAGTGGAACCTTTTGACCGTCCGCCTGCTGCATCCAAACGTGACCGCGGAGTTCGCCGACCTGCGCAAACGTCGTCAGAGAAGCAGCCGCGATAAGCACGGCTACTGCAAGCGCTCCGTAAATGTATTTGCTAATCATCTAAAGATTCCTCCATCCGTCTGCGGGCGCGCCCCGCTGCGAAGTCAGTCGTACGATGCGCCCACATTAATCACTGGTTGTAATAATAATTGCCTTAGAAAGTACGTAAAACTTAATAAGCAAAACGACTACTGTCAAGCATGTAGGGGATGGGATCGCGAGCGCCGGCCTCCCGAAACGCGCGCAGGCGCAGAGCGCAGGAATCACACTTCCCGCAAGCCAGTTCGGATTCCTGGTAACACGACCACGTCAGGCGCAAAGGCGCACCGAGCGCGAGACCTGTTTGCACAATCTCTGACTTGCGCATCGCGATGACGGGCGTCCTGATCTCGATGTTCGTTTCGGGCTTGGTGCCCACGTCGAGCACCGTTTGAAACGCTTCATAAAACTCCGGACGGCAATCGGGATAGCCGGACGAATCCTCCGCCACTGCGCCGATGTAGATCGCGTTCGCTTTGATCACTTCTCCCCAGCTCACCGCCGCCGACAGCAGATGAGCATTCCTAAAAGGAACGTAACTCGACGGAATTCCTGCGGCGGAGAGATTTGCAGTTGTGACTGGAATGGCGTGATCCGTTAACGACGAGCCACCGATGCGCGCCAGGTGTTCTAAAGAGATCGCAAGCCGTGACTTCACTTTGTAGTGATTTGCCAGCGCTTCGAAAGCTTCGCGTTCGCGTTTCTCAGTGCGTTGACCGTACGAGACGTGCAGAAACGCGAGCTCATCGTTTTCGTCGTCAGCGATTGCTGCCGTGACGCACGAGTCCATGCCGCCCGAAACGAGACAGATGGCGAGTTGTGGTCCGATAGCCTCCTCAGGCTCGAGTAGTTCAGTGGCTACTTCTTCAGAGCCGCCCATCAAACCCCCTTAACTTCCGGACCCCAGATGTATTTGTGTAGTTGCAACTGCATGCGCACTTTCAATCCGCTGCCCGCGGTCCACGTCGCCAGGTCTTGTAAATCAATGAGTCCCCACGCGGGAGAGATCAGAATCGCATGCGCGCGAGCTTGTAGATCGTATCTCTCGATCACGCTCTTTGCGTAGTGCCAGTCGTTCTCATCAGCAATTACGAACTTCACTTCGTCTTTGTCGGCGCGCAGATGTTCGAGATTTGACCAGTCATTCCTCGGCTCTTCGCCGGACGCGGGACACTTGATATCGAGAATTACCTTTGCGCGCGGATCGAGGCCGGCGGTTGAAACGTAACCGCCGGTTTCAATCAGTACTTCATAACCTGCATCGCAGAGCCGCTCGATCAGTGTAAAGGCTTGCTTTTGCGCGAGCGGTTCGCCGCCTGTTACCTCGACCAGGTTGCAACCAAACGCGCGTACCTGGTCCATGATGCTCTCGATTGAAACGTGTTCGCCGCCAGTAAACGTGTACTCGCTGTCGCACCAGACACAACGCATCGGACAGCCCGTCAGCCGCACGAACGTACAAGGCCGGCCCGCATGGGTTGATTCTCCCTGAATGGAGCGAAATATCTCGGTGACGCGCAGCATGTCCAAGGAAACCGTGCATCAAACGGCTGTTGAGGATGATAGGATTAAAGGTCCCGTGGAATCCAGTAGCCGGCAAATTCAAAAGCTTCTGAACGATGGCGCGCAGCGTTTGCTGGCGCGCGCGAGCGACAACCGCTCGCTGCCGCGCGAGCTTCTGGCGCCGCGGATCTCGGCGGCCGTTGACAAGTACCTGCTGCGAGATGATCCGCAGACTCCTGAGGCCGAGATCGCGAAGTTTATCGACGAGCTACAGGCTGACGATCTCTGTTTGATCGTCGCATGCGAACGCGGCGATGAAAATGCCTGGAACGATCTCGTCGCACGATTCACGACTACCGTTCGCTCAGCGGCCCGCTCCGCGAGCTCAAACGAGGACGCCGCCGAAGACCTGGCTCAATCAATCTGGGCGGAGCTTTACGGATTGCGCGCGCGCAAGGACGGCGCGCCCGCGAGCAAGCTCGCTTACTACTCAGGTCGCGGCTCGCTTGCGGGCTGGTTGCGAGCAGTCGTGGGCCAACTGGCGGTCGACACATTTCGTAAACAGTCGAGGCTGGTGCAAACCGAAGAGGACACTGATCTCGATCGACTCGCGCACGATGCAAGTGTCGGTGATGGTCAGGCAATGCTCGCCGCCATTCCGACGCCGGAAGAGTCGATGTCGAATCGTTTCGCTCAAGCCGGCATGCAACAAGCGCTTAACCGAGCCGTTCAGGAACTGGCAGCAGAAGATCGTCTGTTGGTTAAACTTTACTACTTCGACAACCTGCGTTTGCGTGAGGCGGGCGCAGTTTTGGGTGTACACGAAGCGACTGCGAGCCGTCGTCTGACGAGGATACAAACCGATCTGCGCAAGCGAGTCACAAAGATCCTGATCGATGAATGTGGCTGGACGGCAGCGGAAACGGAGAAGTCGTTTTCCGAAGTTGCGCAGCACCTGGATATCGCACAAATTTGACTGCAAGTATGGATGGTGCATACGTTCTAATCAGGGAATGAAAGAGGAAACGAACAACGAGATGGATCTGTTGTTGCGGCGCCTAGGCCGGCGTCACGACACATCCGTGTCTGAGACTAACGGCGACGTCGATCATCTCGATGCTGACGAGCTCAACGCTTACGCGGAAAACGTGCTACCCCCGGCAGCACGTGCACGCTACACCGAACATTTGGCTGAGTGTGGGCGTTGTCGCGAGCTTGTCGTGCAACTGAGTTCGTCAGCAGCCGTTGTTCCCGCAGTCGCGACGGTCAAAGCGCCGGAGCCATCGGCGCTGAGAAAATTTCTAGCGAGTTTGTTGTCGCCACTCGTGTTGCGCTACGCAGTTCCGGCTCTTGGTCTGATCGTGGTTGCGGCGATCGGCTTCTTTGTTTTGCGACAGGACAAGAATCACGAGGGAGAGATCGCGCAAACTGCAGAGGCGCCCAAACCTGGCGGCGTCCTCACCCAAGATGCGCAAGCGCAGCAGTCACCGAATTACGCGTACGATCAAGCCAAACCTCAAACACCCGCCAAGCCCGTGGGCAGCGCTGGTTCATCTGGCGATCAAGTTGCGGCGGCTGCTGCACCGAAACCCGCTCCTTCCCCCGCGACGGTCAACGGCACTGTCGTAGACTCGCTCGCAAAAAAGGAAGCGGAACCCGCGGAACCTGTCACGGCTAATGCGCCTGCGGCCGCCCCATCGAAGCCTGAAGCAACAGCGGAGTCGCGCGAACAGCAGGCGAAGACGGAAGCACGTGACGAAGCAGCGCAGGCTAAAGTTAGTAGCGCACCGGCAGCAGGTAAGAATGAAGAGGAAGCGAGAGCCAAACCAAAAGATCGCAAAGCCGCGGACGTCGTGTCGCCGCGTTTTAGCGGCCTTACTGCCATGCCGAGCTCCGCCACTGGGGCCAGCAAGCAGCGGGCTGACGACGACAACAAAGACAAGGACAATGCTGAAACCAGGACCGTCGCTGGACATCATTTTCGTAAGCGAGGCGGCGTTTGGATCGACACTGCTTTCAACTCTTCCCACAGCGCCACAAATCTCACGCGCGGCTCCGAACAGTACCGCGCCTTGATTGCCGACGAGCCTGCGATCAAAACAATTGCCGATCAACTGGACGGCGAGATCCTCGTCGTCTGGAAGGGCCGCCCCTACCACATCCAGTAACACGATCTGTGTGTTAAAGTTACGCCATCATGAAGCTTCCAAGTCTCTTGATTTTGGTGGCCGTAAACTTCAGCGTGGTCCTGGCCCAACCCGCTCGCCGATCTGTTCCCGTTCGTAATCGCGCCATCAACAACATCGTTCGCGAGATCGATGCGCACAACATCGAAGCAACGATCAGAAAACTCGTCTCATTCGGCACGCGCAGCACGCTCTCAGAGCAGAACGATCCAAAACGCGGCATCGGCGCGGCGCGTGACTGGCTTTATTCCGAGTTTCTAAAAGCCGCTGAATCGTCGCAGGGCCGCATGACCGTCGAGAAGCAATCTTTCGAACAGCAGAAAGCCGCACGCGTGCCGCAGCCAACGATGCTCACGAATATCGTTGCCACCTTGAAAGGCTCGCAACCCGAGTCAACTGATCGGATCTACGTTGTGAGTGGTCACTACGATTCGATGTGCAGCAGTCCGACTGACGCGAAGTGCGACGCGCCTGGCGCGAATGATGATGCTTCAGGAACAGCCGCAGTGCTCGAGATGGCGCGCGTAATGGCGAAGTACGAGTTTGACGCGACGATCGTGTTCATGGCTGTCGCTGGCGAGGAACAGGGCTTGCTCGGCTCGACACACTTCGCCGAGGAAGCGAAGAAGCAGAACTGGAACGTCGATGCCATGTTTACCAACGACATCATCGGCAACACGCTCGGCGGCAATGGCGTGCGCGACCGCGGCGAAGTGCGCGTCTTTTCCGAAGGCGTGCCGTCAAACGAAACGGCAGCGGAAGCGACGACGCGGCGCAGCGTCGGTGGGGAAAACGATTCGGCTTCGAGACAACTTGCGCGCTTCATTAAAGAGACGGGCGACATCTTTGTGCCGCGGTGCAAAGTGATGCTTGTTTACCGTCGCGATCGATACGGGCGTGGCGGCGATCACATTCCCTTTCTGGAACGCGGATATCCCGCGGTCAGGTTTACGGAAGTCAACGAAGAGTTCCGGCACCAGCATCAAAACGTTCGTGTCGAGAATGGCGTGCAGTATGGTGACCTGCCTGAGTTTGTTGATTTCGCGTACATTGCGAACGTGGCGCGCGTGAACGCGGCTTCGTTGGCGGCGCTCGCGTGGGCGCCCTCGAGGCCCAAAGGTGTGGCGATTTTGACGGCGCGCTTGTCAAACGACACGGACTTACGTTGGGACGCGAACAAGGAACCCGACTTGGCCGGTTACGAAATCGTCTGGCGCGATACGACGTCGCCGGTCTGGACGAACTCGAAAGCTGTCGGCAACGTCACGAGTTACACGATGAAGGGGATGTCGAAAGATAACTATTTCTTCGGCGTCCGGGCGATCGACAAAGACGGAAACCGCAGTCCGGTCACGTATCCGCACCCACAGGGGAGAAATCAGTAAAATCGGCGTTATCTGCGGTTTGTTTCGGCCAAATGCTTGAGCGCCGCGTCTAAGTGAGTATGAAAAAGACTGTTGCATTAATACTGCTCATAGTTTTGACACAGCCGATTGTCTTCGCTCAGAAGCATGCGAAAGTTCAAGGGCTTACCGAAGACCAGCGCATCCTGCACGTGCTCAACCGGCTCGGCTTTGGCGCGCGCCCGGGCGATGTCGAGCGAGTGAAGGCGATGGGGCTCGACAACTACATCAACCAGCAGCTCAGTCCCGAAAAGATCAGCGATTCCGTTGCCGAAAACAAACTTGCCGAACTGACTACCCTCAACATGACGACGGCGGAACTTTATGGAAAGTTTCCCCAACCCGGACAACTGTTGCGCCAACTTCAGGCGCGTGGAATGTTGCCGGACAATCTGGCTGAAGCGCGCGAGAACCGTGTTAAGGCCGGCGCGAATGCAAAGCCGGGAGACGAAGCGATGACTGTTCCGGAGATGAAGTCTGGCTCTCCGAAGAACAATCAGGCGCAGCCGCCACAGAATCCGGCCGATAACGAAAAGTATCGCGAAGCGATTCAGAAGTATTACCGCGACAACGGACTGGAACAGCCGCGAAGAATCATCGCAGAGTTGCAGGCATCGAGAATCCTGCGCGCCGTTTACAGCGAACGGCAGCTACAGGAAGTGATGGTCGATTTTTGGACCAACCACTTCAACGTATTTGCGAATAAAGGCGCCGATCGCTGGTTGCTGACTTCATACGATCGCGACACCATTCGCCCAAACGCGTTGGCGAAGTTTTCGCAACTGCTCGAAGCGACCGCCAAGAGCCCGGCGATGCTTTTTTATCTCGACAACTTTCAGAGCGTGAGTCCCGATGCCGGTGGTGGTCGTCCTGGAATCCTCAGGCCGCAGCAGCAACAGCGACGCGGCATCAACGAAAACTACGCGCGCGAGTTGATGGAACTGCACACGCTCGGAGTTGATGGCGGTTACACGCAGAAAGACGTGCAGGAGGTAGCGCGCTGCTTTACCGGTTGGACCATCTTCCAGCCGCGCGGCGGTGCTGCCGCAGTGACGACCATGGTCCTGCCGCGCGACCGTGACCGCAACGCGAGACTCGGCGATGCGATGCGACGCACTGCCGGTACGTTCTTCTTCAACGCCCGCGCACATGACGACGGCGAGAAGATGGTTCTCGGTCACAAGATTCCGGCAGGTGGGGGCATGAAAGACGGACTGATGGTGCTCGACATCCTTGCGCATCATCCGTCAACCGCGAAGTTCATCGCCACGAAACTGGTCCGTCACTTCGTATCGGATAATCCGCCGCCCGCACTCGTCGAACGCGTTGCTGCGACATTCATGAAGTCTGACGGCGATATTCACGAAACTCTGAAGACGATCTTCTTTTCGAAGGAGTTCAATTCGCCGGAAGCTTATCGGGCGAAGATTAAGCGTCCGTTTGAACTCGTGGTGAGTGCGATTAGAACGCTCGGCGCCGATACCAACGGCGGGCCGGGAACGCATCAATGGATCGAGCGCCTGGGCGAGCCGCTCTACGGTTTTCAAACACCGAATGGTTATTCGGACGCGGCGGAGAGCTGGGTCAACACC
>DATDFT010000054.1:0-13488 GCA_036522475.1 Pyrinomonadaceae bacterium | reverse complement strand
TAGGCTATCCCCAGCGACTCGCCGAGGGGATCTTTTCCCGTCCCGGTCATCTTCTTTCCATCATCCGAAACTGTTCCAACATCTTCGCCGAGGTTCCAGCCTTCGCCACTCAGCACTTCCGTCTGCTTCATCGTCAACGTTCGTGACGCAGGTTCATACGTTCCTTTGAACGCGACGCGGATTGAGCCCTGTTCCAACTGGCCGTCCACCGAGTTGCCGTCCTGCTCATTGATGACGAGTTTCGTGGCGTAACCAAGCGGTCCGTAAGTTCCGGCCCACGTGCCCTTGAGATCGATATTCGAGATTGGGACTACCGGCGGCGCGCTCTGGGTTTGTGTTTGCACTGCGACATCGCGACTCGCCTTCATGCGCGCAACTACATAGTTGATCACAATCACGGCTACAACGAGAAGAATCAGCGCGAAGAACACTCCTGACGCAGCGACGATCCACTTCCAAGGCGATGGTCGCGAGGGAGCCGGACGTCGGACCACGGGCGCCGCTAGTGCCTTTTGCAGATCGCGACCGAAGGCAATCGCGTCCGGCGGGCGTTGATTGCGATCCTTTGCGAGGGCGCGCATGCACACCGATTCGAGTGCGGGAGAGATCTCGAACGTTCGCGGAAAAAGCGGTGGCTGCTCGTGCAGGTGCTTCGAGATCAGTCCGGTCATGTTGTTAGCGCGGAAGGGCGGATTGCCCGTCAGCATTTCATAAAACATCGCTCCGAGACTGTACACGTCGGCGCGCGCGTCCAACTCCTCGCCACTGCATTGTTCCGGCGACATGTAATACAACGTGCCGAGCACCACGCCAGTCTTCGTCAGCGCCGTTGCTCCGACGTCGCGCACTTTTGCGAGTCCGAAATCGACGACCTTCGCGATCTCTTCATCACCTTCATGACTGGGCGGCGCAACGATCACGTTGTCGGGCTTGAGATCGCGATGCAGCAAGCCTTGACGATGGGCCACGCCCACGCCCGTGCAGATGTCGTGCATCAAGTGAACAGCGCGCTTCGGCGTCATGCGTCCCTCGCGTCGGAGCAGATTGCCGAGCGACACACCCTGGACCAGCTCCATCACGATGTATGCTTCGGTGCCGTTCGCTGTGCCGTCGCTGAAGTCGTGAATGCTGACGATGTTCGGATGCCTGATCATCGCCGCCGTGCGAGCCTCGCGACGAAATCGCTCGAGCGCCTGTTTCTCACGCGCGAGATCGTGATGCAGCAACTTCACTGCGACTTGATCGCCGATGTGCAGACGCTCAGCACGAAATACCGAACCCATGCCGCCTTCGCCGAGGCTCTCGATCAGTTTGTACTTGGAGTCGAGGATCAGGCCGATGCGCGAGTCTTTGTCGCGTTCGTCGGTGGA
The DNA here is from genome assembly GCA_036522475.1 of Pyrinomonadaceae bacterium. GTDB lineage: Bacteria > Acidobacteriota > Blastocatellia > Pyrinomonadales > Pyrinomonadaceae > PSRF01. The sequence continues at coordinate 12,118 of DATDFT010000054.1, read as the reverse complement.
TCGTGGCGTGTCAGCGTTTGTTTGCTGTTGCAGGTCCATCTGAGTGGACGCGTTGCGAGGATGGCGTGCTGTCGGCAGACCGCAATGCGCGCAGAATTGCGCGGCGCCGGCCAATTCATGGTGGCAACTGTCGCATCTCATTGAAAGTTCATCGCGAAACCTTTTCGCCGGATGTTCTTCACGCAGCTTGTATCGATGCCTTTGGTTGTTCCGCGTTCGATAAACTCTGTGTTGATGCGATCGACACAATCAATGCCTTCGAGTCCGCCGAGTCCATGTCCGCCGTGTGGTACGACAATGTGGAGACTATTCTTCAGCGACTTTGCCACGGCGTCTCCATTCGACGGAGCAGTCACTGGATCCCACTCGCCGGTGAGAATCAAAACCGGAACATCCGATCGGACAGGTTGCGAGTAGTCACTTTCGATCGTTGCGCGCGGCCAGAGTGCGCATGCTTCGCGCTGTTGCCGCAGTCGATAGTCACCGAGAAAAGTGTTCTCAGCCATGCGTTCGCCTTCACCAGGTTTGATCCATGGCAGGTCCTCGGCGCAGGTGACGGAGAGATACATGCCGTTGCTGCCGGTAGCTACAAGATTCATGCGATATTCGAGCGCCGCGTACGCCAATTGAGCAAAATTGCCCTGAGCCGCAGTATGAATCATCAGCGGAATCCGGCTCGCCGGGACGGGACTGTAAAGCATGTAACGGATCGCTTCCGCGGCGAGATCGCGCGAGAGTTTCACCTTCACGTGGTCGGTCGAGCGAGGCTTTTGTATTTCGACTTCAACTGGTCCTTTGATGAGTTGCGCGAGCACTGCCTGTGCTTCGGCTTTGATGTTTGGAAACGCTTTGTTGCACTGCTCATCCGCGACGCACTCGGAGAGAACACCTTGCAGCGCGCGTTCTGTTTGCTGCGGGAAGTCGACCGGCATGAACTGGTTTGTCGGCGAGACGCCTTGCAAGGTTACGGTGCGCACGTGCTGCTCGTGGCGCTTCAGGTACGTCAACGCTGCGCGCGTTCCGTAAGAGCCGCCGGCGATGTTGATGCGATCGTAGCCGAGCGCCGCGCGGGCGTCGTCGATATCATCCATCGCGATCGTGGTGGTGTAGAGTTTTAGATCGGCTTTTGGTTCGAGTTGCGTGCGGCACTTGCGGATGTCGTCGAGGGGGAAGAAGTAGCCGAGATACGACTGTAGATCGTCGGCGTTGTAGAAGTCGCAGTTCAGCGGATTCGAGCCGCCGGTGCCGCGCTGGTCCACGAACACGAGATCGCGATGCTCGCGAATTTTCGCGAAGAGCTGTGCGAGGCCGGCAGCTTCTTCAGTCACGGAGGAGCCTGGTCCGCCGGCGAAGTAGAAGAGTGGATCCGGTTCGCGCTGTGCGCTTGTCGCAGGCAGGACGATGATATTCAGATTGATCTTGCGTCCTGTGCGCGCCGCGCGATCTTCGTAGACCTCGAGCGTGCCGCATTTTGCTTTGCCTTGAATTCCTTGAACGTCGCAGTCCTTTAAGGCGAGCGGGGTTGAATTGTGTTGTCGTAAGGCGCTCGCTGATTGAATCAGCAATAACACAGGAAGCACGAGGCGAAGTGTCTTAGTCATTTCGGTATAGGCTAACAAAATGTTTCAGCTACAAAAAGGCACAAAAACCCCAAAATTGTTTTTTAATGCGGGGATTTAACTTTGTGCCTTTTTGCGGCTCCTTTGCGCGTTTCATTTGGAACACATATCATTCCGAGCCGTCCATCCCACGGAGTTTCTGGATGAGTTCTGTCGAACCAGAACGAATGCTCCTGCATTATCGCATCATCAACAAAGTTGGTGAGGGCGGCATGGGCCAGGTCTACCGCGCTGAAGACACGAAGCTCGGACGCTACGTCGCGCTCAAACTGCTCGCGCCCGAGGCGACCGCCGATCAAACTGCCAAACGCCGCTTGCTGGCTGAAGCGCAGTCGGCTTCAGTCCTAAATCATCCAAACATCGTCACGATTTATGCGATCGAAGAAGCTGACGGCATCGACTTCATCGTCATGGAGTTTGTCGAAGGCGAAACGTTGACTTCGCATCTCGCGATCAACGGCGCGCTGCCGTTGACGTCACTATTTGATATCGGCATTCAGATCGCGGACGCGCTCGAAGAGGCTCACTCCATCGGCCTGATACATCGAGATATCAAACCCGCGAACATTCTGATCACACCGAAAGGCATCGCGAAGGTAACAGACTTCGGACTCGCCAAGATGGTCCGTATGAACACGGACGAAATTGACCGTGAAGCATTAACACTCGCCGCCAACCTGACCGGACCTGGCATCATCCTCGGCACCGCCGCGTACATGTCTCCGGAACAGACTCGCGGCGAGCCTCTCGATCCGCGTTCGGAAATCTTTTCGCTCGGTAGTCTGCTGTACGAAGCAGCAACGAGAACGCGCGCTTTCAGTGGTCCAAGTGTGCTCGCGATCATGCATGCGATTGCCGCTATCGATCCACCGCCACCGAGCAAGTTGAGACCGGAGCTGCCGAGTGAATTCGATCTCATCATCGAGCGGGCGCTCGCGAAAGACAAAACACGTCGTTACCGATCGGCGCGAGAGATAGCGGACGCGCTGCGGAGTCTTCGTTCGTCGATCACCGGCGCGTGGGCGGGAATACCGATCGTTTACGACGCGGATTTAATCGATCGCTCGGCGCCTTCCTTTGTTGGTCGCGAACCGGAGATGAGGAAGCTCGAGGCGCTGCTACAACAGGCGACCGAAGGTTCGGGTCGGATCGTTTTCATCACCGGTGAGCCGGGCATCGGCAAGACGTCGCTCTCGGATGAGTTTTTGCGTCGCGCACGTAAGCATCCGCTCGGTCTGTTGATCTCACGCGGCCGTTGCGTCGAACAGTACGGCACCGGCGAGGCGTATCTGCCGTTTCTCGATGCTATGGGTGAGTTGCTTCAGGGGCCCGGCCGCGAGCGAATCGCCGCAGTCATGCGCACTTATGCACCGACGTGGTGCATGGAGTTGCCGACTGCGTTCGTGTCGAGTGGTTCGCTGGAGAAGTTACAACAGGAGACTATAGGCGCAACCAAGGAACGCATGATGCGCGAGATGGGCGACGCGCTCGGTATGCTCGCGTCTGCGTCGCCGGTGGTCCTGTTGCTCGAAGATCTGCACTGGGCCGATCCCTCGAGCGTTGATTTGCTGCGCCATCTCTCGCAGCGTCTCGGCACGCAACGGCTGCTGATCGCGGGCACGTATCGACCGGAAGACGTCGAACGCAGCGGGCATCCGCTCAAACACTACAAGGCCGAGATGCAGGCGCACAATCTCTGCGATGAATTGGCATTGGATTTGTGGAGTCGTGAGCACATAGCCGAGTACCTGGATGCGACCTTTTCGCCGAACGATTTTCCTGAAGAACTAACTTCGCTCGTTCACGAAAAGACTGAAGGTCATCCGCTGTTTGCCGCCAACCTGTTGCAGTATCTCGGCGAGCGTGGCGATTTGTCGAAGGTGAACGGTCGTTGGTCGCTTGTCAGGCCACTGTCGGAAATGGATCTCGCCGCGCCGGAAAGCGTGCGTGCGATGATCAGCAAGAAGATCGACGCGCTCGACCCGGAAGAGCGTCGTGCGTTGCAGTATGCAAGCATCGAGGGCACTGAGTTTCTCTCGAGCGTGACGGCGAAACTGCTTGGAGTTGACGAGATCGATCTCGAAGAGTCACTCGCGAGCATCGCGAAGAGTCATCGCTTGATTGACGTTCAGGGCGAAGAGGAGTTGCCTGACGGCACGTTGGCGACGCGCTATCGCTTCTCACACGCGCTCTATCAAAACTTTCTCTATAGCGACCTGGTCAACAAGCGACGAGTGATGTTGCACCAGCAGGCAGGCGAACAACTGCTCAGTCACTACGGCAAGCGTGCGCCGCAGATTGCGACTCAGCTCGCGATGCACTTCGAGCAGGGCCGCGACTTTCCGCGCGCGATTGAATACCTGATTCACGCCGGCGATCACGCTGCGAAACTCTACGGTTACGCCGAGGCCGAAGAGCATTACACGCGCGCTCTGAATCTCGTCAAGAAGCTCCCGCCCGACGAACAACCGTCACACCTGGCGACGCTCTACCACAAGCGTGGCACTGTCAATCACGCCTTGAGCAATTTCACGCAGGCGGCCAAAGATTTCGCCGACATGCTGGACCAGGCGCGCGTGTTGAATTTGCTCGAGCTTCAGTCGACCGCGCTCAATGCGCTCACGATGACGCTGTTCTTCTCGCATCGTCTCGACGAGATGGTGGCGCGTGCAAACGAAGCGCTCGAAGTCGCGGAACAAGCCGGAAGCGAAAAACACAAAGTGGACACGATCTTTCTGATGGGTCTGAAACATTGCTGTTACGGCGAGCTGCAAGAAGCGAAGAAGTTGTTGGACGAAGCAATTGCGACGTCGAGAAAACTGAATCACAAGCCGGGTTTGTGCGGTGGCTTGACGTGGCGCGCTTGCTTGCACTTCTTCCAAACGGAGTATGCGCTCGCGATAACGGCGATAAACGAAGCGATGCAGCTCGCGTCCGAGTTGCGCGACGGATTTCTGATGTTGACGTGCTTCTTCTTTCTCGGCTTGTCGCAGGGAAATCAGGGGAAGATGTCGGCGTCGCTCGCGACGTTGAACGAAGCGCTTGAAAAGGCGCGTCGCAATGGAGACTTGTTCTGGCATCCGCGATTCCCGAATTGTATCGGTTGGATTTATCGCGAGCTTTACGACTTCGAGTCAGCGCACAAGTACAACGAAGACGGGATTGAGGTCTCGCGGCGATATCACGTGCTCGAAGCGGAGGCGAACTCATTAATCAATCGCGGTATCGATTGCACACATGCCGGCGAGCATCAGCAGACCGCGGCCGCGTTTCACGAAGTGCGAGATATTTTCGAACGCGATGCGTGGTTTCGCTGGCGTTATAACATTCGCTTTGAAGCAGCGATGGCGGAGCACTGGCTGCGTCAGGGTGAGCTGACGAAAGCGCGCGAGTTCGTTGACCGGTTGCATGTGAGTGCATCTGAGCATGAGGTTCACAAGTACATCGCTGTCGCTCATCAACTGAAGGGGAAACTGGCAATCGCAAACGGTGAGTTAGCAGAGGCGCAGAAGCATTTCGATGAGGCGCTGACGGAACTGTCGAACTATCCCGCGCCGCTGGTCGCGTGGAAAGTTCACGCCGATCGTGCGCGACTCAAATCGCAACTCGGCGATACGAGCGGCGCACAGGAATCATCCACACGCGCCACCGAGATCGTGAACTTCATCGCCGCGAACGTTAACGACGAAAACCTGCGCCAAACGTTTCTTAACGCCACTCATGCCGTTTTGTAGGTGCGGCCCTCTGTGGCCGCCGGTCTTGCGCCAAGATCTGTTACGAAAAACGGGCGGCCAAAGAGGGCCGCCCGTACAGTAAATACCCGCGTGATTAAAACTCGCGGATGCCGGAGACGTTCGTACCAGAGCCGATGCCGTTCTTCAACGCCGCAGAATCGTATTGAATCGTTGAATTGCCACCGCCATTCGTGTTGAACGTCGGCGCCGTAAAATTTCCAGCAGTTCGACCAAACGCAGCGACCGTGATCCCGCCGTAGATGTCGCCGTTGCCGCCGCCGTTGCGAATCAGCACGCCCGTGCCGAGCACGAGAATCGCGCCCTTGAAGTTTGGATTTCCGCGCAGCGTCAACGTTCCCGTCACCACCAAAAATCCCGAACCACCGTCCAGCGTGCAGTCACCATCGACAAACGTGAACATCGGACTGTTTACCGAGTCGTTTACCGTCGTGCCCGATTTGAAATACCGACCGGTCGACTCCGCCTTCGACTGCAAACTGTTGAGATAAGCACGCGCGCGATCGGCAGTCATGAGAAATGACGGTGTTTCGACCGTGCCTGGCGTCGTATCGATATCTCCGAGCAGACCGATTTCAGGATCGACAACGGTGTCGGGCTTCTTGATCCCGGCTTGGGCATCGTCCTGGTCGCACGGCGAAACAGCGAATGCGGGTCGCTGCGCCTCAACACCTGCGTGGTCGACACCTGAATACCACTTCGCGCCGCTGCTTCCCGTGTCGAGTGACAATGGCGTGCAATCGTCAGCACCGCGGAAGGTCACGCCGGCCGGCACTTCAAAGTCCAGGTTGGCTTTATTGATCATCAGTTCCAAACGCTTTCTGGCGCCCTGTGGTCCAAACCCGTACGACTTGACCAGCAAACGTTTTGGATCGGGAGAAGTGACTTTCGCCGGAATCGAAGTCGTGCTCGGCGACGACGTGTAAGTAAGATTGAGCACCTGCGTGCCGCCTGCGAGATTCAGTGCGTAAGTCGTGCCGTCGGCTTTCACTGACGCTTTGTCGAACGTCACTTTGACTGTGGTTGCAGTCGTATCAACGTTGCCTTCGAATGTTCCTTCAAGATAAGTGGTTGCCGCCCACGGCAGTGTTTGTGTGATCGTGATCTCGAAACCGGTCTTCGGAATGACAACACCGTTTGCGGTGCTCGTGGCCGGCCGTTCGATGATGAAACTACCGAGCGCGGAGTCGAGCGTAAGCGGAAAAGTATTTTCATCGGGCGCCAAGGTCGTGCTCAGCTGGCCTGAGTATCGAATCGTCACTTCGTCCGTACCGCCGACGGTTCCGAAAGTTTTTTTGTAAGTGGCGCCTGCGTTACCGTTGTCGATCGTTGCCGACGTCTCGAACTGAACGATGTGACTGGTCGGGTCCATGTTCTCAACCGTCACACGATAACCACCAGTAACCGATCCGATCGTGACCGGAACGAGGCTGTTCGGATCCGAAGGTTGGTTATACGGAAGCCAGCCTGCGAGCCGCGCCGTGCCTGTATTGCCGCCGTTCGAGATGCTCGGAATGATCGCGGTGCGGAAACTCATGCGATCGCTCGCGACGAGCAAAGGCTTCGTATTGCCGCGCAGCACGTTGAGAGTCGATTGCATGCCTGCTTCGGCCACGTAATAAGCCTGCATCTCCGCGGTTGAATTGATGGAATTGTTTGCCGACATCGTCGTCGTCATTATCAGTGCGCCACCGGCGCCGAGAATAAGCATTGACGCCAGCAGCATCGTTACGAGCGCGGCGCCTTTTTCGCCTGCGCGCTTGCGGTTGTAGTTTGCTTTCGCCTGGGTGTTCATTGCTGGAATCAGAGCTCCTTAGTAAACGATTGAGTTGCGCAGAACGACGTCGGATGTGAGTTGAACTCGAGATGCGGGCTGATAACCTGTTGCACCAACAGACCCGACTGAGGGGAGTGTTACGCCAACTGCGATCACGACATACTTTGCTGAACCCGGTGACACTTCAGTCTTCGCAGTGCCGGATGCGTTAACTACGTTCGTGATGTCGCACGTGCCGTCGGCGTCGACGGTGGTGCTGTAAGTAACTTTCTCATCGTAGTAACGAAAAACGAGCGAGTCGATGCGATTGGCGAGCACGGTCGTTTGATTCGACCCGTTCTTTTCGTAACGCACGATGTAACGTTGTCCGCGATCCGCATCCACGTACATCAGAAACTTGACGTCTTCATCGGTATCGTTAACGTCCGAGTCTTCGAAGTAACCGTTCGCCGAGTCGGGCATGCCGTTCAGGTTAGACACGATGCGGATCGACTTGGTATCGCTGTCACCGGTTACTATGCCGTTGCTCGAGACGTTTGGCAGTCCGGCAGGCAACTTCATGCCGGCGTTGCTGATCTCGCGCGTCATGATATTCAGCGCGCGCTGCACGTCCGCGATTGCGTCTGACTTGCGATCCTCGCGCGAGCGGATGTTGAACGATCCAGCCAAGAGGGAACTGGAGAGCCCCATGATCGTGACGGTAATACCCATCGCGATAATCAACTCGAGCAGCGAGAAGCCAGACTGATTGTTTAAAGGTCGAGTTTGCATCGAACTTTCCTTCTGATTTTGAAAATTAGTTGGCCACCAGGTAACTGCCTGATGCGAGTGTGGAGCGTTCGGAGACGAGCACGACTGGTGTGCGCATCCAGTCTGGGCCGGCGGTCTGCGGAGTGACAGTGACTGTGATTCGCTTTAACTGCTTCGGACTATTATCGGAGTTGGTTTCGTCGGCGACTGTTCGCTGCACAGCGTAGTTTCGCCCGCCACTGCTGACCGTTGCTGTTGTCGTGCCTGCGTTCAAAGTTGTGTCTTCGAACGTGACGCTCCTAATCTCTTCCAACTGTTGTTGGGCCACAGCCATTGCGAGGGCGCGTTCGCCGCCGCCGACGTTGTTCTGAAGGGAGAAGACAAACAACGAGGAGCAGGCGAGAGCGCCAACCATCATGACAAGCAGCGCGATCGACGTTTCAACGAGGGAAAAACCGCTCTGGGAGTTGGGAGTTTTGTTTTGGGCGCGTGGGGTTATCATTTTTTCTTTGTTCTTAGAGAATCACAGTCACGGGCACGGTCTTCGAACCACAGCCCGTGCTGAAAGTTACTGAATAAATACCCATCGATTTCTTCGACTTGACTGTGAACGAAACTGTGCCTCCGGCTGAAACTGACTGGTTACTCGGGCTTACCTGGAGGTCAGAAGGCCTACTCGATGTGGCGTTGATCGTCTGACTCGAGGACGAACTGGTACTCACCTTGATCGTCGCCGAACCATTCATGTGCAGGATCACTGCGATCTGATCTGCTGTGACTGAGCAGACTGCGGGAGTTGGAGTTGCAGTTGCCCTTGGAGTCGGGGTCGGAGTTGCTGTTGGAGTTGCAGTCGGCGTCGGCGTGGGCGTCGGTGTCGGCAATATGTTGCCCAGCAGACCACCGAGGGGATCCGGGGTTGGTGTTGCCTGCGGACTAGCAGCGGGCGTGGCGCTCGCAGCAGGTGAAGGCACTGGCGTAGCTCCTGAACCTGGTGTTGAAGCAGGTGTAGCGCCACTTGCGAGATCGCCGATGTTGAGAGTCACGTTCGGCACTTCGTCATCGAATACCGCGCTGTCGATCGTGACGTCGCCGGAGCCGGTAACATCGACGGAGACGGTATCGATGTCGTTCGTTAACGTGATGGAGACCTGGGCGTTGGATCTTGTTATTGCGCCGGCTGTATTCCATGTTCGACCACGCCAATCGAAACTAATGGTTTCGACGGTACTGAACTTGACGCCGGTAGGCAGCGGGATTGTTTTAGTATCCAGCACACCGTCGCCGTCGAGATCCATACTAACGTTGTAGCTGGTGGCGCCATCGTTAATGGCTACGTTCGCTCTTTCGTCTGCCGTTTCAGCGTGACTGCGAATGGAATAGAGTCGCGCTCTCTCGATATACGAAGCGTACTCACGCGCGGCGCCTGAGAGACGAATGCTGGCTTTGGCGCTGTTGATTCCCATCACGCCGAATCCGGTAACGATCGTCAGGATCGTTATGACGATAACAAGTTCGATGGTGGAGAAGCCGCCACCGCTGCGCGTCGTGTGTAAGTTAGCTTTGCTCTTTCGCATTCGCATCTCCAAGTGGAAGAACCACGGCGGTCCATTGAGCAATCGTGGTGCCAGAAAAGTTCTCTGGACAAAATTCCACAAAGCAATCAGTTCAGATGACTGAAGTTCAATCAGATTGGGCCGAATTCGGTTATGGAGAAGTCAGATTGATTCTCTGCGTAGCTCTTCGGCCGTCTGCGATCTCTTCGATGAAGATCTCGCTCAACGCAGAGGACGCAGAGGGCCGCTGAGGGCCGCAGAGAAATCAATTTGCATGAGGGTTCGCAGAGTGACCGAAGGTTGACGGGTTGCGAGTTGGACCAGCGGACACGCAAGATCCGGTAAGTCGCTTAATAATAACCACTTGATGTTTTGGGCCGCGCGCGGCATGTCTATTGCCGCGCAAATCAGCTGGAGAACTCGTTATGAAGAAGAATGAATTCTCAGAAATTGCGTCCAACCTGCTTATGGTTGGATCGGTGTCACTCGCCTTCGCGCCTTTTTTACTCGGCGACCGGCTGTTCCTGATCGTCTCGGGGCTGATGAAGGACGGCGCCGTGATGATCGGCCAGATCAGTGACTACGTGACGTGGCTCGTATCGTAACTTAGTTACGACTTAGTTTTGACATTGCCCTCCACGTCATAGATCGTCACGTCGCCAAACGGTGTGACCTGGTCTTTCACCTTTTCCCAGTCGCCTACAATCACAATCGCAGCGTGATACGTGTCGAAGTATTTCGCCGCCGCTCGCTGAATGTCCGCGGTCGTGAGTCCTTCAATCTTCGGGCGGAAGTCGTTGATGAAGTTCTTATCGAGATCGTACGTGTAGATCGTGTTGATGCGACCTGCTAGCCCGAACTGGCTCGCCAGCTCGACCGAGAAATTGCCGGTGCTGAATTCCTTCGCGGCGTTCAGTTCTTCGTCCGTCACCGGCAGCACACGCATACGGTCAAGCTCGTAAAAGATTTCGAGCAACGTTGGACCAGTGACTTCGTTGCGCACGAAAGCGCCGGCCACAAATGATCCGCTCTTCGCGAGTGTGTTTGCGGAGCTGAACGGCGAATAAGTGTAACCCTTCGTCTCGCGGATGTTCCGCGTCAAACGTGAATAGAACGAGCCGCCGTAGATCGTGTTGGCCGTGCGGATCGCAAAGTAGTCCTTGTCTTTGCGTGGGATACTGACGTTGCCGATGTAGATGGCCGACTGAATCGAGCCCGGCCGATCGACGAAATAAATCTGGCGCTTGTCTCGAGTCGGCACGGCAGGATTCTCATCCGGCGGCACAGTGCCACTTTTCCAACCGGCAAAAGCCTTCTCGATCTCCGCGAACGTCTTGTCAACGTCGATATCACCGACAACGATGAGGTGCGCGGCGTTCGGAATGTAAAACTTCGTCACAAACGCGCGCAGGTCGTTTCGCGTCAATGCGCTGATCGATTTCTCATCCGGAACGACAAAAGCATACGGGTGATTTCCGAAGACTGCCTTCTGGAAACGTTCGTTGACGAGAAAACCCGGATCGGCGCGGCCGGCTCGAATCTGCTGGATCGTGTTTTCCTGCGCCAGCTTCACTTCCGTTTCCGGAAACGAAGGATGTTGGGCCACGTCGCTCATCAGTTCAAACAGCCGCGGCGAGAACTCCGAAAGCGACGAGGCGCTCATGGTCGTCGAATCGGCATCGCTGCCGAGTCCGAGAGTGCCGCCGATCGAACGCAGCTCTTCTTTGATCTGTTTGCTGGTGCGAGAGTCTGTGCCTTCGTTTGCGACCGAGGCGGCGATCTGCGCGATGCCCGGATGAGCTTCGCGATCGCTCGCCGTAGTTGCCGAACGGAAAGTCAGTATCGCGGATATTTTGGGAACATTTGGCAGCGGCGCCATGACCACCGTCAATCCGTTCGCGAGTTTCTTTTCCGTGATCTTCGGGAGATTCAAAGGCCTCGCTGCACCGGGAGCGGGCGGCGTTTTTTGTTGCGCGAAGCTGACAGTTGCTAACAGTAGTATCGCAAGTAGAGTTTTCATGCTGGTCCCTTTCATGGTCCTTACTGGCCCGTCTTTGGTTGCGCTTTGGCTTCGGGAACGCGATCGATCACGGTCCGGTTCGTGGCGACCATGTACTTCGCGGCTGCGGCTTTGACCTGTGCGGCAGTTACGTTCTCGAAGGGTGTTAGCAACGAATTAATCTGTTGCGGATCGTCGCGGAAGAGCGCGAGCGCCGAGAGCAGGTGTGCCTTGCCGAAACTCGACTCGACCTGGCTGTAGAAGTTTGAACGATACTGAACTTTCGCGTCAGCCAGTTCTTTTTCAGTCACACCTTTGGAGCTCAGGTCGGCAACCACGGCGTCCATTTCCTTGAGGATCTCGTCAGCGGTGTGGCCCGGCTTGTACGTCGTCCGCGTGGTCATAATCATTGGACCAACGTAGTCAAACTCGTTGCCGAAGTAGTTCAGTCCGCCAGTGAGATCGAGCGTCAACTCCTTCTCCTTCACCAATCGCTGATACCAGCGCGAACTGTCGCCGCCCTGGAGAATTTGGACCAGCAGCGCCATGGCCGGAAAGTCCGGCGAGTTCTGCGGTGGTACGTGATAGCCGATGGCGAGCGCCGGAAGATTCGCGAGCTTGTCAGTTTGCGAGATTCGTTTCTCTTTCGTTTGCGGTGGCTCAGTGAG
>DATDFT010000053.1:0-4939 GCA_036522475.1 Pyrinomonadaceae bacterium | reverse complement strand
GAAAAGTTTTTGTGTCTTCGCTCATTCCACTGCCTCCAGCTTAAGGGGAGAAGAACTCTTAGCTACCGGCCGATCCGCTATGACACGATCGCGGGCATTTCTACTTGAAAACGCCATCAGCATCCCCAGCATCGCAAAGCTTGTAATCAAACTGAAACCGCCGTGACTGACAAATGGCAACGTGATTCCGGTCATCGGCAAAGCGCGCAGAATACCACCGATATTCACCATCGCTTGAAAACCGACAAACGCCGTTAGACCTGCCGCGCATAACTTCGTAAACATATCACGCGCCTCCAGCGAAGTGCGAACTCCTGCGACCACAAAAATGACGATCGCGAGGATGACCACGGCCCCTCCGGCAACGCCCGTTTCTTCGGCAATTGCCGCGTAAATGTAATCGGAGTCGGCAATCGGAATCACTTCGGGATAACCGAGGCCAAGGCCGCGACCCGTCGACTTGCCGGACGCGATGCCAAACTGCGCCTGGGCTGGTTGAAACGCGAGTTGGTCGAACCAGACGTCGACGTTGACTGTCTTCTGCATCGCGGGACTTTGCTCGGCGAGTTCCTTCAGTTTCGGATCCTTCCGCAACGCATCGTCGTAGTCTTTCTTCCACCACGAGACTTCCGGCGACGGCGGATCGAAACCATCGAGCCACAGGTGGAAGCGTTGCTGAATGCGAGAGGGAAGAGCAGCGCTGATCGGGCGTGCAATCGTGGGCAGCAGCGGCACGCTTTCCTGTATGTCGCGCGGCAACGCGCCAACGACGAGAATGCTGATCACAAGCAACACTGAACCGACGAAGAGAAGCAGTTGCGGCCAGCGACGCACGGCGACGAGATAGAGCGTCGTGTAAGCACCACTGAAGATCAGCATCTGGCCGAAGTCTTTGAGTGCGAAGAACGGAACGAACGGCATTATCGCCATCACGAGCAGCGGCACGATGTCGCGCGCGCGTGGAATGCCCCAGTACGTTTCGGCGAGATCTTTATAACGAGCAGTTAGAATGCCGGCGAACCCGACCAGAAACGGGATCTTCGAGGGTTCCCACGGCGTCATGTTGCCGAGCGCTTTGCCGGCGCTCGAGGTAACGACTGCGATCGCGAGTGGGACGAGTGTGAACAGGACGATGATGAAACTGTTTCGCTGTAGCCATAAGAGAAAGCCGTCGCGCGCGCACAACGAGTAAGCGATTGCGAAAGCAAAGAACGAGAAGACGGGAATCCACGTGTAGCTGGATGTGAGTGCGTTCCAGAGTGAGTAGTTCGATTCTTTCTCCGGAAGCTGGCTGATCTCGATCGGTTGCGCCGGAGTTGGAGGCAGTCCCATCATCTGCTTCTTGACGGGATCGTAGTTCTCCATGATATAGCGCGTGCGCAACGCTTGCATTTTGTCTTCCCGTGCGGCGGCTTTGTTGCGCGCGTTGTATTCCGGATCGCTGTAGAGTCGATACTGGATCAGCATGCCGAAAGCGAACAGGAGTATCGCGGTCGTGAAGAGGACCCAGTTGCCGGCAAATCTCTTGCTGCGCGACAGCCAGAGTATGATAAAGATCAACGGAACGAACATCATCAGATCACGCACCGCGCCGATAACGGAAGTTTCATATCCGCGCAACAGCCCGGAACGATGCACGGCGAAGTAACCCGTGATCTCGAGCCCGAGAATGATCAGGATGATTAATAAATGTGACGATGCCCGATTTTTCATCTTATTTTAGCCGCAGATTTCGCAGATTAACTCAGATCAATCCGGGTTTATCTGCGAAAATCTGCGGCTAAATTCTTCATTTGAAATAGCCAAGGTCCTTCGCTTTCAACACGAGCGCAGCGGCAAGTGGCGCAGCGGATCTCGATCCATAGCCACCACCTTCGACGATGATCGCCATCGCGAGTTGTGGTTTCTCCAGCGGCGCGATACAGAGAAACCAGCCATCAATCCGTGGATGCTCATTGTCCATAATCACTTCATCATATTCGCGGATGATATTACCCTTGTTGTCGCGTTCAACCTTGTGCTGCGTCTTCATCTCGCCGGTCTTCGGATCGTAAAGGGGCACGACCTTCTGCGCCGTTCCCGTCTTGCCGCCAGTGTTAATTCCTGCGGCCTTGACTGGACCAAACACGCCGCGCGCCGTTCCACTGGGACCACCGGTAACCAACCCCATGATCGATCGCAAGCGCGCCGCAGTCTGCGGTGGCATCACCTGATTGAACACCTGCGGCGCGACGTTGTACTCGATCCGCGGCTTCATCAACTTGCCTTCCATGTTCGCGATCGCTGAGGCCGCGAGGGCCATTTGAAACGGCGTCATCTGCCCCGCAAAACCCTGACCGTATCCCATCAACGCGAGATCGTATTTCGTTACTTGCTTGCCGGTGACGATCGTCGCTTCTCTCGGTGCAAGCGCACGTTTGATCGCATCAGTGCTCGCGTCCCAGATCTCCGGCTGCTTGCGACCGCGCAACGCTTCCGACGGTGTGTCGTACGTACCGATGCCCAACAACTGCGCCGCACGCTTCAGACGTTCCGCTCCGAGCTTCACACCCATCTGCGCGAAGTACTGGTTACACGAAACCTCATACGCCTGATCGATCTTGATCCGGCCGTGTACCTCGCCTGGTCCACCGTCGTCGAAAATCACGGGCGCTCCGGGCGCCGCGTAGTAACCACCGCCGCTGCACGTAAACTCCGTGTCCTGCTCGCCGGCTAGAAACGCCGCCGTCATCGTCACGGTTTTGAAAGTCGAACCGGGAATGTAATACGCGCCCAGCGCGCGGCTAACGAGCGGCTTGTCGCGTTCATTCGCTTCGAGACGAATCCACGTTGCTTCGTCATCAACTTCCGCGAGACTGTAGGACGGCTCACTGTAGAGCGCGAGCACGTCGCCCGTTTGCGGATTCAGAATGACGATCGCGCCGTGCTTTCCCTTCAACTGGTCCACCGCGGCCTGTTGCAGCGAACGATCGATCGTGAGGCGCACGTCCTGATTGCCTTTGAACTCGATGTCCTTGCCCTTAACGATCTCAAGCGCTTCCGGCAACGCGCCGCTTTGAACTCCAAAGAGCGCGCGTTCGAGCCCCGGATCGCCGCGATCCGAACCGAAAATGTGGGCCATCGCCTTGTCCATTGGATACTCGCGCTTGATGTCGCCGCTCGAGTCGCGTTTGTAATACGCGAGTGGCTGGTCCAGACGACCGCTTCGATCGAAAATCCAGCCGCGCAACGTCGATTCTGAAAGACGGCGCACGCGCAGGTCCTTGTAACCCAACTCCTGAAACTTCTGATTTCGCTCGGCGGCGTAGTGTGCCCAGTAAACGTGAAAGCCAACCATTCCGAACGCAAGCAGGACAAACAACCAGCGCAACGCGCGTAGTCCGCGATTAGTCGAAGTTGAGCCGAGGCGCTTTCTGACTTCTTTCGGAAGATCTTGAGGAATTGCTGGTCCAACGTGACGTCGGCTGCGAATCAGGCCGAGCAGCAAAAGCAAAATGACGAGACCAAAGCCACCGACGTAGATCAGTGTGAATAGCGCAGGTGTTCGCTCAGGCACATGAGGAGTTGCGAGAGGAGAAGGTGTTGGAGTTTGGAAGAGAAGTAGAAGTAATGTGAATACGTTCATCCAGTTTCGCTACTCACTTTTACGCAATCGTACTTCTACATCTCCGAAGCCGACGACGTCGCCGTCTTCGATCAATCGCGATTCGCCGTACGAGATGCGACGGCCGTTGACATACGTGCCGTTCGTCGAGCCTGTGTCGGCAACGAGGAGTGTGCCTTCGGCAGTCATCAGCAGCGCGCCATGGATTTTCGAGACGCTCGCGTCGTTCAAGCTTAGTTCGTTATCGGCGGCACGTCCGACGTTGAGTCGTTTGCCTCCGGGCTTGAAGATCAGCGGCACTTCGCGCGTGCCGGTTGGCATCGTGATGCGTGCGATCACCTGGATGTCAGGCATCGGCGGCGCGGCACCGGGAATCGGCAGACCGGCTTTAGCGGCGCGTCTCTCTTCATCCTGGCGCCTGAGATCTTCCTCGAACTCGCCAAATGTCGGATCGACAGAGATGCCGGTCGTGAAGATGTCGACTTCGGCTTCTACGGTAACTGGTCCAAGCGTGCGGTAACGATGGTCGTTGATGTGGTCGATGGCGGCGGCCAGCACTTCATTCTTCAAGTCGTGAAGAATCTCGGGCGGCGCTTCGGAATGGGTGCCCCATTCGACTTTGAGAGTCATGTGATGTGGGGCGATTCTGCCTTTCTGACCTTCGTCGCGGACGCGCTCGTCGATCAGCTTTTTCATGCGTTCGATGAGTTTGGAGGTGGTGAGTCCGGTTCGGGGATCGACAGTGCGGCCGAGGCGACGGTCGACGGCGCTGCCCATGCCTTCGAGCACTCGGCGCAGCAGGCGTTCCGGTAAGGCTTCCTCGCGCTTCTTTCTTGCGTTTTCCTTTGACTTCGCCGTCGAGTCTTCTGAGTCAGTCATGAATACCCAATACGAGTTTTCTCGCGAGCAGTTCAGACTGCATTCTAGCTTAAAGTCAGAGAAGGTTTCACGCTAAGGCGCAAAGACGCAAAGAAGGGCGACTTTCTTTGCGTCTTTGGGTGAAATGTCCTCAGAACAGAAACTTCATCGAGATCGCATCGTTCCTGCTCCGGTTGACGAGGGGCTTTTACATCGGGCGAGTGAGTAAGAGAGAATAATCCCCGATGAAACGCTCTGGCATCGCGGATCTTCCTCTTCATGGCGGCCGTGTTCCGCCCTGGCTTGCCGAGCGCATGACCAAACTCGGCGCCGCGGTTACCGAAACGATCGTTCATCACTACGGCACTTCAGCTTTTCTAAGTCGACTCAGCGATCCATTCTGGTTCCAGGCGTTCGGCGCCGTGATGGGAATGGATTGGCATTCGTCAGGCATTACTACCTCCGTGATGGGCGCGT
>DATDFT010000052.1:0-9233 GCA_036522475.1 Pyrinomonadaceae bacterium | reverse complement strand
GCCGCCGTCTCACGAATGAGATCTGTTTCGAACAGCGGGCGGCCACAGAGGGCCGCCCCTACAGTTGCGCATCAAGGGCCGAACCGGTTCCCACGAGCCTCTGATCGATGACGAGCGACAACTTCCGAGGTTGTGCTCCGTTCCGAACTTCACGCAAGTGATCGAGCCGTGCCAGCGCGAGATCGCGGTCGGACTGTTTGCTTAGTAGCGCCAGTCTTAGTTGTTCCAGCTCGTAGGCGCGGTTCAAGTCACCAATCTGCTCTGCCGCGATTGACAACGACTCGAGCATGTTCACATGCGATGCGCGTCTGCGTTCTTCTGCTCTTTGAAGCAAGGTCTGATATCGAGCCACAGACACTGGTGCTTGATCTTGCTCGTCTTTTTTCGGCTGGAAAGCTGCTACGCGTTCCGCCAGCTTCAGTGCTGCTACGGGTTGGTTCTCCTTCAGATAAAGCGCCACGATCTGCTCGAGCGGCTCGTCTTCAACGAACGCAAACGATTGCCACGCGTTCGAATCCTTAGACTGAATCAATGCGCGCGTGAAACTATTCCGGCTTTCCTGGTTCAACCCTGCATTCTTTTCGATTATGGCGCGAAGACTGCTCAGGCTCGCGTTTTGCGCACCGTTGAGGAGTTTCACGGAGCTTAGGGAAAGAGATTCGAGCGCGACGTTCATCTCGCTGTCGTTTGGACTAACGGCATGCACGCGGTCGCGCAGCCTGGTCCAAAGCGAAGAATTCTGCGCGACAAGCTCGGGAGCGAGCCACACGGCCTGCCATCGCGTGTTTCTCGTCAGCGTGCGATTTCCGATGATGTCCGCGAGATTCTGAATCGCATCATCCTGCTTTCCGTTCGCACCGAGTAAGCGCACGAGCTCAAGCTGGTTTTGTTCATCGTTTGGTGACTCAATCAGCAGTTGTTGTCGAAACCCAAGCGCGGTTTCAAGTTCGCCAAACTCTCCGCACATCTCCGCAGCGACTTGTAACGCCGCTGCCGGATCGATCGGAGTAGATTCATCAGTCGATGCAGTGCCGGAGTGCTTAGCAACCAACGGCATTGCCGCGATCGCAGCGGCAGTCTCTTCGTTTCGATCCGGTTTCGTAAGATCGAGCATCAGTTGCAGCCACTTCAAAGCAAGAGTTTTATCTCCACGTTCGAACGCCAGGCGCGCCAGCCCGGCGAAATACGTCGACTCGAAATGTCCGAGTGCAAGTTCTCGCGCGTAAGCTGTTTCGAGCAAGAGTCGCGCTTCTTCACCACGTCCCTCATCGCGAAGCAGAGCAACCGCTTGATTCAAACGCTCGATACTCGGCGCTTTCGTCTCGCTCGAGTTTGGATTGCTTTCGATTCCGACCAGCCGTTGAAGTTCGGTCACGGCTCTAGCGACGCGGCCCTCGCGAACGTCCAATCGCAAAGACGCGAAGCACAACCAAACCGGACGTGCGTAACGCCACTTGATCTCGGCCTCAATTGAAGCTATCAACTGGCGCGCAGGCGCTGTTTGATGCTGCTCGATCAAGTAGTCGAGGTACTCTCGCTGCCACTTGAGCTTGTCGCTTTCCGGTTCCGAACGCTTGTAATCGGTTTCCTGATCGAGAGCGTACTCAACCGTCGAATCGTCGAAACTGCTGTTGATTAGTCCCGCGTAGGCATAGTCGTGATCATAGGTTGACAGCCCCTGGCTACGCTTAATCAGCATCTGGTAGAACGGCCCCGCTTCATGACGTGACACGAGTGAGTTGCGAAGCAGGAACTCCGGCAGGAACTGGTTGTCAGCAGCGGCGGCGCAAAGCTGGGCGAAGAACGTGGCCTTCTTCGCTTCGAGCGCGGGAGTGAGTTGGGCCTCAGAAGAGTCAACGCTCGCGAACGAGCGCGCAAGGATTTTGATGAGGTTACCAAAATCGGCGAACTGCTGCTTTCGTTCAGTCGAGTCGTACCGCTGTTCCTGCTTGAGCTGGATCTTTAAAGTCGTCGTCACATACGGCGTCACACCAAGGCGCGCCTGTTGATTCAACTTGTGTCTGACCAAAGTCTCGACATAAAGCACGTGGTCGCCAACCGAATCGCTCCGATCGACGATCTCATCCCATAGCTCGTTCGCCTTTCGCGAATCGCCGCTCAGAAAAAACGCAGAGCCAAGGTCAGCGAGAATGGTCTTGTCGTCAGGTTCAGCATCGTGCGCAAGGATGAGGTGCTGCTTAGCGAGTGCAAAATCTTTCTGCTCGAGATACCAGCGACCGAGGATCGCCTGCTCATTCGAGTCTGCGGGCCGGTTCTCAATCATAGCGGGCAGGAATGATCGAGACTTCAACTTCTGCTCCGGTTGTGCAGACAAATACAACCAGCGACCATAACTCTGCGCCAGTCGATACCAATCGTCGCCAACCAGTTGCTCTTTCGTATCCGGCGTTTGTTTGACCAGCTCTCCGATGGGCCGGAAGTTCAGCGCTGAAGCGAAATACTTCTCGCTGCTATCGTCGAACTCATTCAGCGCCAAACTAGTCTCTGCATTGCGCGAAGACTTCCAAACAGCCGGCAAGGGCGAGCTCTCGATCGCGACGTGGGCCAACTCCTTGTCTTCCTTGTGCAGCAGGAACGCGATGAGCTGGAGTTGATGTGGCGTCGAGTGTTGCGCGCAGGAAAGCAGTTCGCTTCTGCCAGTCTCACCGTTCGCCCAAAGAACTTCAAAATAGCGTTCGACGAGCGGATCCTGCGAAGTTACGAACTGAGTCTGAGCGTCAACGGTCTTTTGATAATTCTCTCTCAAAGCCTCCAGCTCACGCGCGTTGTCTCCGACAAGACGCGCAGTGGCTGCAATCAAACTCGCAAAGTCAAAATTAATGGAGTTCGGAACGCGCGCGTGTTCAGCGTCGAGCAGACTGAGATTTGTTTGATACGCACCACGTTCATCATAGAACCCAATTAGGTTGCGCAGATCACTCTGATACGACGGCCAATCGCGCACTGCATAGTCATGCTCTTTCAACGCAATCAGCACTTCTTCTTCGATCGATCCAAATCCGGCTCGCTTGCTGAGATTGCGCAAGAGCGTCAGCGTGCCGTTGCTGTCGGCATCTTTGCTCAGCACGATTTTTGTCTGTTCATCCACGAACTTAAACAAGGCCGTCAGTTCATCACTCGTTGCTCTCTCCGCAGCGACGCCGCCAATGCCTTCCGTGATGGCGCCATCCAAAGTCGCAAGCAACTCCTTCGCTTTCCCGGCATTCGGGGACTTGGGCTTTCCAGTCTCCGCTATCAGACGGCCACGCAACTCCCACAGCCGCTGCATGATTTGATCGAGTCGTTCTTGACTTCTAACCGTCTGCACGTAACCAACGACATCCGAAGATTTCAACTCGTTCTTGAACGGGTTGGCCGAAAACGCGTTGAAGGCGTTGCGATAATTCGCGAGCGCATCTACGAGATTGGTTGAGCGCAGCCGCGCCGCTTCCGCAAATTGATCGCTTACCGAAAGTTTTTTGATCTCCTCCTGCGGCAACTTGCGCCGTTCGACTTCCGCCTCTGCATGTCGTCCGGCCTTTTCCAGCAAAGCGACGACTTGCGTTGTGTATCGCGGATCATCGTTGGAGAGTTCCTGCGCTTTTCGCAGCGCGCCAAGTGCCGCGTCGTAGTCTTTCGCGCGTGTGTAAACATCTGCGAGCGAATCGTAGAGCTCGGTCATCTCCGGCTGGTTGTCGAGCGCCACATCATATTGCCGCGCAGCATTGGCGAAGTCGCCCTTCGCGTCGTAAATCCGCGCAAGCACAACGTTCCAGCGATAATTCTTGTACGCCTCGCGCGCGACTCGTTGGTAGTAATTCAGCAACGTGTCACCACCGCCATAACGGCGAACGTAATTAATCGCTTCGTCAACGTATTCGTCGTCATCCGGATCGCGATTGATAATCTCAATGTGCTGTTCGATTGCTGACGAGTAGTCTTTCAGCAACGTGAAAGCTTCGATCATCTCTTTGCGAAGGCTTGCAACCTGAAATCGAATCTCGCGCGTATCAATGTCCTGCTTCTTGATTGCTTCGATATTTGCGCTGAACGCAGTGCGCAGCTTCTGCTGATTTCCGGTGCGAACATAAACTTTCGCGAGCTCGTGAAACACGTCAGTGTTCAGACGATCCTCGGAGTTGAGTCTTTCGAGCACTGCTTGTGCAGCACTGAAGTTCTGCATCTCAACGTCACGCGCCGCGAGCTTACGTCCGAACAGATAACGAAACTTACCGAGGCCGCGTTGCATGCCCGATTGCAGAATGGCAAGCGAGTTCGAGCGCAGACCGAGTCGCCAGCACAACTCGGCACTCTCGCTCAGCACGCCATAGTTTGTCGGATACTTTTGGACCAACGTGCGCAACTCGCCGCCGGCTTGAGGCGGTTGACCGTGTTTGCTGTAAAGCTCAGCGAGAGTCAGGCGACGTGCGATGTCGGCTCGACGGTCAGTTGCTGTGACTATCAGGCGTTGCAGTGCCGCAACCTGCCCACTGACGTCATCATGATCGTTGAACAGGCTGCGTGCTCCTCGCAGAAAATCCTCCGAGTTGCTGTGAGCTACCGCATCACGCAACAGTCGTGCAGCCTCCGGCCATCGCTGTGCATGGTCCAGGAAGTCAGCGTAGACCAAAAGAAAGTTGTCGTTGTTATCGCGCCGGCGTTCCTGGACAAAGGCAGCGGCAATCTGGTCGGAAACACCAGGCTGTTTGGAAAGCGTTACGAGGCGTTTTTTCGCGCGATAAGAGTCGTTTTCGAAAGAGTCCGACAGAAGCGCCTTGACATACTCGCTGAGCGCTTCATGCAGTTGGTGCTTGTCTTCGAGAATCACTGCAGCTTGAAAAGCATAAAGCGTTTCGTCTTTCGCTTGTTGCCTCAGCGTGTGGATCGTGCGCAAGGCATCGTCGTACTGAAAATAGTCCCAGTAGATCGTCGCCGTATCAAGGTAGGTGTCGTGATCGCCGCGCGCGAGCGGAATGAGCTGTTCCCACTCGGCGCGCGCCTTGGTGTAGTCGCCAAGCTCAGCCTGCACTTCACCGGCACGGACTCGATAAGCCGCGACCGACGGCGATGCGTCTGCGAACGACTGCGAGATAGCCGCGGATTCCTCGAGAAAACGGCGATTGTGCTGGCCGAACGAGCGCGTGAAGTTGATCAGCCGTTCAGCGAACTCGGGTGAATTCGGGTAGAGACGATTGAGTTCGCGATAAGCATCGATGGCTTCTTCAAAGTTCGAGAGTTGTGCGCCGGCATCGGCGCGAAACAGTTTGTATGGTAGCAGAGCTTCGGAATCTGTTGACTTGCCGAGCGTCTCGCGAGCTCGCGACAGATACTCACGCAGTTCGCCGTGACTCGCGAGGTGCGTCAAGAATTGATCGCGGCATTCCTGCGATTCAAAGTAGTACTCAGCAATGAGTGCGCGCCACTGTTGCCACTGTTTATTTTCGCTGTAGAACCTCAACAATCCTTTCACAAAATTCAGGTTATGCGGAAAACGCTGGTGCGCGACCGTGTACAAAGCGAGGTAGAGCTGTGAATCAAAACTCGAGACCTTGCTGTCGATAAATTCCTTTAAATATTTTTCGGCCTCGGCATCGTCGACCTTTGCAATCAGGTCGCGCGAAAGAGCCTCAAACTCTTTGGTTCGCTGCTGCCGCACATACCATCGCGCCAGGCGGTCGTTCCACGTGGTTGAAGGAAACGCACGCAACGCTTCCTGATAGACACGCAACTGCTCGTCAACCATGTTGGTTTGTCCGAGCCATTGCAACATCTGTTCGTATAGGACCTGCTCACCGGGATACTTCTTAATCTCACTCGAATAAAGAGCCAGGATGTCACTGGTGCGGTCGTCTTTCGCGAGTGATGCAACGTAACGCTGCAGGATTGTCTCGTAGTCGACGACCTCGTCCTTGTCGTCAGGTGTGAGTTGGTCCGAAAACGAAGAAGCTTCGGAGTGGTAAGAATTTTCGTTGGGCGCAGTGATCGTGTTGTTGATTCCCGGATTCGAGATGGGCGGATAAGCGACGACTGAAGGCTTGACTGTCGTTGGTTCCGACAATGCGTTCAGCGTCTGTTGGTTTTGATCGGCGCCCGGAGCGGGACGCGGAATGAGCGGCGCGTTCTTAGCGCGATGCCGGCCGAGGTAATCAAGAATGCGTGCGTAGAGTGCGCGCTCCGCATCGTACTTTTCAGTTACGATGTAAGCGTCAGCGAGTTTGAGTGCGACTTCGGGAAACTGCGGCGCGTCCGTGTAACGCTGCTCGAATTCAGCGAGTGTTTGTGAAGCGACGTCGAGGTTTTTGCCGGCGGTATAAAGCCTCACGATGTCCAGGTACATCTGGGCCAACTCTGGCGCCGTCGGATTCTCTTTTTTGTATGCAGTGAAAATGCGGTAGGCGGCAGCTCGATTGAAATGCGCAACCGCGCGCTCTTCTTCAACTGCGAGCTCCTGCTTTGGTTCGGTGTCGGAAAGGATGAGTGACAAAACTCCACCCATCATTCCGGGATGAGGATCGGCCGTGGCGATGTCCTGATAAAACTTCAAATCACCGCGGGTGAGGGACAGTCTTTGATTGCCTGCATCGGAGAGTATCTCGAACAGTTGATAGAGAACTCTGGCGCGCAGTTTACTTCCGGGTTTCATATCGCCCTGCAAGTAAAGGGTGTACAAAAAACGGGAAGCTGCTTCGCCGTAGCCTTGTTCGAGCAAGAGCCGCGTGACGGTAATCAACTCGTCCTGAGTCCAGTTGATGTGTCGAGAGGCTCTCGTTTTTTCGAGCTGCACAAACACATCCGGGCGCGCATCTCCCGATTCTTTTGAGTAATCAAGCAGTCGCAGGGCCGCGTTGAAATCCGCCGGATTACGCTGGAACGCTTCGCGCAATTCATGACCATAGGCGCGAAAACGATCGTGAATTCTGAGGAATTTGTAGAAGTTTGCTGCCAGTTCGCTTGACCAAAATGGATCGAAGGATTGCTTGTAAACCTCCTCGGCCTGTTTGACTTGGCCCATGCCCTCGAGCAGCGACGCCTCCAGTGCGATTAGTTGATCGCGATGCTGCGGAAAGTGATCTTTGTTTTGCCGCACGAGTGTAAGTGCCTTGTAGTTGTCGCCGTTATCGATCAACTTCTGCTGATACTGCTCGACGATTTCATATGCAGCAGGGTTGTCATTGATCGTCTGCTCGTAAAAACGTGGGGTGAGATATTTTTCGAGGAGATGAGTTTCCGCCAACTGCATCAAACGTCGAAACACTTCGACCCGTTGCTCAGGCGGCGCGACGTGCATCATGCGTTCCAGCGACTCCGCCTCGCCTGGAAACTGCGCACGACGATCGAGAAACTCAACCATCGTTTCGAGCGCCTTCAATTTATCCGGCTCGTGTTCGACGAAGGCTCGCATTTCCTGCAACGCCGGTTCTTCGTTACCGAGCTTTTCGTCAAGCTGAGACAACTTCAGATAAATCTGCGCGTTGTCCGGGTACTTTGCGCGAACGTCTGCAAGCCGGTTGCGCGCTTCGGCGGTCGGATAAGGAACGATTGCCTGTGCGCCGAAGAACTCGTGGCGAGTGTATAGCGCAGCGCCTATATCATCGGCATTTTCAGCCCGCGCCGAAAACCGCAATGCGACAAGTCCAATTACTAAACCCAGCAACACAACAGCGCAAGAAACGCAATATCGCTTTACGCCTTTGCGCCTTTGCGTGAGAAATAGTCTTCGAGTGTGGGCCATCACCGTGACATCACCTCGATCGGAACTTCCGCTGTAGATTGATTGTGCGCCGCGTCTTCCGCTGAAACTGTCAACAAGTACCGGCCGGCGGCGAGACTTGCCGGCACGCGCAGTTTTCCAACATTCGCCTGGTCCTGTTGCGACCACGACAACGGCACGGGTTGCGCACCGTAGATGCGCGCGAACAAACGTACCGTGTCGCTATCAGCAGTTACTTTCACCACCAGTTCGTCACCCGCCTTGATCGGTTTATCGCTGATCTTGACCCCGAGTTTTGGCGCGTGACTGTCGATCACGAAACTCTTTGTCTCCTGGTATCCGTTGCCGTTCTTGTCAGTCATCAACAGACGACAGCGGTACGTTCCATCGGGCAACCACGCAGGCGCCAGGAAGCGCACCTCCCAAACACTTTCGCCCTGGAGAAACTTGAGCGGCAGTGTTTCTCCAAACGGAAACACCGCGAAGACTGAATTGATCGATTCGTCAGTCTTCACGCGCAGCACCGGATCTCCAGGTTGAATCAGTCGTGGCCGCAACAGCGCGCGTGGCGCTGCGATGAAGGCGGTGTAAGGCGTGACGAAGCGATACTTTTGTGAGAGACGAATGATCTCCGCGATGTAATCTTCGCGCTCACCGTTCAGATCCATCTCGCGCAACAGCGCATCGACTCGAGCGCGTGCCCAAACACGCGGCAGATGCGAATGAATGTCCGCCAGTTCGGGAAGTACGACATCTCGCGAGAGCCTGATGGTTTCAGTTCCGAACTGGCCCGTGACCGTCACGTTCATTCGCGGCGACGGTGTGCGGTAACGACCGACGAATGCGAGGCTCGAGCCGTCGAAACCATATTCATCGCTCGCGTAAACCTGATAGAGGTTGTTCATGGCGTTCGATGTGAGGCGTGGATTCTCGATGCTGGTGCTGCCGACATGGTCAAAGAAAATCTTGAGCGCGGTCGTTATGTCCTCAGTCTCACGCGCACGCGCAGAATAGCCGTGACCTGTTTTTGCGAGTTCTTCCAACAGCGTCCCGTTCGCGTCACTTCCCAGCCCGAAAGTAAGAACACGCGTCGTGTTCTGGCCGTTGTTGGTCTGAACGGTTTTCAAAATCTCTTTCACATTCCGCGTACCGAGGGTGGGATTCGCGTCGGAAACAAGGACAACGCTGCGTTCGCCTTGAGGAAACTGCCACGTAAGTTCGACTGCCTTCTCGAGCGCCTTGCGCAGATCGCTGCCGCTGCCGAGCATCGAATTTCTGATGAAATCGAGTGCGTGTTCTACGTTGTCGGGAGTCGCAGGGAGCGGTGCGGGCGAGAAGGCGTATGTCTCTTCGTTGAAAAGGATGAGGTCGAAATGATCTTCGGGCGAGAGTGAATTCAGAAAGTAATCGAGCGCTTCAACGGCCCGCTTGAGCTTTTCGCCGTACATCGAGAGCGATGTATCGAGCAGCAGGATGACATTGCGTGGCTGCGTGCGTGTGCCGGCGTGTTGATTGAAGACTG
>DATDFT010000051.1:0-16830 GCA_036522475.1 Pyrinomonadaceae bacterium | reverse complement strand
GCTGGACCAGATAAAGCTTCACTACGGTGAAGGGGGACTTGACGCAGCGACCGAGTTCGTTAAAGGCAGGCTCAGTATCGATTTTATGACGGAGCACTATCCGTTGACTCCTCTGGCGCTGGAAAACTCCCTGGGTGTCGTAGTCCACACAGATGAAGCATTTGAGCAATTGCAATGCTCCAAACAATGGCCCGTGATGTTTACACCACTGCCGCGTTCGATACCTCCGAGTCGCAACGGCGACGAACGTGCCGGCACGCATAGTCCACCTTATCGCTTGATCATTTTTGGCTACATCGGTCGCAATCGCAGACTCAACGCCGTACTTGAAGCGCTGAGCGGGATGCGGGAGCGAGACTGTTTTCGATTGGATATATTCGGCGAGATTGCCGATGCGCGCGCGTTGCGCAGACGCATTCGTCAACTGGAACTCGGTAAGCTGGTCCAACTGCACGGCTACGCGCCCGAAGATGAGTTGAATAGAGTGCTGGAAGACTCACACCTGGCGATCAACTTGCGCTACCCGACGATGGGTGAGGCGTCCGGCAGCCAGTTACGCATCTGGTATCACGCTTTACCGAGCCTCGTTACCGATGTCGGCTGGTACTCTTCGCTGTCGAGCGATACGGTGGCCCATGTGCGTCACGAACATGAGATCGCAGACATCCAAAAGCATCTGAAAGCTTTTCTCACTGAGCCGGATCGTTTCGCGAAGATGGGTGAAGAGGGGCTGCGCACGCTGGAACGGATACATAATCCTGAGGAGTACGTACACAACATTCTCGAGTTGGCGCGTGATCGCCGCCAGTTGACGTTGAGAAAGGCTGCGTGTGATTTAGCGAAGCGTGCAGGAACGGCAATGGGATCATGGACCAGCAAAGCCGATGATGACCCCAGAAGAATCGCCGAGCACATTTATGAGTTGTTCAGATGAGCCGGGTTCTTAGGGCGCACCGAACCGTGAGCGATACTCAGGCGAATTGATGAACGCCCGCACCATCTCCGCATCGACAAAGTTGCCGTAGAAGTTCAACTTGGCAAGCCAGAACGCAAAGCCGCCGTCATCAGGATCGCGCAGCAGGTAACCGAAGTATTCCATCTGCACAAACGCAGCGTTGAACAGGTTATTGTAAAATGCCTGGCCGTAGGCGGTGTTGAATACCAGCACACCACCCGCAGTTGTCTGCGTCCCATCTACTACCTTGAACAGCACATCCGCCTTGGCCGCGTTCGACATGTTAGCGGTCGTCAACTCGTCTATTAGCGCCTGACGATCTGACGCTGACGGCGTCACCCCTGTAGTTTGGAATAACTTGTCGACATACTGCGCTGCACTTAAGCCGTCGTAGATGCCGCGAAACTCGGTCCGCGTCACAAAGTCATTTGCAAACGCCTGCTTGTTCGCATTGATCACGTCCGGCGCCAGCGCATTGTTCACCACAATCCCCTGCGACACCGTCGCCGCATCGCGCGTGAACTCATCAGTCGCGGTGTTGCCTCCGCCAAAGTGCGGCATGCGTCCAAGTGACCCGCGATACACTCGCAACACGTAGTAGCCCGTGTTCTGAAACTCCGGCGAGACGAAGAACGCGCCGCTGGTATTCGTTCGCTTCCGGTCCACACACTGCGCCTCAGTCTCACCTGGAAAGCGGTTCGCTGCGTCGCTGCACATCGTGATCTCATTCGTCCAGTGGTCCCAGCCTGGTCCATCCGGATCGCGCCGCAGAAAGTCTCTGTACTGCCAGAACACAAACGTGCGCGCATCGTCGATTGGATTCGCCGGCGGGGCAGTTGCACTCACTGTGAAGCTCAACGTCTTCACGGTAGTTCCGGAGTTCTTGAAGGTAAACGTGTAGTCACCCGCAGAGAGGGCTCCGAGATCCCAGATCTGCGCCGTGCTGCTGTTTGCCGGAATAACCGATCCGTTGAAGTGCTCCACAGTCGCATCGTCCGTGAACGCGTTCCCGGCGCGAACCGGCGTACCCCAATTTGCAACTCGATAGCCCGAATCGGGAAACGTCAACTTCGCGTAGGCAAACGTGTGACCCTGAAGCGTCCAGCTATTCAAAAACACTTGCGAGGCTGACAGCACAGCTGCGGTAAATGGACTCCTCGGACTGAACGTTACTTCGGCCGCGTTAGTCAGATTGATCAAATCTTCTTCCGACGAATGCGTGTCGATGAGGTAGGCTTGGTTCTCTGCGTTACTGATGCCAACCGTCGGAGTGATCTGACCGTTGCCGCTACCATATCGAGTCTTTATTGTGCCGTCTGCATTCAACTCGACTTCAAAGTTAACTGGACCACACACATCACAACCGAACTGCATACCTTGCCAGCGATAGATGACCTTGTTCGGACTCTGCACTTCGTAGATACCCGCATCGCCGCGCCTACTGGTCGATAGATCCAAATCGGCCCACAGTCCGGCGATCATCTGATAGCCCGCAAGGTAAAACCGCGACCCCGGAGGATCATCGGCAGGGTTGTCGGCGAGATCCGGATTCGTGCGAACCGGAGGATCCGAAAAGAAAATGTTGCCGTTTGAGGAGAGTGTGATTTGGGTGTAGTTCTTGCCGAAAAACGGAAAGCTGAAGCCCGGGATCGTAGTCTTGAGATAAACATCATCTCCATCGAGAGCCTTGCGAACTCCGTTTGTTGAGAGCACGGTGTTGTTCGAGTTTTCCGTAACTATGTAGGGATCGCCGTCCAACCCAGACACTGTGACTCCGATAGCGATGTCGACGTTTGCCTGAAAACCTTTGTTATCGAACGACCGGACTCTTACTGTTCCCGAGGTGTGCCGTAACGGAATCGTGACTGCAACGTTTTGTGGCGTGCCCGGCGCCGCGGGAATAACACCTTTCAGTGGAAACTCCTGATTCGTCACACCATCAACGAAGATGAGTTCGTAAAGAGCTGCTGGACCACCACCGTTTCCGTCATCGCCGGCTGCGGTCCAGCCGAGATTGACCGTTCTTCCCGTTTGAAAATTGATGTGGATGTTCGATACGGCGCTTGGCGGTATTATGTCCGCTTCCTGCAACGACTGAAGACTCTTGAAAACGTTCAGTCGTCGTCCAGTCAACGTTCGATCTTGCAGCGCCGGCACAACATCTCCATTGAACATCAGCAACCGTTTGACCTGCTGCACAGTCAGAGTCGGATCGCGCGCCCAGAGTAGTGCGGCTGCGCCAGTGACGTGAGGCGCCGCCATCGATGTGCCGTCGAAAAGACTGTAGGTGTCCTGTGTGGGAGTGAACGGATTCGGAAACGCGGGAGCGCAAGCGATATTCACGCGGACACACGGCGGTGTAGTGCTGAGCACCGATACGCCGGGTGCGCCGAGTTCAACTGTGGTTGCGCCGAAGTGCGAAAAGGCAGCCAACTGATCGTTCTGATCGGTGGCGGCGACAGAAAGGATATTCGGCGCATCGAAGCCGGCAGGAAAAACCGAGACACGATCGTTATCCAGTTCCTGACTTCCATCCCGGAAGTTGCCCGCAGCAGCGACGAAAAGTATCTCACGATTATTCAGTTCATTGATTGCGTTTAGAAAGGCTTGTGCGAATTTGTCGCCGCCAAAACTCGCATTGATAGCGCGAACGTTCGCGCCCTTCGTGTGGCCGGTGGTTTCCCAAAGGTGTCGCATTTCGGCGGCATAACCGCAGGCTGCGATCGCGTTTTTTGTATCGCCGAGGTCGACAATCTCACCGTTCTGGATGGTGGTGAACAAAAATTTCAGGGGCATGATCTTCACGTTCCAGTTGACCCCTGCGACACCGATGCCGTTGTTACCGCGCGCGCCGATAATTCCGGCGACGTGAGTTGCATGACTCTCGGCGTCATTGGCGTTCATCACGTTACCGTTGTCATCGAAAAAGTTGTAGCCGTTTATGTCGCCTGTAATGCCGGCGACTGAACCTGGAGACGGGTTGGTCCAAATGTTGCTCACCAGGTCCTCGTGATTGATGTCCATACCGGTATCGACGACGGCGACAACAACATCTGAACTTCCCTGCGTGATGTCCCATGCTTGCGGCGCGCCGATTTTTGTCATGCCGTACTGGACCCCGAAGTGCGCGTCGTTTGGAACACCAACGGAGTGAAGGATGTAGTTGGGCTCGGCGTAAAGAACGTCAGGTTGGCGACGCAAAGCAGCGATGGCTTTCAAAGTTTTTTCCGGAGAGACGCGTGCCAGTCTCAAACCCTTGACGAGTCCGGTCCGATCGAAAGTTTCAACGTCAGCCGGGAGTTGTTCGCCGTCTTTGGCCGGCACCACGATGCGACCCATTTTGGTCTGGGCAGTCTGTTCGTTGCGATAACGGACCAGGATCTCACCGGGGACGAATGCGCCGCGCAGGGTTTTGCGTTGCGCCGATTGGGTTTGGACCGCGCGTGAGCGTGGCGGGAAATAAAACAGGACCAGCGCAATGAGGCCAACACAGGTGATCAGGCTGAGGGAGATACGAGCAATTTTCATAATGGACCTACCGATGGGTGCCGTTAAGGACGTGTGGACGCGGAGAAATATATAACAGGACCGTCAGAATGAACAGATATGACCGCGACTGTTGCCTTTGAGCATAACGCCCAGGGCGCTATGCAAGCCTACTACCGACCGCGCTGGCCGATTTGTTCGGTGCCGAAGGTGCCGATGCCGTTCAAGCGGAAGGCGAAGACGACGCGGTTCTCTTTGCGCAGGCCGACGTTGAAACTCGAAAATTGGATCGTCCCTGCGCAACAATCCCACGCGTGTCCGAGCGTCACTGTCGAACTGATCAACGAACTATCCCCTCGCCCGGGTCGCTTCTGAAAATCGAAGAAGAACGACGCCCCGCCAAAAAACCCACGATCGCGATTGCCGAGAAACACCGACGGACTCCACTGCGAACCGCGCACCGTGCCCGCTTCAAAACCAGGCGCATTCGGCAACGCTGCGAGGTTCGGCGCCAACGCGATCGCGCGCGTGTAATAAAAACTCTGAAACATCTGGATACCCGCTTTTGTAAGTCCGAAAGTCGCCGAAAGAGCGCGCAGGCCGTGTCCGTTGCTGTCGATGTCCGTTCTGAAATCCGCGAACATGTTTCGTCGCGGGCGATAGCGCGTGTCAACGTTAACGGGTGAAAAGCGTCTCGGCACGCCGCCGTAAACAAATCCGGAAAGCGTGTTGATGGGGTAAAACTGGTTGCGCTCATTCGTAATCAGAGCGCCGCCGAAAAACGGATCGAAGAAATACTTGCCGCGCACGGTGATCGTCAGTGCTTCGTAAGGCTGGCTCGAGAGCAGCGGCCTGGTCTCGCCTTCAGTCTCCCTCAAACTCTCGTTGTTGACGTTTTCAGTCGAGCGGCGCGTGAAGAAACGATTCGCGATACCAAACTCGATCTCGTTCGTGTCGGCAATCGCATCGGTATAGTCGAAGAGAATAATGCGATCGAAGTTGTTGATGCCGGAAAGTTTTCGATAGACCACATACGGTTCGATCACGTGACGAAAGAAAAATTTGCCACCGCGATGAAAGTCTCGCGCGAACGCCGGTGGCCTCACGTCCAGCTCAAACTCACCGTAACTACGCGTCAGGTTGCGACTGAGCACGTCGCGTGTGTTTGGATCGAGAGAGTTGGAATAGAAGGTGACGCGCCCATTGCCCGATGCAGTGACGGTCCATCCATCAAAATTCAACGGCAGCTCAAAACGCGGATTCAGATCGAGCCGCTGCACGATCGACGGCGTGATGATCGGATTGCCGCCGACGTCGTGCACAAACTGCACCTGATCTTCAACCGTCTCCTTGCGGCTCACGCCGTCCGCCGCGCCACTGAACGAAAAATAGAGCGGCAGGTTTTTCAAAAAACTCACGATCGTGGGTCGCTTATCGATGCTGATGCTCGGCAACTGTCGAATGCGAATGCGCGCGTTCGTCAGCGACGTTACCTGCGTGCGTGCGAGAAAGTTGAAGCTGTACTCGTTGTGATCCTTGTTGACGAAAACCTGCGAAGTCTCTTCCGGCGAGATCGCCTGTTGAATGTTGTCCGAGAAGACCTGCCGGAACGCGAGGTTCGAAGTGATGTTGACGTCAGCAACCGCGGTGAAACCGTTCTTGAAGTAGTGCACACCGTCAACATAAAGACTCGACCCGCCCTGATTCGGATGCGCGGCGTCAGCCTTTGGACCAAAGATTCGATCTTTGACGGCGTAGAAACCGACGTTGAGATACGAGCGCGAGTTCGCGCGTGTGCGCAAGTCGCCACCAAAGCCCAACCCCCGCGCCGTGTAGATGTCGCTGCGAAACGTGAAGTCAGCGGAGCGACCGAGCGTTTGATAATACGCAGTCGACAAACGCGCGCCCTTCGCGCCTGAGCCACCAAACGTCGGCGTTAAAAAACCTGAGGCACGGTCGCGCGGTTTGATCGATACAGACGCGTAAGGCAGAAAGAAGACCGGAATATTTTTGAGTTTAAGTTTCGGCCCGTAGACGTACACGCGATCACCGGTCTTGATGCGCGTCCTGGTCGCATGAAAACTCCACTTCGGTACGTCTTCGTCACAAGCAGTGACCTGCACATTGGTGGCGACAATCGTGTCGAGACTGACTTTCTCCACGCGGTCGGCGGTGAAATAAATGCGCGTGCCGTCCTGTGTTTGGTTTGTGTATCCGGTTGAGTCGACGAAGTACCCGGTCTTGGTGCGGTAGTTCCACTCGCCGCGCGAACCCGTGATGCGTTGCTGATCCGCCTGATCGAAGACGACGCTGCCTTCTGCGACAACTCTGTTTTCGGCTTCGTAAACCGTGACCTTGTCGGCCTGAAGACGATAAGTGCCGATGCGAACGTCGACGTTTCCTTCATAAACGACCACGCGTGCGTTTTCCGGACCTGACGCGCTCTGCTTCGTTGCCTCGACAGTGATTTGATCCGTTGGAGTTCCCTGCACTCCGCCTTGAGTTGGCTTGCGGCGCTGCACGGGTTGATCGGTATTGAGTGGATTGACGTTGGGCGTGTCCGTCATCGGATTCGCGACTTTGCGATCGACCGGATTTGTTTGCTGCGCGAATACTGCGTGGCAGGCAATGACGAGAAATATGATTCCCAGAACAAAGCGAGTCATAGGGGCGCGTGGATGCTAGCACATCTCAGCGGCTCTCTGCGTATCTCGGCGTTCTCTGCGTTGAAAAAAACTTTAACGCAGAGGCCGCAGAGATATGCAGAGCGTCTGTTATCATCCGCGCCGTGCCGAAGCGCCACACACTGATGATCGTTGCCGGTGAACCGTCAGGCGATGCTCACGCGGCCGCGCTCGTAAAAGCCCTGCGCGAACACGCCGAGCTCGAACTGTTCGGAGCCACCGGCCCACTGATGCGCGAAGCGGGTGTCGAAACAGTCGTCAACTCCGACGAGCTCGCTATCCTGGGAATCGTAGAAGTCGGACGCGTCTTTCCGAAGTTCCTCAAAGCATTTCGCCAACTCAAAGCCGCGGCGCTTCAATGTGCACCCGATGCCGTCGTCCTCGTTGACTGGCCCGAGTTCAACCTGCGACTCGCTTCTGCTCTGCACCGGCGCGGTTTGAAAGTGATCTACTACATCAGTCCTCAACTCTGGGCGTGGCGTCCGCGACGTGTGAACAAGATCAAGCGCGACGTGGATTTGTTGCTGTCGATTCTTCCTTTCGAAATCGACTGGTACAAGCAACACGGCGTCGAGCACGTTGAGTTTGTGGGCCATCCGCTGTCAGGCGAGGTGAAAGCGCGATACGGACGAGAGGAGTTTTGTCGTCGCAACGATCTCGATCCTTCGCGACCGATCGTTTCGTTTCTACCGGGCAGTCGTCACAAGGAGTTACATCGAATTCTGCCGCCGATGCTTGATGCGATGGCCCAACTTCGCAACGCACGGCCTGAAGTGCAACCGCTTGTCGTGCTCGCACCCAGCCGCACTGATGAAGAAACGCGCGCGATCGTTTCTCAAAGCAATGCAAACCACGTGAAAGTAGTGCAACACCAAACTCGCGAGGCACTCGCTGCTTCAGACGCGGCTGCGATTGCGAGTGGCACTGCAACGCTCGAGGCCGCACTACTCGAAACGCCGATGGTGATCGTTTACAAAGAGTCAACAATCAACTGGCACACTCTCGGCCGGTTGATTACGGTCTCGCATTACGGACTGGTGAATCTTGTTGCGGGCCAGGAGATCGCAACAGAGCTGATGCAAAAAGATCTCACAGGGGAAAATTTAACGAGTAAACTCGTCGAGCTTCTCGACCCCGACATTAATAGAACCATGCGCAAACGCTTGCACGAGGTTGCACACAAACTCGGCGAACCCGGCGCCTCATCACGCGCTGCTGAACTAATCCTGGAATTTTTGGGCGCGAATGAACGCAGATGAATGCCGGATCAATTCAAATGATTAATCGGCGTTAATCTGCGTTCATTCGCGGCCAATTGTTTTGCGCAGCTCTTGGAGTTCTGCCTGGAGGCGCTTGATTTCCTCGCGCATCTGCGGCAGGCGATTCAGATGCGCATTCATCCGCTTGTATTGATCGAGCGGCTGGATGGGAATTCCCCACCACACGCCCGGCCGCACGATCTTCCCAGGTAAAATCCCCGCCTTCGATCCGATGATCGCGCCCGACTGCACGCGAGTGTGATCTCCAAACCCGACCTGCCCGCCAATCACAGCATCATCCTCGATCACCACGCTACCGCTGATCCCTGTCTGCGCGGCAATCACTACACGCTCACCGATATCGCAGTTATGGCCCACATGGACCATGTTGTCGAGCTTCGTCCCGCGCCCGATACGCGTGCGACCCAGTGCAGCGCGGTCCACACAACTGTGCGCACCAATCTCGACCTCGTCTTCAATCAAGACCGTTCCAATCTGCGGAAACTTCTGGTATCCGAGATCGTGACGCACGTAACCAAAACCATCCGCACCGAGACACACACCCGCATGCAAGATGACGCCATTCCCGATCGTGACTCCGTCGTACAGCACGACATTCGGATGCAGCACACAATCCTGACCCACGGTCACGTTCGCACCCAACACCACACCCGCTTCGAGCCTTGTGTACGCACCGACGTGCGCGTACTCGCCCACACAAACGTTTGGACCAACATACGCCGTGAGCGCGACGTCTGCTGTTTCAGCGACAACCGAAGTCGGATGAATGGTCGGTTCGCGATGCAGCGGCGGATGCAGCGCCGCGCCGATTAGTGCGAACGCCAGTTTTGGATTTGCAACTTCGATGACCGTGCGCTCCGGAAACTTCGCGGCGAATCCGTCACGCACAATCAAACACGACGCTTTACTCTCCGCAGCAGCATCCAACAACTTCTCATTCTCGACGTACGCAATCTCACCCTCATCCGCGTGATCCAGATCGGCAATCCGTTTAATCTGTGCCTCTGGATCGCCAACAACGCGACCACTCACGATTTCAGCGAGTTCCTGTACTGTCATCTTATGAATCCGCGTTTCGAGCCACGAATAAAACTCACCAGATGACTGATATGTTCATCGTCGATCTGGGTTAACTGTTCCAAAGCCTCAGCGACGGGGATCTTCGATCTGAACAGCAACTTGTACGCATTCTTCAACGCGCGACGCGCTTCTTCAGAAAACCCTGCCCGCTGTAACCCGACGCTGTTCACGCCTCGCACGCTCGCAGGATTGCCGTCGGTGATGAAGAACGGTAGCACATCCTGCACGATCTTCGACTTGCCGCCAATCATCGCGTAACGGCCCATGCGCACAAACTGATGCGCACCGACGTTATTGGAAAGAAAAACATGATCCTCGATCGTGATGTGTCCGGCGAGCGCCACTTCGTTCGCGAAGATGTTGTCGTCACCAATAACGCAGTTGTGGGCCACGTGGACTCCGATCATGAAAAAGTTGCGCGAGCCGATGCGGGTTGTCAGGCCCTCGCCGTTGGCCCGATGAAAAGTGCAGAACTCGCGAATGATGTTGTCGTCGCCGATTTCGAGATAGCTCGTCTCGCCTTTGAACTTAACATCCTGTGGCTCGCCGCCGATCACAGCGTGCTCGAAAATGCGGTTGCGTGCGCCGATGCGAGTGAATCGTTTGATTACAGCGTAGGCACCGATCTCGCAATCTGGGCCAATTTCGACGTTATCCTCGATGATGGCTGTCGGATGAATGGGCATTTTGGACAGGAATTTACAAAACTTTACAGATTTTCAGGATAATCGCGTCTTGTGGATCCTGCAAATCCTGTTTATGATGCTCAACTGTTCTGGGGGTTTTGAGGTTAGGAGACGAAAAGCCTTTGTTTAGTGACAACTTTCGCCGCGGGGAATCCGAAAAGAGTAAGCTGTCGGGAGTAAAAGGCTCCCGCCTCATTTCCGGGCTCTCCGATGTAGCCTGGAAGGCTTTTCAGTCAGTCAACCAGCGACTGCCCGAAGGCGAAGCGATTCGCCCGAACTGGGCGCCTGGTCCATTGCTCAAGTCTTACGAACGCACTGCCCCGCCACTCGGGTTCCCGCGTGAGACCGACAGTCTCTGTCCAACCTGTGTAAAAGAAGTTCGCAACGCTGTCATCACCGGTGCGGTTCCGCTCGACACTTTGATGTACGAGCATCCGGGCGAGATCAAAGCGCAGATCGTCGAAGACAACGGCCAGGTGTTGATGCGCAAAGATTGTCCGAAGCACGGACAGTTCGAAGATGTAATGGCGACTGATCCGGAGTTTCTGCGGCGCATCGAGTCGCTTTTCTTCGGACGTGACTTTCGTGCGGCTGAAGATAAAGACGTACATCGTCACGGCACTTCGAATATTAAGTTCGGACGTGGCGCAGTTTTGACTGTCGACCTGACCAACCGCTGCAACATGATGTGCAACCCGTGTTTCATGGATGCGAACCAGGTTGGCTACGTTCACGAGCCGACGTTTGAAGACACGAAGGCGATTCTTGATCGCGCTGTCTCTTTCAAGCCGCGGCGACAAGTCATCATTCTCTTTTCCGGCGGTGAGCCGACGCTCTCGCCTTATTATCTCGATGCCGTCGCTTACGCGAAGAAGATTGGTTTCTATCGCATACTCGCCGCGACGAACGGGATTCGCTTCGCCGAAGATCTGGAATTTTGCAAAGCTGCCAAAGCCGCCGGACAACACGGCGTCTATCTACAGTTCGACGGCGTGAGCGAAGAGAAGAACAAGCATCGCGGAGTCGGCAACTTGTTCGACGTCAAGCTGCGTGCAATCGAGAATCTCGCTGCGGCCGGCATCAAAGTCACGCTCGTCGTCACGATCGTCAACAGCATCAACAACGACGCTATCGGACAGATCGTCGACTTTGCGGCAAAGAACATCGATAAGGTTCAGACCATCGCGTTCCAACCGGTTTCGTTCACCGGACGTGATGAAGATATCTCGGATGAGTTGCGCAAGAAGTGGCGCTACACGCTCGCCGGCATGACTCACGATCTCAAGAACCAGCTCGGCGGACACATTCAACCGCTACGCGACTGGTTCCCGCTCTCGTCTTATTCAGCTTTCACCAGCGTGATGGACATGTTGCAGGGCGCTGATGCGCCGTGGGGCTGGTCGTCGTGTAACTGCCATCCGAACTGCGGCATCTTCACTTTGCTCGTGGTGAACAAACAGACGGGCGAATTCAAATCGCTGTTTGAGTTCTTCAACTACGAACAGTTTATGAAGGACGTGGCCGTGATCACGGACACCGCGCGCGGTCGCAAACTCTCGTACGCGCAGCTCGGCATGGCAATCATGCGAAACTTCAACGCCGAGAAAGCGCCGGAGGGATTTCCGATTTCGCAGATCCTCAATCTCTTCAAACCTTCGTCAACCAGTTCCAACTCCGATCGCAACGATCGCATGGCCCAGAAGCATGCCGATGGCAACGACATCTGGCGCGTGCTCTGCGTCGAGGGAATGTGGTTCCAGGATCTTTTCAACTACGACTTCCGTCGCACCGAGATGTGCGTGATTCCTTACGGCACTCAGGAAGGCGAGATTTCCTTCTGCGCCTACAACACGGGCGTGGGCTGGCGGCAGATCATCGAGAACATGCACAAGACCGCGAACCTCGCGGAGTGGTACGAAGAGCACGGCCGTCACAAAGTCTATGCAGCCGGCAAGCCTGTGCCACTGAACACGACGAAACACTCGTTGAGTCTGCCGGTGATCCAGGCTGTGCTTGCCGAGGACGCTGAAGAGAAACCGACATTGGTCAGTCCTTATCTCGTCGAGACACCTGAAGAAGAAACGGTGTCGTTGTAGGTCTGGTTTTACTCACCCAACTCGCTCCGCTGTTTTCCCGCAGCGGGAACTTTTAACTCTCTCTCCCAGGAGATTAACTCAATGCAGAAAACTATCCGTTCCTCCAAGGGGTTTCAGACTGCCATGATGTTGTTGGTCCTGGTCAGCTTCGTTACGCCCAGTATCGCGCGTCAGGATCCGCCGGCTGAGAATCTAAAGGTTATACCCGACGGCATGGAGTTCACTGTCGTTACTGTCGATGAGATCTCGAGTAAGACCGCGGCTGAAGGTGATCCACTCATGTTCAAGGTCGCCGAAGACGTGAAGATCGATGGTCATGTTGTGATTGCGAAAGACAGTCTCGTGAAAGGGAGCGTTGCGCAAGCGAAGAAGGCTGGGATGATGGGCCGAGGCGGATCCCTCGGCATCCGCGTTGAATCAGCGATGACCGTTGACAGTCAGAAACTCAAGCTTCGCTCGACAAAAGGCAAAGAGGGTGATGACAAGACCGGGACCACGGTCGCGCTCGTCGTTCTCTTTGGTCCACTGGGATTTTTGAAAAAAGGAAAGAACGCGGTCATCAAACCGGGCACTGAGATCAAAGTCTACGTTGATGAAGAAAAGAAAGTAGCGATAAAGGGATAACAGGCTTGCGTCGTTGTAGGGCGGCACTCCGTGGCCGCCCCCACGCTCGCTATTGGTTCCCGTCGCCATCACTTCCTGGTCGTTGCACTTCGCGCAGTTGCGCCACGACATCGCGCAGGCGCAGTGCGAGATCCTCGATCGTTTGCACTCGCTTGCGCGATCGTTCACTCAGATCTTCACGCAACAAAAGCTGAGCCTGGCCCAACACGCCGGTTAGGGGGTTATTGATCTCGTGGCGAATGCGCGCTACCAGGGCGGCAGTCTCCTCGAGCTTCACGCGATACTGGGCAATCTGGTCTTCGTGTTCAGTCATCGACGCTCCGTCGTCTCTCCGGGAACCTGAAAATAAAGCAGTTGTCGTTGTTTTCGAAAGGTGAGCCGCTCAAAGTCGCTACAGACGGACCCATTGTGCATCTTGATGCACTGGAGTTCAAGCATTAGTTTTACTTTTAGCCTCGGACCGAGACGGAGGCATTGTTGACAAGTTTGAGCGTGATACGTAAATTCGAGTTCCTCTTTGCTGGGAGGTCGTCCAATGGTAGGACTCCAGACTCTGGATCTGGCTATCGGGGTTCGAGTCCCTGCCTCCCAGCCAAAAACTCAAACACTTACGGGCGGCCCAAAAGAAAAACTTCGGACCTCAGAGCGAGGTCATTCTCTCTTAATAATGCCGGCGATCGAGGCGACCAGCAGAGGAATCAATAACCAACCACAAATTCGATAAACGATTGAATATACTCTTCGCCAGTCCGGAATGGGTTGCCAGTTGTCAGCCACATCCAGTTTAACCACAGGCACGAATATCTCGAGTGGATACACCAGCCGTTCAAGCCTAGTTGGTTTGGCAGGTTGCTCTGGCGAAGGCTGTGGGTTATTCGCCGATGCTGCTTTCGTTGGCTGAGGCTTTGCCTTGAGAGAATCGGCAGACCAGAAGATGGGGATCGAAATAGCAAGCAACAACCCGACCACAATCATTAATCTCCAGGTTTGCACACCGTATCCTGTGAGCCATTTTAAGATCGAATCGTTGACCCAGTTTCCCGCGCTCCAGTTAACGTTATTACCTTTCGCCTTGGCTCGCTCGCGTAACGCATTCCGTCCCGCAAGATATACTTTTCGCGCCGCGTACTCATTGCCGATGTCTTTGTAATACACTTCGAGTTGAAGGTACGGGTCCCGCGTAAATTTTTGCGGGTCCTGGCAGTCGAGCACCTCTTCCCAAATTCGCCCCGGGAAATCGAAAACGCCGATTTGGGAGTCCCGGAAATCCACCCCGCCTTCAGGAAAAGGTCGGTAAGCCTCTATCTTGAGAGATCCGATTTGGGCCTTGTTGAGGTCAATCGAGTTTTCAAATATCGTGTCTTTGAGCGTGAGCGTCGAAGCAACCTCAGTGGATTTCAGAATCACGGCTGCGGCGAAATGAGTATCTGTAAAGTCGACATTTAGAAACGAGGAGAAGCTGAAGTCTACAGGTTCTGATCCTTCGAACTTACACTGCGTGAGGTTAGCTACTCCCTTGCAACTTACGCCCCTAAAATCTGCCGATCCCCGAAAACGGCTACGCGGAAAGTTCATCGACCGTGCAATCGACCAGGCCCGAAAAGTTACCGGACGCTCTCTGTGCCAGAACTGAGTCCGTTTGAAATGTGCCAGCCCGCCACATTGCAAACTATTGAAGGTTGTCGGACCTCTGAAGGAAGCGAAATCACAATCGATGCCAATGGCAAACGACGCATAAGTGAAATCCACTGTTGAATCTTTGTTCCTGAAGCGAGCTGATTGAAAACTCCCATAACGGCACTCAAACCCGTTGAAATTGACTGGGCCTTTAAACCGGGTCTTTCCGCAGTTCAATGTGCCGCCAAAGGATGCCGCCCTAAAACTGACGTCAGCTTTTTCATGCTCAAAGTGAGCTGACTCAAAGAAACCATGGCCCCCACACTTTAAGCCTTCACACTTCACCTCCTGCCGGAATACCGCCTCCGAGCAGCTAAAGATGGTTCCGAAGGATGCGAATTCAAAACTGACTCCTGTTTCTTGGCTATTAAATGCCGCCTTGTGAAAATTACCGTAACCTTTAGATTGAATACTCTTAAAGTTAGCGCCGACCCAAAAGATTGCCTCGCAATCCAGGGCCGTGCCAAACATTGCCGATTCAAACGAAGCGACCTTTCCATGATCCGCCCTGTTTCCATCGGTCTCTTCGCCGAATGTCGCTTGGTTGAAACTAGCTCTACCTTCACAAGAAATATAGGAGAACGTCGCGCCGCCTTTAAAGTGTGCGTTTTCGCAAATGAGACCGTTCTTATAGACAGTTCGCAGTCCACCGCCAACAAAAGCCTTATCAAACGTCGTGTTTGAGAGATTGACGAGTTGTTCGAACTCGCAGGACGCGACATCTACTTCATCGCAAAAGTCGCAATTGATGATTTCAATGCCACACTTGATCTTGGAATTCTTGAGATCGAGTTTGCCATGAACGATTGCTTCGCTAAGACGATATGTGCCGCTTTCAGCACTCGTAAGAGCTTCCTCTATTTGAGATGCCCAAACGTGCGATTTAAGACTGGTGGGATGCATGATTGATTCTTTCAGAGGTTTAGGTTTGAAGCGGAAAAATATGGCGAATCCCCATTAAAGTCAATCCGGATTTATTTACATGTAAACCCAAAGTTGAAACGTCACCCGATTGCGCAAAGTAGGAATGTCACCTTCTCGGTATCAGATTAATTTGCGTATGAACGAGGCGCAACGGTGAATTCCGCTCGGGCGTAAGTTTCAGAAAAATCATTTTTCAATTGCGAATCTACACACGTTTCCGACAAACCCACCGTTTGTCCTTCTTCGTACCGCTCTGCCTCTGCGATTCGAGCAATATCGCGATAGACAGCGCAATCCTGCATGCGACGGCTGAGCATGCGCAGACTAGAATGTGTTCTCAACGGAGGTAATAAGAATGCGCGCAACAGTCATGTTTGGAGCCGGCGACGTTCGGATCGAGAGCATTCCCGACGCTCGTCTCATCGAGCCTACCGACGCCCTCGTGCAAGTGACACGTGCCTGCATCTGCGGAAGCGATCTATGGCCTTACAAGGCGATGGAGCATAGCGAAACTGGCCGCGTTATGGGGCACGAAGCTATCGGTGTCGTCGAATCAGTTGGACACGATGTGCGGACAATCAAGCCCGGTGACTTAGTCGTCATGCCGTTCGCCTTTTCCGACGGCAATTGCGAGTTTTGCCGCGAAGGACTAAACACGTCATGTGTTCACGGCGGGTTCTTCGGTAATGAAGAGATCGCCGGGGCGCAGGCCGAAGCAGTGCGCGTACCGCTTGCCGATGGAACGTTATACGTTCTGCGCGTCGGAAAAGACGACGCGCTTATTCCATCGCTGCTCACGCTTTCAGATGTGATGGGAACCGGCCATCACGCAGCCATCAGCGCTAAGGTTGGAGCGGGAAAGTCAGTGGCGGTCGTCGGGGACGGAGCGGTAGGTTTGTGTGGCGTCATCGCGGCGCGACGACTTGGCGCAGAGCAAATCATCATCATGGGGCGTCACCACGATCGCATTGCTTTAGCAAAAGACTTTGGCGCGACAGATGTCGTGAGCGAACGTGGCGAAGAAGCGGTTGCGCGTGTGCGTGAGCTCACGCGCGGCTTTGGTGTGCATTCGGTATTGGAATGCGTCGGCACTCAGCAGGCAATGCTTACTGCGCTCAACATCACACGTCCCGGTGGCGCGGTCGGACGCGTCGGAGTTCCGCATTACGAAACGATCCCCGCATCCGAGACGCTGTTCTACAACAACATCAGTATTGGCGGTGGTCCAGCACCAGTGAGAGCTTACATCGACGAGCTTCTGCAAGACGTGCTGGAAGAACGGATCGATCCCGGTCGTGTTTTCGATCGCGTCGTCGGTCTCGACGGTGTGCCCGATGG